>NZ_JAIKTT010000005.1:0-258063 GCF_023736175.1 Leclercia sp. LTM14
CTGTACAGCCGCAAGTCTGATATGAAAAGGATGTTTCATCGTTCTGGACCTCCAGATTCCGGAATCTGGTGTCCAGGATCTGGGGTTCAGTGCACCGCCGCCCCCCTGACCACCCCGGCTCCCGGCAAAGAAAATCGCCGCTTCGCGGTCCCTTCGGCTAATGACTTGCGGCTGTCGGGTCGGGGTCGATCCTACATCCCTGTAGGTCGCCCCTCTCGGCGCATCCATGCGCCTCGCCCCGGCCTCCAGTCAACGCCTCAGCGATTTTCAGCCGGACCAGGGTGCCGCTGGGACATCTGTGCCTGAGAGGCATTTTCATCGCGGTAATTTCTTGTTTTGCGAGGCTGCTTCCGGGAATAGCCCTTCACATAGAATGGATATGGCGGTATCTTTTTTACGCGTCTGCAAAATCAGGCGTCGGGATTGACCTCCTGCTTTCTTCATCGGCGACGTATAATGATGCGTCGTACGCTCTGCTACATCTCAATGGTGGGCTGAGTAGGGGCATCGCAAGGTGCGCCGGTATCCGATGAAGCCGGTAAGGTCAACTCTGCTTAGTCCGCCACCCATGAGATTGACCTCTCTGGTGGTGGTTAATTAAATCATTCATCGGAGGCTGCCTTTATGGCTACGACCCTAAACCACACTCACGCATTACTTACCCTGCCCTTCAATCACAGCACGTCTTTTACCGAACTGGCGGACAACTGCGAACGCTTTATGGATGCGCTGGTTGAATGTGATCTTCCCACTGAAAAACTCGCCCTTTACGGACGACTTTCCGCCTGTCTGGCCCTGCTGCAACCCACGCTGCTGGAGCCCGTGCCGGACTATTTAAAAGCGAGCCTGACCGTAGACGATTTACCGACACGCCTGCCCGCCTTCGACCCTGAACCCGATCAACTGGGCCGTTACTGTCAGGAGCTGACTCGGCATCTGATGAGCGGTGCATTCCCATCTGAAGCCGAAAGAGTCATCAAGGATCTGCTTTATGAGCTGGTCAGCTTCTATGCCGATACGCTAAAAATGCCACGCTGGCTCAGAACAGACGAGGGAACAATCCCCTTAAATTAACCCACGAAAAGAGATGAAAATGCTTGAGTCATTTACCGACTCACAGCAACACCTGGTCCGGCTGAAAATCGCCGAAGCGTTTCCCGCAGGCCGGGGCGAGGCGCATGGACGCGCCGAGAGGGCATAGCCTGCAGGGATGCAGGCTGGTGCCCGACCCGATAGCCGGAGGGAATAAGCTGAGGGAATCGCGAAGCGGCGATTTTCTTGCCGGTAGCCCGGGTAGCCAGGGTGGTGGCGATTGAGCCACCCTGGCACGTTCACGGGTTCGGTTGTAACAGAGAAGCAATGGACTGGAAGTGAACGGAACCACCACCGGTGTAGCATGCTACCCCTCACCCCAACCCTCTCCCTCAAGGGAGAGGGGGCCGACCGCGCCGCCGGGCAATGCAGACCGCACAAAATTCACTATCTATTGCCACTTTTTTTCTAAAAACGATTCGGCATTAACGATGCTTTTTAATTCCTTTATCAAAATACCGCCGCCGGAAATACTGCCTCCATAACAACTACGGTAGCAGACACCATGGCAATTTCATCGCGTATCACCTTACTTGGCGCCCTTGCGCTGTGGGCATTTCAGGCGCAGGCGGTGGACGTCACCGTCGCGTATCAGACCTCCGCTGAGCCCGCCAAAGTGGCCCAGGCGGACAAGACCTTCGAGAAAACCAGCGGCGCCAAAGTGGACTGGCGTAAGTTCGATAGCGGCGCAGCCATCGTGCGGGCCCTGGCCTCAGGCGACGTGCAGATTGGCAACCTCGGCTCCAGCCCGCTGGCGGTCGCCGCCAGCCAGCAGGTGCCGATTGAAGTTTTCCTTCTGGCCTCGCAGCTCGGGAATTCCGAAGCGCTGGTAGTGAAGAAAAACATCACCAAACCCGAAGATCTGATCGGCAAACGCATCGCGGTGCCGTTTATCTCCACCACCCATTACAGCCTGCTCGCCGCCCTGAAACACTGGGGGATCAAGCCGGGTCAGGTGGAAATCATCAACCTGCAACCGCCAGCGATTATTGCCGCCTGGCAGCGTGGCGATATTGACGGGGCGTATGTCTGGTCTCCTGCGGTCAACGAGCTGGAAAAAGACGGCAGCGTGCTGACTGACTCCGCCCAGGTCGGCCAGTGGGGCTCGCCAACCCTCGATGTGTGGGTGGTGCGTAAAGACTTCGCTGAGAAGCACCCGGAGGTAGTTAAAGCCTTCGCCAAAAGCGCCATCGACGCCCAGCAGCCCTACATCGCTAATCCGGATGAGTGGCTGAAACAGCCCGCCAACCTGGAGAAGCTCGCCCGTCTGAGCGGCGTGCCGGAAGCCGACGTGCCGGGTCTGGTGAAGGGCAACACCTATCTGACGCCTGCCCAGCAGGTGCAGCAGCTCTCCGGGCCGGTGAATAAAGCGATTGTCGATACCGCCGGGTTCCTGAAAGAGCAGGGCAAAGTGCCCGCGGTGGCGGCAGATTACAGCCAGTACGTGACCGTTCGCTTCGTGAAATAAGGGGGGCCGGATGCTGAATATTACAAATCTGTCTGCCGATTACGCTGGCAAGCCTGCGCTGGAGGATATCAACCTGACGCTGGATAGCGGCGAGCTGCTGGTGGTGCTCGGCCCGTCCGGCTGCGGCAAGACCACGCTGCTGAATCTGATCGCCGGGTTTGTACCTTATCAGCACGGCACCATTCAGCTGGAAGGAAAAAAGGTGGAGGGCCCCGGCGCGGAGCGCGGCGTGGTCTTCCAGAACGAAGGGCTGCTGCCGTGGCGTAACGTGCAGGAGAACGTCGCCTTTGGCCTGCAGCTGGCGGGCACCGGACGGGAAGAGCGGCTGGCGATCGCCCGGGACATGCTGAAAAAGGTGGGGCTGGAGGGGGCGGAAAAACGCTTTATCTGGCAGCTCTCCGGCGGACAACGTCAGCGCGTCGGTATTGCCCGGGCGCTGGCGGCTAATCCGCAGCTGTTGCTGCTGGATGAACCCTTCGGGGCGCTGGATGCCTTCACCCGGGAACAGATGCAAACCCTGCTCCTGCGCCTGTGGCACGAGACCGGCAAGCAGGTGCTGCTGATCACCCATGACATCGAAGAAGCGGTGTTTATGGCTACCGAACTGGTGCTGCTGTCGCCGGGGCCTGGAAGGGTGCTGGAGCGCCTGCCGCTCAATTTTGCCCGCCGCTTTGTGGCGGGGGAGCCGGTGCGCAGCATCAAGTCCGATCCCGATTTTATTGCCCGGCGCGAATACGTGCTGAGCCGCGTCTTTGAGCAGCGGGAGGCCTTCTCATGAGCATTGTGGTGAATGACAAAACGGCGCGCAAACGCCTGACCCTGCGCTGGCCCCTTTCCCGCCAGTTGACCCTCAGCCTCAGTACCCTGCTGGTGCTGCTGGCGGTGTGGTGGGCGGTAGCGGCGGCCCAGTGGGTCAGCCCGCTGTTCCTGCCGCCGCCGGGCCAGGTGCTGGTGAAGCTGTTCACCATCGCCGGTCCGCAAGGTTTTATGGATGCCACCCTGTGGCAGCATCTGGCGGCCAGCCTGGGGCGCATTCTGGTGGCCCTGCTGGCGGCGGTGATCGTCGGGATCCCGGTGGGCATTGCGATGGGCTTAAGCCCGACGGTGCGCGGCATTCTCGATCCGCTGATTGAGCTATACCGCCCGGTGCCGCCGCTGGCCTATCTGCCGCTGATGGTGATCTGGTTTGGCATCGGCGAGACCTCGAAGATCCTGCTCATCTACCTGGCGATTTTTGCCCCGGTGGCGATGTCGGCGGTGGCCGGGGTCAAAAGCGCCCAGCAGGTGCGGATCCGTGCGGCGCAGTCGCTGGGTGCCAGCCGTGCCCAGGTGCTGTGGTTTGTGATTTTACCCGGCGCGCTGCCGGAAATTCTTACCGGTCTGCGCATCGGCCTTGGGGTTGGCTGGTCGACGCTGGTGGCGGCTGAGCTCATCGCCGCCACCCGCGGGTTAGGGTTTATGGTCCAGTCGGCGGGGGAGTTCCTGGCGACGGACGTGGTGCTGGCAGGGATCGCGGCGATCGCCGTGATCGCCTTCGGATTAGAACTGGGGCTGCGCGCGCTTCAGCGCCGCCTGACTCCCTGGCATGGAGAGATACAATGAGTGAACGTCTGACCATTACCCCGCTGGGGCCGTACATTGGGGCGCAGATTTCCGGCCTGGATGTGACCCGGCCATTAAGCGATAACCAGTTTGAGCAGCTCTATCACGCGGTGCTGCGCCATCAGGTGGTGTTCCTGCGCGAGCAGGCGGTGACGCCTCAGCAGCAGCGGGCGCTGGCGCAGCGGTTTGGCGATCTGCATATCCACCCGGTCTATCCCCATGCCGAGGGGGTAGAGGAGATTATCGTCCTGGATACCCACAACGATAATCCGCCGGACAACGACAACTGGCACACCGATGTCACCTTTATCGAGACCCCGCCCGCCGGGGCGATTCTGGTGGCAAAACTGCTGCCGGAGAGCGGGGGCGATACCCTGTGGACCAGCGGGATTGCGGCGTTTGAGGCGTTATCCGCGCCGTTCCGTCAGCTGCTGAGCGGCCTGCGGGCGGAGCACGATTTTAAGAAATCGTTCCAGGAGTATAAGTACCGTAAAACCGAAGAGGAGCATCAGCGCTGGCTGGAGGCAGTGGCCAAACACCCGCCCCTGCTGCACCCGGTGGTGCGCACCCATCCGGTGAGCGGCAAGCAGGCGCTGTTCGTCAACGAAGGTTTCACCACGCGGATTGTGGATCTGAACGAGAAAGAGAGCGATGCGCTGCTAACGTTCCTGTTTGCGCATGTCACTAAGCCGGAATTCCAGGTGCGCTGGCGCTGGCAGCAGAACGATCTGGCGATCTGGGATAATCGGGTGACGCAGCATTACGCCAATGCCGATTATTTGCCGCAGCGACGGATTATGCACCGGGCGACGATTTTAGGGGATAAGCCTTTCTTCCGTGCGGGCTGACTCCCTCCCCGACCCTCTCCCCAAAGGGGCGAGGGAGAAAACCTGTACGGTACCTGACTGTCCCCTCTCCCTTCCAGTTCCCGTAGGCCCGGTAAGGCGTCGCCGCCACCGGGCGTGACAAATGTGCGCTGTTTTTGCCGGGTGGCGCTGCGCTTACCCGGCCTACGAGACATCAACACCTACAAATGTGCCCCAATATACCGCTGGTACCGGCTGGCTTTCAGGTAACAGAGATCCACCAGCACCAGGCCGTCGATGCAGTTGTTGAACGCCGGGTCGCTGCCAAAATCGATAAACTGCACGCCGCCGGGCTCGCACAGCTCGGAATACTGTTTATAGAGCGGCGGAATGCCGCATCCCAGGTTGCCCAGCAGCGATTTCAGGCGGGTGAGGTCTTCCACGTAATCTTCGCCGCCAAACTGCGCCAGCACGTCGGGCAACGAGGCGGGATACGGGCGGCGGGAGGTCGCCAGCGGATGGGTAGCCGGGAACCACAGCCGGTAAAAGGCGACCAGCAGATCCCGAGCCGCAGGCGGTAATCCACCGGAGATGGAGACCGGCCCGAACAGGTAGCGATAGTGCGGGTAGCGCGCCAGATAGGCTCCAATCCCCGACCACAGATAGTCGAGGCCGCGACGTCCCCAGTAGCGCGGCTGAATAAAGCTGCGCCCCAGTTCAATCCCGTGATCGAGGATCGCCTGCATCTCGTCATCGTAGTGAAACAGGCTGTGGCTGTAGAGCGCCTCCCGTCCCTTTAAGGCACCCGGCATAAAGCGGTAGGCACCGACGATCTCCAGATCCTCGTCATCCCATAAAATCAGGTGCAGATAGTCATCGTCATAGCGATCGGTATCGCGCCGCTTTCCGCTGCCTTCCCCCACCGCGCGAAAAGCGATCTCCCGCAGGCGACCCAGCTCGCGCAGGATCGGCGCCTCTTCCTGGCCGTTGCGCTGCCACAGATAGATGGTTTTGCCATCGGCGGTTGTCCCCAGACACTCCGCCTGCGTCAGGGCGCGCTTCAGGGTGGCCCGATCTTCCGGGCGGGCAATGGCGGATTCGGTTTTGAACACGCCTGACAGCCCCTTGCCGAGACGCAACACATGCTGGCGGCACTGTTCGGCCATCTCCCGGGCTGAAAGGGTCGGGCTATACCAGTGGCTCCAGCCGATCTGCTGGCCGATTTTCACCGGCAGGCGGCAGTGGCGACGGCGAAACATCTGCTGCATCAGCAGAAGCATCGACAGCTGCGGCGAGAGCAGGGTGCTGGCATAAAACAGCAGGCTGTTGCGGGCGTGGATGTTCACCGGCAGCAGCGGCGCGCGGAATTTGCCCGCCAGCTTGATAAAGCCGGGGTGCCACTTTTTATCGCGGATCCCGGTGCGCGTCGGGCGGGAGACTTCCCCGGCCGGGAAGAAGATCAGCACCCCGGCGTTTTGCAGGTGCTGTTCCATCAGGGTGAACGACGACTTCGCCGTGCGTCCGCCCATATTATCCACCGGGATAAACAGCGAGCTTAGCGGCTCCAGGTGGCTCAGCATGCGGTTGGTGACAACTTTCACGTCCCGGCGCACCCGGGAGATGGCATACAGCAGCGCCAGGCCGTCCAGCGTCCCGGTGGGGTGGTTAGCGATAACAATCAGCGGACCGTGAGCGGGAATTTGTTCGAGGTCGTGAGCCGGAATGGCGCAGAGGATATCAAGATGTTCCAGAACCTGTTCCACCATATCGAGCCCTTTCAGGTGACGGTGGTCGGCGGCAAACTGCTGAAATTCTTCTTCGTGTAAGAGCTTCTTTAACAGGCTTTTTTGCCAGGGTGCAGGTTTCGCCTGCGGCCAAAGGTCATCGAGAACGCTGTCGAGACTAAACATGGTGGCTCCTCCTCCTGTTCTGCGAAGACAGTAGAAGCGCCAGATGTCGGTGGTATTGCAGTGTGGTGAAGGTTTGTCGCAGGCCGGGCAGGGCGAAG
Organism: Leclercia sp. LTM14; assembly: GCF_023736175.1. Taxonomy (NCBI): domain Bacteria; kingdom Pseudomonadati; phylum Pseudomonadota; class Gammaproteobacteria; order Enterobacterales; family Enterobacteriaceae; genus Leclercia; species Leclercia sp. LTM14. The sequence goes on from NZ_JAIKTT010000005.1 coordinate 6,977, forward strand.
CCCCACCCGGCACTGGCGGTTAACGCAGAATTTTCTTCTCGGCCAGATCCAGCGCGAAGTAGCTGAAGATCAGATCCGCGCCCGCGCGTTTGATCGCACCCAGACTTTCGAGGATCACTTTCTCTTCGTCGATCGCACCCGCCTTCGCGGCGAACTTGATCATCGCGTACTCACCGCTCACCTGATACGCGCCCAGCGGCAGTTCGGTGCGCTCGCGAATGTCGCGCAGGATGTCCAGATAGGCACCAGCCGGTTTAACCATCAGGCAGTCAGCGCCCTGGGCTTCGTCGAGGAGCGATTCACGGATCGCTTCCCGGCGGTTCAGCGGGTTCATCTGGTAGGTTTTGCGATCGCCCTTCAGCGCGGTACCGGCTGCTTCACGGAACGGGCCGTAGAAGGAGGAGGCGAATTTGGTGGAGTAGGACATGATCGCCGTGTCGGTGAAACCGGCGGCGTCCAGCGCCTGGCGAATGGCCTGAACCTGGCCGTCCATCGCCGCGGAGGGGGCGATAAAGTCAGCGCCCGCTGCGGCTGCCACGACCGCCTGTTTGCCCAGGTTGAGCAGGGTCGCGTCGTTGTCCACGCCGTGATCGCACAGCACGCCGCAGTGGCCGTGGGAGGTGTATTCGCAGAAGCAGGTATCGGACATGACGATCATTTCCGGTACGGTCTGTTTGGCGATGCGCGACATACGCGCCACCAGACCGTCCTCTTTCCAGGCATCGCTGCCGGTGGCGTCGGTATGGTGGGAGATGCCGAAGGTCATGATTGAGCGGATGCCCGCGTTGGCAATGCGTTCAATTTCGCGCGCCAGGTGCTTCTCAGGAATGCGCATCACGCCCGGCATGGCATCGATGGCTTTGTAGTCGTCGATCTCTTCTTCAACAAAAATTGGCAACACCAGATCGTTTAAGGACAGGGTTGTCTCTTCAAATAATGCGCGCAACGCCGGGGTTTTGCGCAGGCGACGGGGACGAGCAATTAAATCGGTCATGATATGCCTGAAGTCGGTGAATCAAAGAGAGGCAGTGTAACCGAAATGCGCGCAGACTGTTTTACTAAAGTTGTCGTTTTGGCCACAGAGTGCGCAGCGGTAAAATCGGCATTATTTTTGCTTTATATGTTTTTCCGCCTGAAATAAGTTTACGCTTTATCGGCGAGCATTAATTACAGGGCCATGGATATAGTGAATCCAGGTAATATCTCAACTTGCCTTGCTGATGCTGTTAGTTGCTGGTTGTTATTTATTTATTTTATCTCTTATTTTCTTTTATTTTATAATTAACAATGATCTTTCGCCTCGCCTTATTTTTCTTTCGAATATATATAACATACTGTAATTAAAGTTGTTTTTTATTATTTTTGTATTTTAAAAAGTGCTGTGGTTATTTTGTCTGTTTCCGGACTTAATTGCCGCATTCATTGAACTATTTTCTTTCGAGACTGCATAATTCGCCTCGCAATATATTTGCACTGTATTTACGGACAAACTTGCTTACGTCCCTGAGGAGGGATGACCCAATGCAAACATGGAAAAAGAAATTTGTTGTATCTCAACTTGCATTAGCCTGCACGCTGGCTATCGCTTCTCAGGCCAATGCAAAGGATATTTCTGATACTACTTACAACACCTTTGGTTACGATAATACCGCCACCTCGGCCTGGTATAATGGATATTCCGACTGGAATGACTCTTCCGCGGCACACGATGGCGATATCTATCCTGTCATCAACAAGTCCACGGTGAACGGCGTGATTTCAACGTACTACCTGGACGACGGCGCGGGCGGTCGTGCCAACGCGCTGTCTATTTCCAACAGCACCATTAACGGGATGATCACCTCGAAGTGCATGACCACTGAATGTGCCAGCGGCCTGAATTCAGACGGCACGACGCACCAGCAGTACGACCGTTTTGCGCTGACGGTGGACAATACCACCATCAACGATACCTATGAGCATTACGCTTACGACGTGGTAAGCGGCAGCAGCACGACCACCACCTACTGGGATACCTACGCGCTGGGTAATGCCATCACCCTCGACGTTGAGTCGGACATTGTTATTCAGAACAACTCCCGCGTGGCCGGTATCACCCTGACCCAGGGCTATCACCAGCTGGACAACACCCCGTATGACGCGGTCACCGGCATTGAGGACAACGGCCACGTCTTTACCAACACCCTGCAGGTGAAAGATTCTGTCGTCACCTCAGGCGCCTACAGCGACCTGGGCACCAGCGGTTTTTATGGTCAGTCGGCAAAACCGAGCGATTACGGCGAAAACAACGCCACGGCCTCGGATGATGCGGCGCTGATCGTCACCGCCAGCAGCGCGGATAACGCCATGCGCACCACGGCGAACTTCGATCGCTCCACCCTGACCGGCGATGTGCTGTTCACCAGCACCTTCGACAACAACTTCTATCCGAATGGCGATCCGGCCACCGATACCACCGCCGACGGCGTCTACAACCCGACCACCAACGGCTGGGACGGTACCGACAAACTGGATCTGACCCTGACCAACGGCAGCAAATGGGTCGGCGCGGCGGTCTCCAGCGTGGAGGCGATCGGGCCGGGTCAGATGTACGGTCAGGGCTACAGCAGCGTCGACTGGCGTGCGCTGTCGCCAAACAGCATCTGGCCAGCCTCAACGTTCAACAGCAACGGCCATCTGGTGGGTAATCAGGTTTACCAGAGCGGTCTGTTCAACGTCGTGCTGGATAACGGCTCAGAGTGGGATACCCGTAAGCAGTCCAACATCGATACCCTGACCGTTAACAACCGCTCGCAGGTTAACGTCGAGAGCTCCGGCCTGCTGGCTGACAGCATCACCCTGACCAACCGCTCGTCGATGAACATCGGCGATTCCGGTGACGTGGCGACCGACAGCCTGTATCTCGACAGCGCCAGCCGGCTTACCCTGACTCAGGAAACCGCCGGGCTGTACGCCAACACCATTACCGTTGATAACCAGGCTGAACTGGCGCTGGGTCTGGGCCAGGTGGATACCCACAAAATGGTGCTGACCGACGGCGGCGTGCTCAACGTTGCCAGCCGCGATTACGTGTTCAATTCCGATCTGAACAACGCCCGCTATGTCTCTGACGATATCCACCATGCTGAGTACGATTACGGGGTGATTGCCCTCAATTCTGACGGGCATCTGGCGGTGAACGGTGAAGTCTCCGGTAACTACAACGTGCGTCTGGATAACGCGACCGGGGCGGGTTCAGTTGCCGACTATAACAATAACGAGATCGTTCGCGTTTACGACAACAACGCGGATACCCGGTTTAGCTTTACCGCGGCCAATAAAGCGGATCTCGGTGCTTACACTTACCAGGCGCAGCAGCAGGGCGACACCGTGGTGCTGCATCAGGAGCGTCTGACCGATTACGCCAACATGGCCCTGAGCATTCCATCAGCCAACACCAATATCTGGCATCTGCAGCAGGATGCGCTCTCTACCCGTCTGACCAACAGCCGTCACGGCCTGAAGGACAACGGCGGCGCGTGGGTAAGCCTTGTCGGCGGTAACTTCGACGGCGATAACGGCACGATCCACTACGATCAGGACGTCAGCGGCATCATGGTGGGTCTCGATACCTGGATTGATGGCAACAACGCCGACTGGATCTTCGGTGCGGCAGCGGGCTTTGCCAAAGGCGATATGAGCGATCGTACCGGCCAGGTGGATCAGGACAGCCAGACCGCCATGGTCTACTCCGCGGCGCGCTTTGAGAACGCTATCTTCCTCGACAGCTCCCTGAGCTACTCGCGCTTCAATAACGATCTCTCTGCGACCATGAGTGATGGCAAGTACGTCGATGGCAACACCACGACCGATGCCTGGGGCTTTGGCCTGAAGCTGGGCTACGACTGGAAACCGAACACGGCCGGTTACCTGACACCGTACGCGGCTATCTCCGGGCTGTTCCAGTCTGGCGACGACTACCGTCTGAGCAACGATATGCGCGTGGGCAGCCAGTCTTACGACAGCATGCGTTATGAGGCCGGTTTCGACGCGGGTTACACCTTCGGTTATGGCGACGATCAGGCGCTGACGCCGTTCTTCAAACTGGCGTACGTCTATGATGATGCCGGTGAAGATGCGCGCGTGAACGGCGACAACATCGACAACGGCGTGAAAGGCTCTGCGGTTCGCGTGGGGCTGGGGACGCAGTTCAGCTTCACCAAACACTTCAGTGCTTACACTGATGCGACTTACCTGGGTGGGGGTGATGTCGATCAGAACTGGGGCGCAAACCTGGGTGTGAAATACACCTGGTAATACGTCTGATGCGGGGAGGCTTGCCTCCCCGTTTTTTAGCTCAGTTAAGGATGACCTGAGGCCTCATGAACCGTTATGCAAAACCCATTTCTGAGTTCTCCCGACTTGAACATTGCCTGGCGTCGCACAGCACGCCATTCAAACTTCCCGCAATGCATCCTCTCTTCGGGGAGGGCGATCGAGAAAATGACAACGCAGTGGTGCTGCAGTCGGGCACGCTCAGTATTCATCGTCAGCAGGACGACCTGCTGATAGAGATTGTTGCCGCGCCTTATATCTTCGGGCTCAATGCCGGCATGATGGGCTGCAGCACCGAATATCTGCTGGTGACGCAATCGCCCTGTACCGGTTTCTGGCTGCCTGCGGCGAGTGCCCGCCAGCTGATTCAACAGGCCGGACTGTGGTCCGACGCCTTCTGCTGGCTCTCCTGGCACCACCGCATGATGGAGATCCGCGATAAACAGCTGGTAGGCAATAACTCCTACAGCCAGATCCGCTCCACGCTGCTGGACATGGCCCAGTGGGACGAGGGACTGCGGATGCGGGTGGGGGTGATGAACTACATTCAGCGCCGCACGCGCATTTCGCGTTCGGTGGTGGCAGAAGTGCTGGCGGCGCTGCGGCAGGGGAACTACATCATGATGGAAAGGGGCAAACTGATCGGTATCAACCATTTGCCCGCTGAATATTAAGCCTCAGGATGCCGGAATAACCTGCGGTTTGTTCTCGCTCAACTCCACCACTAGCTGGTTAACGCCGTCGCTCATGTTGACGAAACGCGTGAGCGGCGAGCGCGTCACCACCACGAATACCCCCACGTTAGACTGCGGGATCATCGCCATATAGGTGATGAATCCGCCGCCACCGCCGGTTTTCTGGATAATCCCCGGACGACCGTTTTTCGGCGACATATAGACCCAGCCAAGGCCCAGCGCGTCCGCGCGGCCCGGCACATCCATCCCGATCACCCGCGTTAACTGGCTGCGCTGATAGATCAGGGTCTGCATTCTGTCGGCCTGGTTGCTGCGCGAATAGAAATCCGAGGAGAGGAACTGCTGCATCCAGCGCATCATGTCCCCCGGCGTGGAGTAAACCCCGCCGCTGCCCACTGCGGCCAGAGTGTTGTTACACGGGCTGGCCCCTTTTTCCGCCACCATCAGGCGTTTGCACTGATCGGGGGAGGGGGTAAAGGTGGTGTCTTTCATCCCCAGCGGACGGGTGATCTGCTCTTCGAACAGCTGCGCATAGGGCTTGCCGGCGGCGTTGCCCAGCGCGTCGGCCAGCAGGTCAAACGCCAGGTTGGAGTAGGCGGCCTGCGTGCCCGGCGTCGATTTCAGGGTCGCCGTCGACAGCCAGTTCCAGCGCTGATCCCGGGTGGGCCAGACGAAGACCGGACGATGCGCCGCGCCGCCCGGCTGTTCGCGCGGCAGGGCGCTGGTGTGGGTAGCGAGGTTAACGAGCGTAATCGGCGCGCCCTGATAGGTCGGCACGCGAGCCCCCGGCGGGGCATATTTACTTAACGGATCGTTGAGCCTGACCACGCCCTGATCGAGCAGTTTTACCAGCATCTCGCTGGTCATTAACTTGGTCAGGGAGGCGATGCGCACCACCGAATCCAGCTGCGGGTGAACGTTGTTGCCCGGGCGCGTTTCGCCAAAGCTGCGGAACACGCGCTGGTTGCCGTCAATCGCTACCAGAGCCATCCCCGTTGCGCCACTGCCGTAAAAAATATGATTTGCGTAGCGATCAACCACATCAGAGGCAAAAGCCGGATCGGCGATCGGCTCGACAGCCTGCACGCTGGTGAGGCTGGCCGCATACAGCGCGGCGGAGAGGAACAGACAACGTTTCAACGAAAGTATCCATGAAATGAATGAAAAAAGTATGCGTATTTATACTACTAATCGGCGTATTGCAAAGGCCTGAACAGCATAACGATAGCGTGAAAAACGTAACCATGGGTAAATACGAACAATTTCGTGATTACCGATCTCATGTTTTGTGACATTGCGCTTATGATACCTGTCAGATTCATTCACTTTTCCGCCCGGGTGGCGGGTGACGGCGAACTAAAACCAGGCCGACAGGTCTGATAATCCGTCGTGCACAGCAGTAAAGATAACAACCAGAAGGAAGCGTTATGTTTAAGTCGTTTTTCCCAAAACCGGGACCCTTTTTTCTCTCGGCCTTTATTTGGGCTCTGATCGCAGTCATTTTCTGGCAGGCGGGTGGTGGGGCCTGGATTGAGCGTCTGGCTGGCGCTACCGGCGATGTACCCATCAGCGCGGCGCGTTTCTGGTCGCGCAGCTACCTGCTCTTTTATGCCTACTATGCGATCTGCGTCGGGGCGTTTGCCCTGTTCTGGTTTATTTACTCGCCGCACCGCTGGCAGTACTGGTCGATTCTTGGCACCGCGCTGATTATCTTCGTCACCTGGTTTCTGGTGGAAGTGGGGGTGGCGGTCAACGCCTGGTATGCCCCGTTCTATGACCTGATCCAGACCGCGCTCAGCTCGCCGCATAAGGTCACCATCAACCAGTTTTATCACGAAGTGGGCATTTTCCTTGGCATCGCGCTGATCGCTGTAATTATCGGCGTGATGAATAACTTCTTCGTCAGCCACTACGTGTTCCGCTGGCGTACCGCGATGAACGAACACTATATGGCCCACTGGCAGCAGCTGCGCCATATCGAAGGTGCCGCCCAGCGTGTGCAGGAAGACACCATGCGCTTTGCCTCCACCCTGGAGGATATGGGCGTGAGTTTTATCAACGCTATCATGACCCTGATCGCCTTCCTGCCGGTGCTGGTGACCCTGTCGGCACACGTGCCGGACCTGCCGATTGTCGGCCATCTGCCGTATGGCCTGGTGATCGCCGCGATTGTCTGGTCGCTGATGGGGACCGGTCTGCTGGCGGTGGTCGGGATCAAGCTGCCGGGGCTGGAGTTTAAAAACCAGCGCGTCGAAGCGGCCTACCGTAAAGAGCTGGTCTATGGCGAAGATGATGCCAGCCGCGCCTCGCCGCCAACGGTGCGCGAGCTGTTCGGCGCGGTGCGCCGGAACTACTTCCGTCTCTATTTCCACTACATGTACTTCAACATTGCCCGCATTCTCTATCTGCAGGTGGATAACGTTTTCGGTTTGTTCCTGCTGTTCCCGTCGATTGTGGCCGGTACCATTACGCTCGGTCTGATGACGCAAATCACTAACGTGTTCGGTCAGGTACGCGGCTCGTTCCAGTATCTGATCAGCTCGTGGACCACGCTGGTGGGGCTGATGTCCATCTATAAACGTTTACGCAGTTTTGAACGTGAGCTGGACGGTCAGGATCTACAGGAAGTTACCCATACGTTAGGTTAATACAGGGAGTGTCTATGTCTTTTACCGTACCGCGCGCGTTACCCCTTTCGCTGCTTGCCGTCCTGGTGCTGGCCGGGTGTGCTGAGAAAGGGGCGGCGCCGCTGAAAAAGGGCGAAAAGCCCGTCGACGTGGCAAGCGTGGTGCGGCAAAAAATGCCTGCCACGGTAAAAGACCGGGACCAGTGGGCCTCGGCGCTGGCGAAAACCTTTGAGAGCCAGAAGATCGCCCCCACCGAGGAGAACATCTGCTCGGTGCTGGCGGTGGCGCAGCAGGAGTCGCTCTATCAGTCCGACCCGGCGGTGCCCGGGCTGAACAAAATCGCCTGGAAAGAGATCGACCGGCGCGCCGAAAAGCTGCATATCCCGACGTTCCTGGTGCATACCGCTTTGAAAATCACCTCCCCGAACGGCAAAAGCTACAGCGAGCGGCTGGATGCAGTGAAAACCGAGAAGCAGCTGAGCGCCATCTTCGATGACATGATCGGTACGGTGCCAATGGGGCAGACCCTGTTTGGCTCGCTTAACCCGGTGCATACCGGCGGGCCAATGCAGGTGAGTATCGCCTTTGCTGAAAAGCATACCGACGGCTATCCGTGGAAAATCGAAAACACGGTTCGCCAGGAGGTCTTCTCCCTGCGCGGCGGACTCTGGTTTGGCACCTACCATCTGCTGAACTACCCCACCAGCTATACGGTGCCGCTCTACCGCTTTGCTGACTTTAACGCTGGCTGGTATGCCAGCCGCAATGCAGCGTTCCAGAATGCCGTCAGCCGCGCCAGCGGCGTGAAGCTGGCGCTGGATGGCGACCTGATTGTCTATGGCAGCAACGAGGCAGGGAAGACGGAGCTGGCGGTGCGCAAGCTGGCCAGCAAGCTGGATATGAGCGAGAGCGAAATTCGTCAGCAGCTGAGAAAGGGCGACAGCCTGGCGTTTGAGAAAACTGAACTGTATGAGCGGGTGTATAAACTGGCGGAGCAGAAGAGCGGAAAGACGTTACCGAGAGCGATGCTACCGGGGATCCAGCTTGAGAGTCCGAAAATCACCCGCAATCTGACCACGGCCTGGTTTGCCCAGCGCGTTGACGATCGCCGGGCGAAATGTATGGCGCTGAATTAACGGTAGCGGCGCCAGCGCACCACGACGGCAACGGCGCCTAACACTACCAGACCGACAAGGAAGGGGATCAGTCCGAAGACGGTGCCGACGCCCAGGCCAATTTCAACCCGCGGGCGGCCGCTGTCTTCGACCTGCATCAGATGTTCGTAGACCCCTGGTGCATGCACCAGAATGTTCAGCAATTGCGAACCTGCCCAGAAGCAGAACAGCACAAACAGCGCGTAAGCAATATTACCCGCCGTGGAGGTTTTGGGTTGTCTGGTGCTGAAGATGGGCTTCGGCATAGTGAAGTCTGCCATAAATACCTCCGAGTGTTCTGCCTGGCTATGTGCCTGTTGTACACGTCAAGTTTGACAGCACATTGCCGTTGTCAATATCGGAATGATGGTAATTTGGCCTGGGGAATTCTCCTGGTTTACCAATTTCTGCCGCGCATCACAGATTTTTTACTTAAGTGAAATTCACTCTCATTTCAGATTTTCCGCATACGCCGCAGACCTGGCGACAAAACTGTGCGAGGATAGATTTTTTCTTCTGGAGCGACCATGAAACTGCCTGCCAAAATTCGCCGTGACTGGCACTTCTATGCTTTTGCTATTGGGCTGATCTTTATTTTGAATGGGGTGGTAGGACTGCTGGGCTTCGAAGCGAAGGGCTGGCAAACCTATGCGGTGGGGTTGGTGACCTGGGTGGTCAGCTTCTGGCTGGCCGGGTTTATCATTCGCCGCCGCCCGGAAGAGACGACGGCGAACGACGCGGATTAACCGTTCACTGAAATCTGCAGCGCGCTGTCAGCGGCATGTCGCTCCAGCGCCAGTTCAATCAGGCGGGTGATTAAATCCGGATAGCTCAGGCCACTGGCCTGCCACAGTTTCGGGTACATGCTGATGTTGGTGAAGCCGGGCAGGGTGTTGATCTCGTTGATCACCACGCTGTTATCCGCCGTTAAGAAGACGTCGACGCGCGCCATGCCGCGGCAGCCCAGGGCCTGATACGCTTCGATGGCAATCGCGCGGATCGCGTCGTTAACCTCAGCATCCAGCGCCGCAGGGACCACCACCTGTGCGCCCTTGTCATCGATGTATTTGGTGTCGTAAGAGTAGAACTCGCTGTTCAGCACCACTTCGCCGCAGGTGCTGGCCTGCGGAAAATCATTGCCCAGCACCGCACACTCAATCTCACGCCCTTTAATTCCCTGCTCAACCACCACTTTGTGATCGAAGGTGAACGCCAGACGCACCGCTTCGCTGAACTGCGCTTCGCTGTTCACCTTGCTGACGCCAACGGAAGAGCCCTGGTTAGCCGGCTTGACGAACAGCGGCAGGCCAAAGCGGGCGCTGAGATCGGCAAAGGTGTGTTGCTCGCGGTTGGCGCGGGTGAGGGTGACAAACGGCGCCACGTTCAGCCCGGCATCGCGCAGCAGGCGTTTGGTGACGTCTTTATCCATACAGGCGGCGGAACCGAGCACATCGGAGCCGACGAACGGCAGGTTGGCCATGCGCAGCATCCCCTGCAGGGAGCCATCTTCGCCCAGCGTGCCGTGGACAATCGGGAAGATAACGTCGAGCTGTGAAAGCGTCTGGCCGGTGCCGGCGTCGATCAGCTGGCCCTGCACTACGCCCGGTACGGTGGCAACGCTGATTTCAGACGGGTTCAACGCAATGCGCGCCGGATCGTCAGCATTAAGCAGATAGCCCTGCTCGTCGTTAATGTGCCACTGGCCCTGTTTATCAATACCCAACAGCACGACTTCAAAGCGGCTCTTATCAATCGCGTTAACGATATTTTTGGCCGATTGCAGCGACACTTCGTGCTCTGCTGATTTTCCCCCAAAGACAATACCTACCCGCAACTTCGCCATCACTTCGTTCATCCACTCTGACTCAAAACGCTTACCATATCACGATGCCCGGCGGGATTCGCCGCCTTCTGCCATAATGTTTTTGACACATCGCAAAGGGGGGTGAGTGAAAGGAAAAAGCCTGATTATCTGTCTGATACTGATTGTTGCGGCTGTGGCGGGCTATCGCTGGCTGCCGTCTTATTACAATCCTTTTGCGCCGCTCACCCTCGACGATCCCCCCGGCACCCTGACCCAGTTTAAGCTCCGTCGCCTGACGCCCGAGCATTGTGACGTGCTGCTGGCTCAGGCCAATGCGCGCCAGCTGATCCGCACCCAGGCAGTGGCCGACAGCACGGGAGAGTGTCCGTTGAGCGACGTGGTGCGGGTGCGCAGTTTTGGTCACGTCAGCCTCAGCAGCAGCTTTCTGGCCAGCTGCCCGCTGGCGCTCAGTACGGCGCTGTTCGTTGATCAACAGGCCCGGCCGCTGACCCAAAGCCTGATGGGAAGCAGCCTTTCGCGTATCGACCATTTCGGCAGTTTTGCCTGCCGGAACATCTATCACCGTCCCAACGCCCGGCGCAGCGAGCATGCCACCGCCGAGGCGCTGGACATCAGCGGATTTACCCTGGAAAACGGTCAGCGAATTTCGGTCCTGCGCGGCTGGAAGAACGCCCGAACCGAACCCTGGCTGCGGGCGCTGCTCAGCGCCAGCTGCGGCTACTTCGGCAATGCCCTCGGCCCGGATTACAACGCCGCCCACGCCAACCATTTTCACCTGGGGATGCGCGGTTTTGGCTACTGCCCGCAAAGCATAAATCACCAGCAAAAAGGCGAAAATATGTGACATATTTCACAAATATGATGACTGGGAAGATAAAACACCGAAGTCGCGTCAGGCGCATCTCTGACAACTAACGGCGCAACGTAACTTGCTAATCTGATAACGAATTTACGTAATATGAAGACAGTACCCGCCTATGGAATCGTGGAAGGTTAACCTCATCTCGGTCTGGTTTGGTTGTTTTTTCACCGGCCTTGCCATCAGTCAGATTTTGCCGTTTTTGCCGCTGTATGTGTCTCAGCTTGGCGTCTCGTCCCATGAGGCGCTGTCGATGTGGTCAGGACTGGTCTTCAGCGTCACGTTTCTGGTGTCGGCCATCGTCTCGCCCATGTGGGGCAGCCTCGCGGATCGCAAAGGGCGCAAGCTGATGCTGCTGCGCGCCTCGCTGGGGATGGCGATTGCCATCCTGCTGCAGGCGTTTGCCACTAACGTCTGGCAGCTGTTCCTGCTGCGCGCCCTGATGGGGCTCACCTCCGGCTATATTCCGAATGCGATGGCGCTGGTGGCCTCCCAGGTGCCCCGGGAGCGTAGCGGCTGGGCCATCAGCACTCTGTCGACGGCGCAGATCAGCGGGGTGATTGGCGGTCCGCTGATGGGCGGATTCCTGGCAGACCACGTGGGGTTGCGCGCGGTGTTCGTCATCACCGCCGTCCTGCTGGTGATCAGTTTTCTGGTGACGCTGTTTCTGATTAAAGAGGGGCGCGCCCGACCGTGAGCAAGGCGGAGCGACTGAGCGGCAAGGCGGTGTTTGCCTCGCTCCCTTATCCGGGGCTGATGATCAGCCTGTTCGTCACCACCATGGTGATCCAGCTCTGCAACGGCTCGGTGGGGCCGATCCTCGCCCTGTTTATTCAGTCGATGGCGCCCGAGAGTAACAATATTGCCTTCCTCAGCGGGATGATTGCCGCCGTGCCGGGGATTTCTGCGTTAATGTCCGCTCCACGGCTGGGCAAGCTCGGGGATCGCATCGGCACGGGCCGTATTCTGATGGCGACGCTTATCGTGGCGGTGGTGCTCTTTTTCGCCATGTCCTTTGTCACCACCCCGTTGCAGCTTGGCGTGCTGCGCTTTTTACTCGGCTTTGCTGATGGCGCCATGCTGCCCGCCGTGCAGACCCTGCTGATCAAGTACTCCAGCGATCGGGTCACCGGGCGCATCTTCGGCTATAACCAGTCGTTTATGTACCTGGGGAACGTGGCCGGTCCGCTGATGGGGGCCGCGGTTTCGGCGATGGCCGGATTCCGCTGGGTATTTGCCGCCACCGCGGTGGTGGTGCTGGTGAATATTCTGCAACTGGCGTGGGCGATGCGCCAGCGCCGCCTGCGGGAAGCCCGGACTCAGGCGGCAAAGCGTCTTTAATGTTGTTGTATAATATAGTGTGATCTGACCGCCATTATCATAAATGTGAAATGGCGGTTCTTCATTTTAATTATTCTGCTAAGAAAGAATTAAATTTAATTTAAAGCACGTCTTATCACGCACCCAGAGATACTATTTTATGATGCATGTGGGGTTTGCTTAAAAATAGTACTTTTACCCACTTTGCAAGAATCAGACATAATGATAACGTCGAAAAAAACTGATAAGGAAATAGCGCTGTGAAAAATCTCATTGCAGAGTTGTTGGTGAAGCTGGCAGAAAAGGAAGAAGAGTCAAAAGAGCTGGTGGCTCAGGTTGAGGCACTGGAAATTGTGGTCACCGCACTGTTACGCCAGATGGCGCAAAGCGATCAGCAGGCGTTGATCAAAAGCGTTGAAGGCGCGCTGGATGAGGCCCGACCAGATGCGGAGGTACCGGCCCAGGATAGCGAGATGCTGCAGCAATACGTAAAAAAGCTGCTACGGCACCCGCGCAGCTGAACGGTTATCTGACTTAAGTTATTGTCATAGAAACGTCACGTCGGTTGCCTGTAGTCGCTCTGTTTTATTTTTCATGTATTTCTCCATGGAGAAAATAAGTGAAACAGAGCGCATTTTATATTGCATTACTCCCTCTGCTGTTTACCCCCACTATTTATGCTGAAAATGTCGCATCCACTACGGTACTTGATAATCGTGCTGCCCAGGGGATATCACCTGGCCCGGCGGGGCTCGTCGTTTGACGGAAGTTCAGACCGCCGCAATTCGCGCGTCATTAAATGATAAGCCAGCCCAAAATATTATTCTGCTGATTGGCGACGGAATGGTCGATTCCGAAATAACCGCGGAACGAAATTATGCCGAAGGGGCAGGCGCGTGCAGGCTCAGGCCCGTGGCTATCAGTTGGTGAGCGATGCCGCATCAGGGCTGATATAAACTGGCTGCCCGACGGGAAAATATCCCGCCGGGTGGTTTTTTTATCAACACGGACCAGACTTAAGGAGATCATTCACAGAAGGAAAGTGCTATGAAAATCACACTGCTGGTCACGCTGCTCCTTGGGCTGTTTTCTCTCACCCCGGCGGGGGCGCAGGATAAACAGCTCACCCCGCAGCAGCAACGCATGACTACCTGCAACCAACAGGCGACCGCCCAGGCGCTGAAAGGCGACTCCCGTAAGACCTACATGAGCGATTGCCTGAAAAACGCCTCTTCTAAACCCAACGAAAAAAGCCTGACGCCGCAACAGCAAAGAATGCGTGAATGTAACTCCCAGGCGACGCAACAATCGCTCAAAGGCGATGACCGTAATAAGTTCATGAGCGCCTGCCTGAAGAAAACCGGCTAGTTCAAAAGGGTGAGCGCTTCGTCTGGCTCACCCGAAATATCATACTTAGCGCCAGATAAGCCTTTCTATAATTTGGGAAAATACTATTGAGTATTCCCAATGCCCATGAATGATGAGAACTTTTACACTAAAGCCTATGCCCGTGAGGGTATAAACCAGGCGCGATCCGCGGATGAACATCACCGCGAAGGCATCCGTCTGGCCCGCCGGTTACGTTTACCCCGTGCTGTGGGTCTGGCTATTCTTTTCTTCCCGATTGGCAGCATGCTGGCCGCGCTGCCGGCGAACGGCCTCTGGTGGCTACTGCTGGTGGGATGGGCGTTCGTCTGGCCGCACCTGGCCTGGCAATTAGCGATGCGCTCGGCGGATCCTCATCATAATGAGATGTTCAACCTCAAAATTGACGCCATTATGGCCGGGGTATGGATTGGGCTGATGGGCTTCAACGCCATGCCCAGCGCGGCGCTGATCATGATGATGAGCATGAACCTGATGGGCGTGGGGGGCATCCGGCTTTACGCCACAGGCGCGTTAATGACTGCACTGTCGGCGCTGGTAACCCTGCAAATGATGCACGTGCCGCTGGCCTTCGTCAGCGCCCCGCTGGAAATCTGGCTCGCGCTGCCGGTCATTGTGGGTTATCCGATGCTGTTTGCCTGGGTCAGTTTCCATACTACCAACAGTCTGGTGGAGCATAAGCGGCGGCTGGAGCTGATGAGCACGCTGGACGGGATGACAGGGGTATTTAACCGTCGCCACTGGGAAGTGCTGCTGCGCACGGAGTTTGAAAACTGCCGTCGCTACCACCGGAGTGCGACGATGCTGCTGATCGACATCGATCACTTTAAGGGCATTAACGACACCTGGGGCCACGACGTCGGCGATCAGGCCATTATCGCCGTGACCCGCCAGCTTCAGCTGACGTTACGCGCCAGCGATATGATTGGCCGTTTTGGCGGGGATGAGTTCGCGGTGATCATGAGCGGGACGCCTGCGGAAAGCGCCATTGCGGCGATGTCGCGGGTCCATGAACGGCTGGCGGAACTGCGCCTGCCGGGTGCGCCGCAGGTAAAGCTGTGCATCAGCGTCGGGGTTGCGCCGCTAACGACGTCGATGGTGCATTACCAGGAGTGGCTGAAAGCGGCGGATATCGCACTCTATAAAGCGAAAAATGCCGGACGGAACCGCACCGAGGTGGCCGCATAACGTCCGGCTGTCGATCAGGATTTGCTCAGCAGCTCTGATTTTTCCATGCACTTATTCATGGCTTCAATGACGGCTGCGCGGAATCCGCGCTCTTCCAGCACCCGCACCGCTTCAATGGTGGTGCCGCCCGGTGAGCAGACCATATCTTTCAGTTCGCCGGGATGTTTGCCGGTCTCCAGCACCATTTTGGCTGAACCCATCACCGCCTGCGCAGCAAACTTATAAGCCTGCGCGCGCGGCATCCCGCCCAGCACCGCCGCATCCGCCATCGCTTCGATAAACATAAACACGTAGGCGGGCGCCGAACCGCTGACGCCCACCACCGGGTGGATCATCGCCTCGGCAATTACTTCGGCTTCCCCGAAGCAGCGGAAAATATTGACCACATCGGCAACTTCTTCCGTCGTCACCAGCGCGTTAGGGGTGATGGAGGTCATGCCCGCTTTCACCAGCGACGGCGTGTTTGGCATCGCGCGGACGATTTTACGGTCGTGGCCCAGGGCGCGCGCCAGCTGGTCGAGGGTGACGCCTGCCGCGATTGAGACCACCAGGGTCTCTTTATTGAGGCTGGAGGTGATATCGCTCAGGACTTTGACCATCATGTTCGGCTTCACCGCCCCGAAGACGATATCGGCCACCTGCGCCACTTCCTGGGCGCTCTGCGCAGCGTTGATCCCGTACTGGTCGTGCAGGGCGGCGACCTTGTCTGGCGACGGGGTGTAGACCCAAATCTGACCCGGCAGCACCTGACCGCTGGCAATCAGTCCGCCGAGAATGGCTTTGCCCATATTACCGCAGCCGATAAAACCGATTTTCTTCTCCATCACGTCTCCCTCTTAAACTTTGTTATGATTGTCGAACTTTAGCCTATCAGGTTTTGTTACGCAGCATTATATGCCGGAGAGAGAAGATGGCGATTTGGGTGGATGCCGATGCGTGTCCCAATGTGATTAAAGAGATCCTGTTTCGCGCCGCCGAGCGCGTTCAAATGCCGCTGACCCTGGTGGCGAATCAGAACCTGCGCGTGCCGCCGTCCCGCTTTATCCGCTCCCTGCGCGTCCCGGCCGGTTTTGACGTGGCCGATAACGAAATCGTGCGCCTGTGCAGCGCGGAGGATCTGGTGATCACCGCCGACATTCCGCTGGCGGCGGAAGTGCTGGAGAAAGGGGCGGCAGCCCTCAACCCGCGCGGCGAACGTTACTCCCCGTCCACCATCCGCGAGAAGCTGACGATGCGTGATTTTATGGACACCATGCGCGCCAGCGGCGTGCAGACCGGCGGGCCGGATAGCCTCTCCCAGCGCGACAGGCAGCTGTTTGCCGCCGAGCTGGATAAATGGCTGCTGGAAGTGAAGCGCCGCCAGGGTTAATCATCACTGCGACATATGTTTTGGTCATTATTACCCCAGTCCGGGGTTGTCAACGGCGGGTGGGTTCAGGTAAGGTGGGCGCACCGGCTAGTGCCATCATTTCTTTACAGGTTCTTTCCTTGATATTTCTGGAGTTGACTGAAATGTCAGTAAAAAGCCACGCCTGATGTAATAATTTTTTTACGGTTAACGTGTGTACTAGCTTAATGGTATCATTGCACTCTTTTCGACTTCACGTCCCGCACGTCTGCGGCATCAAGGGGAACACCTGGTCATGACCCAGCCTATTTTTTTAATTGGCCCCCGCGGCTGTGGCAAAACCACCGTCGGTCTTGAACTGGCTCGTCTGTGCCAGAGTGAATTTGTCGATACCGACCACTGGTTACAGACCCAGGCCGGTCAGAGCATCGCCGACATTGTTGAGCAGGAAGGGTGGGAGAGTTTTCGCGCCCGTGAGACGGCCACTCTCGAAGCGGTGACGGCAGGCTCCGGCATTATCGCTACCGGCGGCGGCATTATTTTGTCTGCCTACAACCGGCAGTTTATGCGCGAAAAGGGCATTGTGATTTACCTTTGCGCCCCCGTCCCGGTGCTGGTGGAGCGCCTTGAGGCCTCCCCGGAAGAGGGACAGCGTCCAACCCTGACCGGCAAACCCATCAGCGAAGAGGTGAGCGCGGTGCTGGCAGAGCGTGACGCGCTCTATCGCGAAGCCGCGCATCATGTGGTGGACGCATCGCTTGCGCCTGAAGACGTGGTGCAAAATATCGTCGCTGCGCTGCATCTGGCATGCGCCAGCTAACTGATGTCTATACTGATAGTTCAGCCAACCAAAAAAAGGATGAACTATGCCAACCAGACCTCCCTATCCGCGTGAAGCCCGTATCGTTGCCGTTGAAAAAGGTGCGACGGGCCAGACCGTAACCTGGTATCAGCTGCGCGCCGACCACCCGAAACCGGATTCGCTCATCAGCGAGCATGAAACGGAGCAGGAAGCGCAGGATGCCAAAGTCCGTTACGAAGACCCCGATAAGTCCTGATAAAAATCTGAAAGCATAAAGAACCGTACGGTAATCACATTTTTAACAAAGCGTAAACATGAATCGGAGGGTAATGTTCAGGGTTTACAGACACATTGTGTCAGGCTCGCGGATCTTTACATTCCAGCACCCTAAAGTGCTGCTACGCTTTTCAGCACTTTTTCTGAACAGCGAAGTGAGCCTGTATCTGTGTCACGGTAGTGATGGTTAAGAAAGGCGAGAACAATGAAGGCGACGTTGGCGATCCTCACGATTGGGGTAGTCCCGGTAAGCGAAATATTACCGCTCTTAACAGAGCATATTTCTGAACAACAGATAACGCATTACAGTCTGCTCGGTACGCTGAGCCGGGAAGAGGTCATGGAAGACTACGCCCCTGAACGGGGTGAGGCGCGGCTGCCAGTTCTGCTCAGCGACGGTAAGCTGGGCCACGTCTCGCTGCCAAAGATCGAGCGAGGCCTGCAAAGCGTGATTGAAGTGCTCGATAACCAGGATTATGAGGTGATCCTGCTGATGAGCACGGCCCCCATCACCGGGCTTGTCGCCCGCAACGCGATCCTGCTTGAGCCGATGCGGATCATCCCCCCGCTGGTCGGATCCATTGTCGACAGCCATCAGGTGGGGGTGATCGTCCCGATGGATGAGCTGCTGGAGAACCAGTCGAAAAAATGGCAGGGTCTGTCCAACGCGCCGCTCCTCGCCGTAGCCAATCCCTTCTGGGACAGCGAAAACAGACTCATCGACGCCGGACGCGATCTGCTCGATCGCGGCGCGGACGTTCTGATGCTCGACTGTCTCGGTTTCCATCAGCATCACCGCGATTTACTGCAAAAAAATCTGGATGTGCCGGTGCTGCTGTCAAACGTGCTGGTGGCCCGGCTGGCCTCGGAATTGCTGGTCTGATGATTTTGCGTGACAGGCATGGAGTGTCACCCCTATATTGGATTGACAACCAACGACAATAAGGACCAGTCCATGCTTCAGAGTAATGAATACTTTTCCGGTAAAGTGAAGTCCATCGGTTTTAGCAGCAGCATTACTGGCCGCGCCAGTGTCGGCGTAATGGAAGAAGGGGAGTACGCCTTCGGGACCGCGCAACCTGAAGAGATGACCGTAGTCAGCGGCTCACTGAAGGTGTTATTACCGGGTGAAACCGAGTGGAAAATCTATAATCCGGGTGATGTTTTCAACGTACCCGGCCACAGCGAATTCCATCTGCAGGTTGCTGAACCTTCATCCTACCTGTGTCGTTATCTGTAAAAAAAAGAGCCGGGTTAACCCGGCTCCGATTTCTGACTGGCAGTATGCATTAACGCTGTGCTTCGCCGCCTAATCCTTCCACCACGCTTTTAATCAACGCCGCCAGTTCACCCGTCATCAGAATGAAGTCAGCATCAAAGCGCTGGGCGTAGTCGTCCCGGTCGATATCGTCGTTCTGATCGCGCAGCTCATCGGAAAACTTCAGACGCTTGATTGAGCCATCGTCACACATCATGAACTGAATACGCTGCTGCCAGTCGAGGGCCAGCTTGGTCACCAGCTTGCCGGCTTCGATATGCACGGCGATTTCGTCGCTGACCAGCTCCTGCTTCTTGGCGCGGATCACGCCGCCATCTTCCAGAATCGCTTTCAGCTCGGCTTCGTCCAGCAGCTGGAACCCCTGCGGAACGTTGTTGCCGCGTACCCACTCGGTGAGGGTCAGCTCGATCGGGTTTTCCATCGTCAGCGGCACCACCGGCAGCGAGCCGAGGCTTTTACGCAGCAGCGCCAGGGTGTCTTCTGCTTTTTTGGCGCTGGCGCAGTCGACCATAATCAGGCCGTTTACCGTGTCGATCCACATCATCGTCTGGCTGAAGCGGCTGAAGGCGCGCGGCAGCAGGGAGTGCAGAACTTCATCTTTCAGCGAATCTTTTTCCGTTTTTTTCAGCTTCCGGCCCTGTTCGGCTTCCAGCTTGAAAATTTTGGCTTCCAGCGCCTGCTTCACCACCGGCGTCGGAAGGATCTTCTCTTCCTTACGCGCGCAGATGATGATTTGACCATTGGTGGTGTGGGTCAGCGCATCGCTCTGTGATCCCATAGGCGGAACCCATCCGGTTTTGGCCATGTCCTGGCTGCCACACGGGGTAAATGCGTAAAGGTCTAACTGTTTTTCCATCTCGTCTGCGCGCAGTTCGATATCGCGGCTGAGACGGTAAACCATCAAATTTTTGAACCACAGCATGATAATTTCCACGGTCTTGTCGTTTAATTCAGCGGGCATGATAGCGAATTGTCGCATCGCTTGCATTGCTAATCGGGTAGCAGGCTTCTACTCTGTTGATAATCAAAATAATGAGGAACGTCCTGTGCGAATTGGTATTGATCTCGGCGGCACCAAAACAGAAGTCATCGCCCTTGGCGAGCAGGGGGAGCAGCTGTTCCGCCACCGCCTGCCCACCCCGCGTGACGACTACCGGCAGACCATTGAAACCATCGCTCATCTGGTGGAGATGGCCGAAAAGGGCACCGGCCAGACCGGCACGGTGGGTATGGGCATTCCGGGGTCGATTTCGCCCTATACCGGGGTGGTGAAAAACGCGAATTCGACCTGGCTTAACGGCCAGCCCTTCGACCGCGACTTAAGCCAGCGCCTGAACCGCGAAGTCCGGCTGGCGAACGACGCTAACTGCCTGGCGGTCTCCGAGGCCATCGACGGCGCGGCGGCGGGCGCACAAACTGTATTCGCGGTGATCATCGGAACCGGCTGCGGGGCAGGCGTAGCCTTTAACGGCCGCTCCCATATCGGCGGCAACGGCACGGCAGGCGAGTGGGGGCATAACCCGCTGCCGTGGATGGATGAAGATGAACTGAAGTACCGCGCGGAAGTGCCGTGCTACTGCGGCAAGCAGGGCTGTATCGAGACCTTTATTTCCGGCACCGGCTTTGCCACCGACTACCGTCGTCTGAGCGGCCATCCGCTGAAAGGCAATGAGATTATGCGGCTGGTGGAGGAGCAGGACGCCGTCGCCGAACTGGCGCTCAGCCGTTACGAGATGCGGCTGGCGAAGTCGCTGGCGCACGTGGTGAATATTCTCGACCCGGATGTGATCGTGCTGGGCGGCGGCATGAGTAACGTTGACCGTCTCTATACCACCGTTCCGCAACTGGTGAAGCAGTGGGTGTTTGGCGGCGAATGCGAAACCCCGATCCGCAAAGCGGTGCACGGCGACTCCAGCGGCGTACGCGGCGCGGCCTGGCTGTGGCCGAACTGATAGTGCCATTGGTGCGGCCTGTTTCCCCTCACCCTGACCCTCTCCCCATAGGGGAGAGGGAATTTGTCCCCCCTCTCCTTTGAGGGAGAGGGCCGGGGTGAGGGTGAGCAGGCCGCACCCATCCTTAACTACTCCACCGCAAACACCTTATCCAGCCTGCTGTACCCCAGCCCGTTGATCTTCTTCACTTTGATCTGCACCGGAATGCGCTCTTTCATCGCCTCCACGTGGCTGATCACGCCGATGGTTTTACCGCTGGCGTTCAGCGCATCCAGCGCATCCAGGGCGGTATCCAGCGTTTCGCTGTCCAGCGTGCCGAAGCCCTCATCGAGAAACAGCGAGTCAATCTGCGTCTTGTGGCTTACCAGATCGGAGAGGGCCAGCGCCAGCGCCAGGCTCACGAGGAAACTTTCCCCGCCGGAGAGTGTGCGGGTATCACGCACCGCATCCGCCTGCCAGGTGTCCATCACCTCCAGCTCCAGCGCGTCGCTGGCCTTGCGCTGCAGCAGGTAGCGGCCATGCAGGCGGGTCAGCTGCTGGTTGGCGAGCCACACCAGATTGTCCAGGGTTAAGCCCTGGGCGAACTTGCGGAAGCGATCCCCCTCTTTGGAACCGATCAGCGAGTTCAGATAACCCCAGTCATCCGCCTGACGAGCCGCCTCTTCGATCTGCTGCATCAGCGTCTGCTGGTGCTGGCGATTGTCGCTGTCCTGCTTAAGCTGCTGGCGGATCTCCCCCTGACGGGTGGTGTTTTCGCGAAGCTTCAGCGCCAGCTGCTGGAGTTGCTCGTGCAGAACCGGGGCTTGCGTTGTCAGGCCCGCCGGGCGCTGTTCCAGATGTTCGTTCAGCCGTTGACCGGCCTGCTGGAGCAGCGCCGTGGTCTGCTGGATCTGATTCTCCAGGCTGTGTTTCAGCTGCTCCAGACGCTGAACCGTCCCGGCATCCAGCAGGGCCGCGAGAAACGCCTCGCGATCGCTAAAGACGCTGGCGGCCAGCGCGGCGGTAAACTGCGCCCGGGATTGTTGCAGGCGCTCGCTTTCCAGCTTGTGCTGCTGTTGCAGCGTGGCGAGCTGGCTTTGCAGGGAGACGCACTCGGTGTGGATCTCGCGCCAGTTATCCGGGATGGTGCTTTCCGCTTCCGTGAGATCCGTTTCCGGCAGGGTATCCAGCAGCGGTGCCAGGGCGGTGATGCGATCCCGCAGGGCATTATGCTGCGACTGCCGCTCCTGCCAGGCCAGCGACTCTTTTTCGCGTTCAGCAAGCCAGGCCGCCTCGGTGCCGTCCTCCGGCACCGCCAGCGACAGGGCATCAAGCGTTTTCGCCATCGCCGTGCGCGTTGCCAGAAGCTGCTGCTGGTAGAGTTGTTCCTGGGCTTCCTCTTCGTTCAGCTGGCTTTGCAGGGTCAGACGCTGGCTAAGCTGGTGGAGCTGCTGCTCGTACTGCTCCTGTTCAGCCAGCCAGAGGGTGATATCTTCCTGAATATTCAGGTTAACGTTCAGGGAACCACACACCGCCTGCCACTCTTTAGTGAGCGCTTGCTCTTCCTGCGAGAGGGTCTGCGCTTCGCTTGTTTCTCGCTGAAGCTGAGTATTGAGCGCATTCACCTGTCCGAGCACCAGCAGGCCTTCCTCTTTGAGAGCGGCAACCTCTTTTTCCATCGCGTCCCGGCGGCGCTGGTTTTCGGTGAGCACTAAGGCCTGGTACTGGGCAATCGCCGGATGCCCGGTGGAGCCGCAGAGCGGGCAGGGCTTCCCGGCTTCCAGTTCCGCCCGGTAGCTCTCCAGCTTTTTGATCTTCTCTTCCTGCTCACACAGGGTTTTGAGATCGAGATAGTGCTGGTTTTTCTCTTTGTACTGCTGACGGCGCAGCGTCAGGGTTTCGTTCAGTGTTGCCAGTTCACCCTGCGCCTTTTGCACGCTTTCGCCATTCTGGCGCAACCGCTGCTGCAGGGGCTGATAGCGGGCATGCAGGGTGGTCAGGCGCTGGCGTGCCACGCGGGACTGGGTCTGGAGCGCCATCTCAGCGGCGGCCTGTTCCGCGCTGAGCGTCAGCGTGCTTTCCGGTAATCCGGCCAGCTTCTGGCGTAACTCCGTAAGACGCCGGGTCAGGGTCGCCATCTGCGTTTTATCGCGGTTGAGCTGGGTAAAGTGCGCCCGCCAGCCGGCAATCTCCTGACTCCACTGGCGGAAGCGATCGTGTTCGGTGAGCCACTGGGTGAGCGCGGTCAGTTCGGTTTGCAGCTCATCGCGCGCGCGCAGGGCCCCGTTGCGAATGCGCGAGCGCAGCTCCACTCTGGACTGTAAGCGAGTATTCACATCCTGCATCTGCTGCTCGGTTTGCGACAGAAGGGCAAGCTGCTCCTGCTGCCGCTCCCACTGCGGACGCAGCTGGGCCGCAGGCTGGGCCAGATGCAGCTTTTCCAGCTCGGGCATGGCGTCGGTCAGAGTCTGCTGCGCCTGCTGTTGGGCAGCCATCGACTGCTGTTGCTCGCGCACAAGCTCATCGTGGCGAGTAAGCCATTGAAAATCTTTCTGTTGCGCCTGCTGCTGGGCCAGCAGCTGCGTTTCTTCGTCGGTAAGTACCTGCAAACCTTGCTGAAGCTGTTGCTGCTGTTCTTCACTGAGCAACACCACCCCGGCGGCCTGGGCCTGGCGCTTCTCCAGCTCGCTGCGCGCCGCTTTATGTTTTTCAAACACCATAGCGGAAATCTGGCCGTAAATTTCCGTGCCGGTCAGCTCTTCCAGCAGTTCGGCGCGCTCTTTCGGTTTGGCGTTCAGGAAGGCGGCAAACTGTCCCTGAGATAAGAGCATCGAGCGGGTAAAGCGGTCGTAGTCGAGCCCGGTCAGGGAGGCGACCAGCTCCAGCTTGTCCTTTACTTTATCCGCCAGAATTTTGCCATCTTCACACTGGGCCAGCTCCACGCGGGGCACCTGCAGGTTGCCGTCCGGCTGGTTGCGCGCCCGGTTCTGGCTCCAGAAGGCACGATAGGCGATCCCTTTGACTTCAAACTCCACTTCGGCGAGGCACTCGGCGGTGTCGCGGGTCATCAGGTCGTTTTGCGACTGCGAGACCGTATTCAGGCGCGGCGTCTCGTGATAGAGCGCCAGGCAGATGGCGTCCAGCAGGGTGGTTTTACCCGCACCGGTCGGGCCGGTAATGGCAAACAGGCCATTGCTGAGGAAAGGCTCGGCGGTAAAGTCGATTTTCCATTCGCCCTTGAGGGAGTTGAGGTTTTTCAGGCGCAGGCTGAGAATTTTCATGCGTCATCCTCCTCATTGCTGAGGGCGTGGAGCGTGTGGCTGAACAGTTCGTTGAGGCGGGCACGCTGGGCATCATCCAGGGGTTCCTGTGCGAGGCGGCGCTCAAAAACCTCCTCCACCCGCAGCTCGCTGAGGGTTTCCCGCAGGCTGCTGGCCAGGCTCTTTTCGCGCTGCTCGCGGCTGCGACGCACCAGCAGCACCTCCACCGGCAGATCTTCCGTCAGGTTCTGGATCTTGCGCTGCATGTCGTGCAGGTACTCATCGGTGGTGAGTTCGATATCCAGCCAGACGGGCGGCGTTTGTTCCACGCCGCGCCACTGCTCAAGCTGGGCGGTAATGGCCGCCAGATCGCCCTTCAGCACCGCCAGCGGCTGGGTAATGGGCACCTCAAGTGATTCGACGGCGCTGAGCTTGCCCTGGTCGAAACTCACCAGATGCACGCATTTGCTTTTGCCGGTTTCATCAAAGCTGAGGGGAATAGGGGAGCCGCAGTAGCGAATATGCTCGCAGCCGCCAATCATCTGCGCCCGGTGAATGTGGCCCAGGGCGATATAGTCTGCCGCCGGGAAATGCTGGGCGGGAAACGCATCCAGCGTACCGATATAGATGTCACGTACCGCGTCACTTTTACTGGCCCCGACGGTGGTGAGATGCCCGGTCGCGATAATCGGCAGCACGCTGTCGCCGCGAAGCGCGCAGGCCTGGGTATATTGATCGTCATAATAGTGGGTGATGGCTTTTAACAGCTGCTGCTGTTTCTCTGTCCCGGACAGACCCGCCTGGCTCTGCACCACGTCGCGCGGACGTAAAAACGGGATCGGGCACAGCACCGCCCCGGGCGTGCCGTCGCGTCTGTTCAATATTTGCGGCGCATGACCGGCGCTGGCGACCACGGTGGTATTCAGAAAAGCCAGGATCTCACGGGATTCATTCAGGGTGGCGACGGAATCATGGTTGCCCGCTACGATCACCAGATGGCAGCCGGTTTTTTGCAGGTTCACCACGAAGCGGTTATAGAGCTCGCGCGCATAGCTCGGCGGCGAGCCGGTATCGAAGATATCCCCGGCCACCAGGATGGCATCGACGTCCTGTGATTGCGCAGTCTCAAGCAGCCAGTTGAGGAACGCTTCATGTTCGGCGGCGCGGCTTTTGCTGTAAAAATTTTGTCCCAGATGCCAGTCCGAGGTGTGAAGTATGCGCATAACAGATCCGTGGCAAAAAAAGGTTAGCGGGATTATAAACTTTCAGGGTGACGAAGATAACCGTTACAATCGGGGCTGCCATAAAACAACGGCTTGCCATTATTAGCGGGTACGTTTTTCATAAATCTGTCATAAATCTGACGCATAATGACGCCGTATTACAAACATGTAACCTCAATAAGACAGGGCTAAGTATGGCGAGACGTATTCTGGTCGTAGAAGATGAAGCACCCATTCGCGAAATGGTCTGTTTCGTGCTCGAACAAAATGGCTTTCAACCGATAGAAGCCGAAGATTACGACAGCGCGGTGAATCAGCTCAACGAACCCTGGCCCGATCTGATCCTGCTCGACTGGATGTTGCCTGGCGGCTCTGGTCTGCAATTCATCAAACATATCAAACGTGAAGCGTTAACCCGCGATATCCCGGTGATGATGTTAACCGCCCGTGGCGAAGAGGAAGATCGCGTGCGTGGCCTGGAGACCGGCGCGGATGACTACATCACCAAACCCTTCTCCCCGAAAGAGCTGGTGGCACGCATTAAGGCCGTGATGCGCCGTATTTCACCGATGGCGGTGGAAGAGGTGATTGAGATGCAGGGCCTGAGCCTGGATCCTACCTCGCACCGCGTGATGACCGGTGAAAACCCTCTTGATATGGGGCCGACCGAATTCAAACTGTTGCACTTCTTCATGACCCACCCGGAGCGCGTCTACAGCCGCGAGCAGTTGCTCAATAATGTCTGGGGCACTAACGTTTATGTTGAAGATCGAACGGTGGATGTTCACATTCGCCGTTTGCGTAAGGCACTCGAAACCAGCGGTCACGATCGCATGGTACAGACCGTCCGCGGCACGGGTTATCGTTTCTCCACCCGTTTCTGAACAATGACAGGAGTGTGACGCGTGCTGGAACGTCTGTCATGGAAAAGGCTCTGTTTTGAACTGATACTTTGCTGTATCCCGGCCCTGATCCTCGGGGCCTTAATCGGTTATTTACCCTGGTTTTTACTGGCAGCGGTCACAGGACTGCTGATCTGGCACTTCTGGAATTTGCTCCGCCTGTCATGGTGGCTGTGGGTTGACAGAAGTATGACGCCGCCGCCCGGCAGCGGAAGCTGGGAACCTCTTCTGTATGGCCTGCACCAGATGCAGATGCGTAATAAAAAACGCCGTCGTGAGCTGGGCAGTCTGATCAAACGCTTTCGCAGCGGCGCGGAATCGCTGCCGGATGCGGTGATACTCACCACCGAAGAGGGAACAATGTTCTGGTGCAACGGTCTGGCACAACAGCTGCTGGGCCTGCGCTGGCCGGATGATAACGGGCAAAACATTCTCAACCTGCTGCGTTATCCGGAGTTCACGCAGTATCTGAAAAAACGCGACTTCACCCGCCCGCATAATCTGGTGCTCAACAACGGTCGTCATCTGGAGATCCGCGTGATGCCCTACAGCGACAAACAGTGGCTGATGGTGGCGCGCGACGTGACGCAAATGCACCAGCTCGAAGGGGCGCGGCGCAACTTCTTCGCCAACGTCAGCCACGAATTACGCACCCCGCTGACGGTGCTGCAGGGCTATCTGGAGATGATGCAGGAGCAGACCCTGGAGGGTGCGCCGCGGGAAAAAGCGCTGCAGACCATGCGCGAGCAGACGCAACGCATGGAAGGCCTGGTGAAGCAGTTGCTGACCCTCTCGCGCATTGAGGCGGCTCCGACCCTGGCGCTGAATGAAACGATCGATGTGCCGATGATGCTGCGGATGTTAGAGCGCGAAGCGCAGACCTTAAGCCAGCAGCAGCACCAGCTTACCTTCGAGGTGGATAACACCCTGAAAGTGCGCGGCAGTAACGACGAGCTGCGCAGCGCGATCTCGAACCTGGTCTATAACGCGGTGAATCATACCCCCGCCGGGACCCACATCACCGTGCGCTGGCAGCATGTGCCCACGGGGGCGGAGTTCAGCGTTGAGGACAATGGCCCGGGGATTGGTCCGGAGCATATTCCTCGTCTGACCGAGCGTTTTTATCGGGTGGATAAAGCGCGTTCCCGGCAGACGGGCGGCAGCGGCCTGGGGCTGGCGATTGTTAAGCATGCCATCAATCACCACGACAGCCGTCTCGATATCGTCAGTACGCCGGGTAAGAGCACGCGTTTCAGCTTCGTGATCCCGGAACGTTTAATTGCCAGTAACAGCGCCTGACGGCGTCACTGTAATCAGATATTGCCACAGGCCAGCGTATGCTGGCCTGTTTGCTTTGCAGTCAACCGAAGCGCGGGTAAATTTTATACGCCTGTTGCTTTTTTGTTCGCATGATTAGCCATGAGTTTTTCTTATAAATGGTGTAATGTTCCACTCTCATCTTTCAGGCTGGCATATTGTTCTGGTTTTCAGATCCCATATTGCCTTTAAACGTTATAAGCGTTTAAATTGCCCCCCTGATATCGTCGGACAGACTGTATTTGCGTGGTAAATCGAAAAACTATTCTTCTCCACGCCGGTAGGAAAGCATTTCCCGCTGAGATTGCACATTTTTTCCGCTGTTTTGTTCCGCAACGGATAGCGAAAAATTCAACGTTTTCAACACCACATCCACAGGCAGTAAGGTTTTATGACCCATCAATTGAAATCGCGCGATATCATCGCGCTGGGCTTTATGACATTTGCGCTGTTCGTTGGCGCTGGCAACATCATCTTTCCTCCCATGGTTGGCTTACAGGCGGGTGAACACGTCTGGACGGCGGCTATTGGCTTTTTAATTACCGCCGTAGGTCTGCCGGTACTGACCGTCGTTGCGCTGGCGAAAGTTGGCGGCGGCGTTGACAGCCTCAGCGCGCCGATTGGCAAGGTGGCCGGGGTGATGCTGGCCGTGGTCTGCTACCTGGCGATCGGCCCGCTGTTCGCTACGCCGCGTACCGCGACCGTCTCCTTCGAAGTGGGGATTGCCCCGCTGACCGGCGACGGCCCGCTGCCGCTGTTTATCTACAGCCTGGTCTACTTCGCTATCGTGATTCTGGTGTCGCTCTATCCGGGCAAGCTGCTGGATACCGTGGGTAACTTCCTGGCACCGATGAAGATCCTGGCGCTGGTGGTACTGGCTGTTGCGGCGATTATCTGGCCTGCCGGCCCGCTGAGCTCCGCAACCGAAGCGTACCAGAATGCGGCTTTCTCTAACGGCTTTGTGAACGGCTATCTGACCATGGATACGCTGGGCGCGATGGCATTCGGTATCGTGATCGTTAACGCTGCGCGTTCCCGCGGCGTGACCGAAGCGCGTCTGCTGACCCGTTACACCGTCTGGGCTGGCCTGATGGCGGGCGCAGGGCTGGCGCTGCTCTATCTGGCGCTGTTCCGTCTCGGTTCCGACAGCAGCGTGCTGGTTGACCAGGGCGCTAACGGTGCGGCAATCCTGCATGCTTACGTTCAGCACACCTTTGGCGGCGCGGGAAGCATGATGCTGGCAATCCTGATCTTCCTGGCCTGTCTGGTGACGGCGGTTGGCCTCACCTGTGCCTGTGCAGAGTTCTTTGCCCAGTACGTGCCGCTCTCTTACCGCACGCTGGTATTTATCCTGGGCGGCTTCTCCATGGCGGTGTCGAACCTGGGTCTGAGCCACCTGATTCAGGTCTCCATTCCGGTGCTGACCACCATCTACCCGCCGTGCATCGTGCTGGTCGTGCTGAGCTTCACCCGCGGCTGGTGGAACAATTCCACACGAATTATCGCGCCGGCCATGTTTATCAGTCTGCTTTTTGGTATGCTTGACGGCATTAAGGCATCTGCTATCAGCGCCATTCTGCCTGCCTGGACACAGCGTCTGCCGCTGTCCGAACAGGGTCTGGCGTGGTTGATGCCTACCGTTGTTGCACTGGTACTGGCAATTATCTGGGATCGTGCTGCAGGGCGTCAGGTTACATCGAACGCGCACTAATCAACGGCTGAATGTTTAACCACGGGGCGTAATGCCCCGTGGTTTTTTGTTTTTTTTAGTCTGAAATGGCATGACAACAAATGGAAAGCACTAACAAACTCAAGCGTGGATTGAGCGCCCGCCACATCCGCTTTATGGCGCTGGGTTCTGCAATCGGTACTGGTCTTTTTTATGGCTCGGCAGATGCCATCAAAATGGCCGGTCCCAGCGTTCTGCTGGCGTATCTTATCGGCGGTGTTGCCGCTTACATCATCATGCGTGCGCTGGGGGAGATGTCCGTACATAACCCGTCAGCCAGCTCCTTCTCTCGCTATGCGCAAGAAAACTTAGGTCCGCTTGCTGGGTATATCACCGGCTGGACCTACTGCTTCGAAATCCTGATTGTGGCCATTGCCGACGTAACGGCGTTCGGCATTTATATGGGCGTCTGGTTCCCGACCGTGCCGCACTGGATCTGGGTGCTCAGTGTGGTGCTGATCATCTGCGCCATCAACCTGATGAGCGTGAAGGTGTTTGGCGAGCTGGAGTTCTGGTTCTCCTTCTTTAAAGTCGCCACCATTATCATCATGATTGCTGCCGGTATCGGCATCATTATCTGGGGTATCGGCAACGGCGGAGAGCCGACCGGGATCCACAATCTGTGGAGCAACGGCGGTTTCTTCAGTAACGGCTGGATAGGCATGGTGATGTCGCTGCAGATGGTGATGTTTGCCTACGGCGGGATCGAAATCATCGGTATCACCGCCGGTGAAGCGAAAGATCCTGAGAAGTCCATCCCGCGCGCCATCAACTCGGTGCCGATGCGTATCCTGGTCTTTTATGTAGGCACGCTGTTTGTGATCATGTCCATCTACCCGTGGAACCAGGTTGGTACCAACGGCAGCCCGTTCGTGCTGACGTTCCAGCATCTGGGGATCACCTTTGCCGCCAGCATTCTTAACTTCGTGGTGCTGACCGCGTCGCTTTCCGCCATCAATGCCGACGTCTTCGGCGTGGGGCGCATGCTGCACGGCATGGCCGAGCAGGGCAGTGCGCCGAAGGCGTTCGCCAAAACCTCCAGCCGCGGTACGCCGTGGGTGACGGTGCTGGTGATGACCGTGGCGCTGCTGCTGTCGGTGTACCTCAACTACATCATGCCGGAGAACGTCTTCCTGGTGATTGCGTCGCTGGCAACCTTTGCCACCGTCTGGGTGTGGATCATGATTCTGATGTCGCAGATTGGCTTCCGCCGCCGTCTGTCGCCGGAAGAGGTAAAAGCGCTGAAGTTCAAGGTGCCGGGCGGCGTGGCAAGTACCGTTGCTGGCCTGATCTTCCTGGTCTTTATTATCGGCCTGATTGGTTACCATCCGGAAACCCGCATCTCGCTGTATGTCGGCTTTGCGTGGATTGCGCTGCTGCTGGTGGGCTGGGTGTTTAAACGCCGCCGCGAGCGTCAGTTAGCGCAAGTGCAGTAACAGCAATGCCCGGCAAACGCCGGGCATTTTTCTCCTCCCCCTTCCTCCTCCCCCAATAAACCTCTCCGTGAGGAGTGAACATCAACTACCCTGTGGCAAGGTGACCTCATTTCTGGGAAAGGGGATAAAAGATGTTGAATGCATGGCACCTGCCGGTTGCCCCATTTGTTAAGCAAAACAACGATAAACTTGTCATCACGCTGTGGCTGACGGGCGAGAATTTGCCTGAGCGGGTGACGCTGCGCGCTGAAATCGATAATGAAGAGACGTCGCTGAAAATGCAGAAGCAGCGCAGCCAGCCGCAACCCGGCGTAACGGCCTGGCGGGCCACCCTCGACGTGGAGAAAGGGCAGCCGCGCCGTCGCTACAGCTTTAAGATGCTCTGGCATAACCGCCAGCTGTGGTTCACCCCGCAGGGTTTCAGCCGTTTTCCACCCGCGCGCTGGAGCAGTTTGCCGTCGATTACCCGGATGCCGGGCCGCAGTGGGTGGCCGACCAGGTCTTTTATCAGATCTTCCCGGACCGCTTTGCCCGCAGCCAGCGGCGCAACCCGGAACTGGATCGAACCTATCATCACCATGCCGCGGGGCATGAGACGCTCTTCCGGGAGTGGGATGAGCCGGTAACCGCCCAGGCAGGGGGATCGACGTTTTACGGTGGCGATCTCGACGGCATCAGCGAGAAGCTGCCCTATCTGAAAAAACTGGGCGTTACGGCGCTCTACCTCAACCCGGTGTTTGTCGCCCCCAGCGTGCATAAATACGACACCGAAGATTATCGCCACGTGGACGAGCGGTTTGGCGGCGACGTCGCCCTGTTACGCCTGCGGGAGAACACCCACCGGGAGGGGATGCGCCTGATCCTCGATGGCGTGTTCAACCACAGCGGTGATTCCCACGCCTGGTTCGACCGCCACAACCGGGGGACGGGCGGGGCCTGCCATAACCCGGATTCGGCCCAACGGGACTGGTACAGCTTTGACGACGAGGGCCGCGCCCTCGACTGGCTGGGCTACGCCAGCCTGCCGAAGCTGGATTATCAGTCGTCCGGGGTGGTGGATGAGATCTACGGCGGCGAGGACAGCATTGTTCGTCACTGGCTGAAAGCGCCGTGGAGCATGGACGGCTGGCGGCTGGACGTGGTGCACATGCTCGGCGAAGGCGGCGGGGCGCGCCATAATCTGCAGCACGTCACCGGGATCACCCGTTCGGCGAAGGAGGCCAATCCAGAGGCTTTCGTCTTTGGTGAACATTTTGGCGACGCCCGCCAGTGGTTACAGGCTGATGCAGAAGATTCGGCGATGAACTATCGCGGCTTCACCTTCCCGCTGTGGGGTTTCCTCGCCAATACCGATATCTCTTACGATCCGCAGCAGATTGATGCGGAAACCTGCATGAGATGGATGGATAACTACCGCGCCAGCCTTTCCCATCAGCAGCAGCTGCGCATGTTTAACCAGCTCGACAGTCACGACACCGCCCGCTTTAAGTCGTTGCTCGGCAAAGATGTCGCCCGCCTGCCGCTGGCCATCACCTGGCTGTTCACCTGGCCTGGGGTGCCGTGTATTTACTATGGCGATGAGGTGGGGCTCGACGGCAATAACGATCCGTTCTGCCGGAAGACCTTCCCGTGGGAGGATGAAAAACAGGACAAAACCCTGCTGGCGCTCTACCAGCGGTTAATCAGGCTGCGCAAGCAGAACCAGGCTCTGCGCTACGGCGGCTGTCAGGTGGTGTACGCCCACGACAACGTGGTGGTGTTTATGCGCGTCTACAACCAGCAGCGGGTGCTGGTGGCCATTAACCGGGGCGATGCCTGTGAAGTGGTGATGGACGATTCGCCGCTGCTCAACGTTAAGCAGTGGCTGCTGAAAGAGGGGAAAGGCGTGGCGCAGGACGGCGTACTGTCGCTCCCGGCGATCTCGGCTTGCGTCTGGTTCGGTAATTAATTTGCTGTACGGCAGGTGCTGAGCGCCTGCCGCCTGCTTCCGGGTGGGAAGAATTTCTGAAAAGCGACTAGTTTTACAGTCAGAGATAGCGGAAATGCAACAATTTGTGTCAATCTGCTTAACCCATATACGGTGGAAGGTGGAAACATGGATGAGCTACTGATCTTTGGCTGCATTGTTTTATTGTTCGTGGGGGTGGTGGTGCCCATCCTCGCGATTGTCGCCCTTAACCGCACCTCGGCGTTTCGCTTTGAGCTAACGGTTCTGCGCCGCCGCCTTGAGGAGCTTGAAAAGCGCGGCGTGGCAGAAAAACCTGTCATGCCGCAGGCTGAAGCGGTGACGACTGCGCCGACACTTGTGGCCCCGGAACCGGTCGCCGCCGTTGTGCCTGAGCCCGCCGATCCCTGGCTCTCCCGGGCGAAGGCTGCACCCGCTGCCCGGGAGCCAGACCCCGTTAACGCGGTCACTAAAGACCCGGAGCCTTCTGCCCTTGGCGGCATGGTTACCTCGCTGGTACGCTGGTTTATGCAGGGTAACCCGCTGGCGAAGCTCGGTATTTTGCTCCTGTTCTTCGGCCTCTCATTCCTGCTGCGCTATACGGTTGAACATTCACTCTTCCCTCTGGAATTACGTCTCGTCGCGGCCGCGCTATTTGCTCTTGTGCTGCTGGCGACAGGTTGGCGATTACGTCATAAACAGCCGGTTTACGCCCTGATATTACAGGGGGGCGCGACAGGCGCGCTCTATCTCACCGTTTTTGGCGCGTTCCGCCTGTGGCAAATGCTGCCGATGACCCTGGCTTTTGCGCTGCTGGTGGTGATTTGCGCCGCGAGCGTGGGGCTGGCGATTTTACAAAAGGCGCTCAGTCTGGCGATGCTGGCAAGCCTCGGCGGTTATCTGGCCCCGCTGCTGCTCTCCAGCGGCAGCGGCAACCATGTGGCGCTGTTCTCGTTTTATCTTCTGCTTTCCGTGGGCATTCTTGCCATCAGCATCTGGCAACACTGGCGGGAGCTGAATCTGCTCGGCCTGGCCTTCACCTTTGGCGTCGGGGGATTATGGGGAGCGAATGCTTACCAGCCCGCGAACTACCTGAGCTGTCAGCTGTTCCTGATCGCAAATACGATCCTTTTCGGCGTGCTGAGCGTGGCGCTGTCGCTGCGTGCGCAGGAGAAGGGGAAACAACTTATTGATGGCGTGCTGCTGTTTGCGCCGCCCCTGGTGGGCTTTGGCATGCAGTACGCCATTACCCGGCACTGGGAGTATGGACCAGCCCTCAGCGCGTTGGGGTACGGCGGTTTCTATGTCGCATTAGCCTGGCTGGCCTTGCGTCGCTACCCTTCGCTGGGGAAACCGCTGGTCCTGGCTGCGCTGGCGCTTGGCGGCGCCTTTATCACCCTCGCTATCCCGCTGGCGCTCTCGGCGCGCTGGACATCGATGGCCTGGGCGCTGGAAGGGTTGGGGATCCTCTGGCTGGGGGTGCAGCAGCACCAGCGACGCATGACGTACAGCGGCACGGCGCTGCTGGTTCTGGCGCTGTGCAGCGCGGTTTGGGCGCAGGTAAATGGCACGGTGCCGCTGTCTCTGATGCTGATCTTCGCGGTTCTCAGCCTGTGCTGGCTGGCGGGGGCATGGCTGTGGCGTGCGGTCCAGCTTCAGGTCAGCCTGGGGCTTCTCGCAGGCGGACTACTTTTCTGGCTGGTCGCGCTGGCGGGCGCATCGCAGTGGGTGCTGAACAATGACTCACGGGTGATGGCGGGCGTGCTGGGGTTGCTGGCGATCTCGGTCTGGGGCTGGCGCGGCGTTGCGGGGCGGCTGGCGTGGCAGGCGCTGGATCACAGTAAATGGCTGCTGTGGCCCATGATGCTGGTGATGCTGCTGTATCAGATATCACAGCAGCAGATCTTCGCTGCCGGCTGGTCGAACCTGGCGTGGTGTGTTGCGTTACCCGCGGCGGTGGCGTTGCTCTGGCGCGACGGAGCGGCATTGCCGCCGCGGCTGTCCAGGATTGCGCATTTGTCGCTATTCTGGATGGTTCTGCTGGCGCTGGCGATGGAGCTTTTCTGGTTTGCACGCGATCTGCCGTGGGGCATGGCGGCCTGGGGAAGCGGCCTGATGATGGCGGCGGGTGGCCTGACAATCTTCCTGATTAACGAGGCGGTGGGGCGAAACATCTGGCCATTCCGCGTCTGGCCTGCGCTGTATGGGGTACAGGCGATGCTACCGGTCGCGGTGGCGTTGACAGGCCTGTTAGTGCTGACCAACTTCCAGGATGGCGTGGTTTATCGTCAGACCTGGTTGCCGTTAATCAATCCGCTGGAGGAGGGCGCGGCCCTGGCGTTGCTGGGGCTGGTGATGCTGTATCGCGCGGCGTTGCGCTACTTCCCGGTCTATATCGCGGTCTCCCGCCCCTGGCCGGTTGTCGCCTTGCTCGCCCTGAGCTGCTGGTGGCTGAACGGCATGCTGCTGCGGGCCCTGGCCTGGTACGGAGAAATTGCCTGGGATGCGGACGCGCTGTGGCATTCGCGGCTGGTGCAGACCTGCTTTGCGCTGGTCTGGATGCTGGCGGCGCTGGTGGTGATGCTCCATGCCACCCGGCGTCACTCCCGCCACCAGTGGCTGTGCGGCGCGGTGCTGCTGGGAATTGTAATTGTGAAACTGATGCTGGTGGACAGCGCGGGCGGCGGCGGGCTGGCGCGGGCAATCGCGTTTATCGGCGTGGCTATTCTGGTGTTAATCGTCGGGTATTTCTCCCCGTTACCGCCAAAAGCAGGAGAAGCAAAATGAAATGGATGAGAGCGGTATTATGGGGCGTGCTGTTCAGTGCCGCCGGGGCGGCCTCGGGCAACGATAAGGCAGGGGAAACGCCGCAGGATTACGCCACGGGGATGTCGCTTGAAACGCTCGACGCATCGCCCTGGTATCGCGTTGCGCTGCCCCAGGCGGTCTATCAGAGCACGGCCTGGCTGGACCTGCGTGATGTGCGGGTCTTTAACCATCGGGGTGACGCTGTGCCCTTTGCCCTCGAGGTGCAAAAACAGCAGCCCGTGACACCAGAGACGGTGGATCTGCGGCTTTTCCCGCTGGACAGGGCGCCGGTCTCGTCGGCTGAACAGCAGGAAAAGGGGTCGGCATCCGTTGTTTTACGCTCCAGGAGCGGGATTGAAATCCATCTGGAAAGCGACGAGGTAAAAAGGTTCGGCCAGAGTTATCTACTGACGTTGCCCGAGGAGAGAAAAGATCCGCTTTATCTGGCGCAACTGCGCCTGAACTGGAACACACCGCCGGGTAACTGGCAGGGGAAAGCGTCGGTCTATGCCAGCGAGGATCTACGCTACTGGCGACAGGTGCAGGAAGATGCGCCTCTGATGGATCTGACCCGTGACAACGATCGGCTGAAGATGGATACCATCAGTGCCCGTCTGATGCTCTCCGGGGAAGGGACGCGCTACCTGCTGGTGATCCTCGATTCGCAAAGCCCGGCGCTGGCCCTGAACGGCGTCAGCGCCATTGCCGATAGCCGCGAGCCGGAACCTGAACGCATGGTGATCGCTGCCCGGGCCGAAAAAGCGGGCGATGACCAGGTCGTCTGGCGCTGGAAAAAGCCGCAGCCGCTGACTTCGCTCAGGATCACCCTGGCAAATGAAGGGGTCTTGCCGGTGGAGTTGAGCTGGCGCAGTGGCGAAAAACAGCCCTGGCAGCCGCTGAGCAAAACCGTGCTCTACCAGCTGGATGGTAAACGTTCGGACGATATCCTGCTTTCCGGTCAGCCGGTTGAAGCGGTGCGGATGGTGACCATCAATACCCGCCTGCCCGAGACGCTGCCTGAGATGAGCGGCGCGCGCGACAGCTATCAGCTGGTGTTCAATGCCCAGGGCAAAGGCCCCTATATGCTGGCCTGGGGAAACCGGGCGGCCAAAAAGGCGGACATCGGGCTGGATATGCTGATCCCGGCATCGCTGCGTAACACCCATCCGGTAAACGCGCTGCCGTGGGCGCTGGCGCAAGAGGACGTCACTTTGGGCGGCGAAGAACGACTGACGGCGACCTCGGCTGCCGAGCAACAGGCACGCTGGAAAACGCTGCTGGTGTGGGGCGCGCTGCTGCTCGGGGTTGGAGCGCTGGCGCTGATGGCCTGGCGTATCTGGCGGGAAGTGAAAAAAGACGGGGCGGCTTAACGGCATAAAAAAGGCCCGCATCTGCGGGCCTTTCTCGTAAACCGTGCCGATTACAGGCTGGATACGTTCTCGGTCAGGTATTTAGCAACGCCTGCCGGAGAGGCTGCCATACCTTCTTTACCTTTTTCCCACTGAGCCGGGCACACTTCACCGTGCTCTTCGTGGAACTGCAGCGCGTCAACCATACGCAGCATTTCGTCGATGTTACGACCCAGTGGCAGATCGTTCACAACCTGGTGACGAACGATGCCGTTCGCGTCGATCAGGAAGGAGCCACGCAGTGCAACGCCAGCGTCCGGATGTTCGATACCGTAAGCCTGCTGGATTTCACGTTTGATGTCCGCAACCATTGCGTATTTCACTGGACCGATGCCGCCGTTGTCGACAGGGGTGTTACGCCATGCGTTGTGTACAAACTCAGAGTCGAAGGAGACGCCAACCACTTCCACGCCACGCTTCTGGAATTCTTCGTAACGCTTGTCGAACGCGATCAGCTCAGACGGGCAAACGAAGGTGAAGTCCATTGGCCAGAAGAACAGAACGGTCGCTTTACCGTTGGTGTGCTGCTTGAAGTTGAAGTTTTCAACGATTTCACCGCTGCCCAGAACGGCTGCTGCTGTAAAATCCGGAGCCGGACGAGTTACCAGAACCATATGATTCTCCTGTGATTACTAAGGTTATTTAGAACGCAACGCGGGCCAGTATAGAGAGTGTTCGTCCTAAAGACAAAGAGGCGCTGACAATCGTTAACCCAGCTTTTACCTATCAATCACATTTATATTAAAGCTGCTTATGCTTCGCCTGCTCCATCATCCGGGGATAGAACTGCCAGAAGCGCTGCTCCAGCGCGTCATAATGGGCGTCCAGATCCTGCCAGGAGTCGCGCAGGGCGTCGAGACGCGGGCGGCGGCTGGCCATGCCGTTGAGCACCCGCTGAATGAAATCCATCTCGCTGTAGCGCTCCAGCCAGCGCTCCGACCACAGATAGTTGTTCAGATTCACAAAGCGCGGCGGAGAGTCGGGCAGGATAATCGCCACCTGGGCATGGGCATAGCGCACGAACGCCGGCAGCGGCATCTCGGGGGAGAGTTGCGCCCAGTGGCGGGAGATAAAGTGATCCCACATCACATCCAGCGTAATGGGTGCTACCCGGCGGGTTTCCGGGCGGAACCACTCTTTGGCCTCTTTCACTTCGGGCAGATTGTCGGTGAGAACATCGATCCGGCGATGCATGAAAATGCCCTCCACGACGTCGGCGGGGTAATCCTCAGCAGGGTTGCCGCGCACGAAGTCGGCCAGCAAATTGCCGGAAAGGGAGCTGTCAGCGAGATGGGCGAGGTGCAGGTGAGCGAGAAAATTCATGCGATTCGTTATCCGAAGCGAGGCTAGTTGTTGCAGCAAAGAGGTGTGAGCACTAGACTAAGCCGCCTGTTTTTAAGTCACGAGTATATGCCATGCGCGTCGCCGATTTCTCCTTTGATTTACCCGAGTCCCTGATTGCCCACTATCCAATGCCTGAGCGCAGTAGCTGCCGCTTATTGTCGCTGGATGGGCCGACGGGGGCGCTGACGCACGGTACTTTCACCGATCTGCTCGACAAGCTCAACCCGGGCGACCTGCTGGTGTTCAACAACACCCGCGTGATCCCGGCCCGTCTGTTCGGCCGCAAAGCCAGCGGCGGCAAGATTGAAGTGCTGGTCGAAAGAATGCTCGATGATAAACGTATTCTGGCACATATTCGCGCTTCCAAAGCCCCTAAGCCGGGCGCGGAGCTGCTGCTGGGCGATGACGAGAGCATTAAAGCGACCATGACTGCGCGCCACGATGCGCTGTTTGAAGTCGAGTTTAACGACGAGCGCACGGTGCTGGATATCCTTAACGCTATCGGCCATATGCCGCTGCCGCCGTACATTGAACGTCCGGATGAAGAGGCTGACCGCGAGCTGTATCAGACCGTCTACAGCCAGAAGCCGGGTGCCGTAGCGGCGCCGACGGCGGGCCTGCACTTTGATGAACCTCTGCTGGAAAAACTGCGTGCGAAGGGCATTGAGATGGCCTTTGTGACGCTGCACGTCGGCGCGGGAACCTTCCAGCCGGTGCGCGTTGACAGCATTGAAGACCACATCATGCACTCCGAATATGCCGAAGTACCGCAGGAGGTTGTCGATGCAGTGATGGCGGCGAAAGCGCGCGGTAACCGCGTCATTGCCGTTGGTACAACGTCGGTTCGCTCGCTGGAAAGCGCCGCGCAGGCCGCCAAAAATGACCTGATCGAGCCGTTCTTCGGCGATACTCAAATCTTCATCTACCCGGGTTATCAATATCAGGTGATCGACGCGCTGGTGACCAATTTCCACCTGCCGGAGTCAACCCTGATCATGCTGGTATCGGCCTTTGCTGGTTATCAAAACACCATGAATGCCTACAAGGCTGCGGTAGAACAAAAATATCGCTTTTTTAGTTACGGTGACGCGATGTTTATCACGTACAATCCGCAGGCTTTGAATGAGCGTGTCGGGGAATAAGTCCGCGACAGCAGAATAATGTGTTGGACTGTTTTTCTGGCACAGAGGAATAAGAATGAAATTTGAACTTGATACCACCGACGGTCGCGCTCGCCGTGGCCGCCTGGTGTTCGATCGCGGCGTAGTCGAAACGCCAGCCTTTATGCCAGTGGGCACTTACGGCACCGTAAAAGGGATGACGCCGGAAGAAGTTGAAGCCACAGGCGCGCAAATTATCCTCGGCAACACCTTCCACCTGTGGCTGCGCCCGGGCCAGGAAGTGATGAAGCTGCACGGCGATCTGCATGACTTTATGCAGTGGAAAGGCCCAATCCTGACCGACTCCGGCGGCTTCCAGGTCTTCAGCCTCGGCGATATCCGTAAGATCACCGAAAAGGGCGTGCATTTCCGCAACCCGATCAACGGCGACCCGATTTTCCTCGATCCAGAAAAATCGATGGAGATTCAGTACGATCTCGGTTCCGACATCGTAATGATCTTCGACGAATGTACGCCATACCCGGCGGACTGGGACTACGCCAAGCGCTCGATGGAGATGTCGCTGCGTTGGGCGAAGCGCAGCCGCGACCGTTTTGACTCTCTGCAGAACAAAAATGCGCTGTTCGGCATTATTCAGGGAAGCGTTTACGAAGATTTACGCGATATCTCTGTTAAAGGTCTGGTAGAGATAGGTTTTGATGGCTACGCTGTCGGCGGTCTGGCTGTGGGAGAGCCGAAGGAAGATATGCACCGTATTCTGGAGCATGTTTGCCCGCAAATTCCAACAGATAAACCTCGATACCTGATGGGCGTCGGTAAGCCAGAAGACCTGGTTGAAGGCGTGCGTCGCGGCATTGATATGTTCGACTGCGTTATGCCGACCCGCAACGCCCGTAATGGCCACCTGTTCGTGACCGACGGCGTGGTAAAAATCCGTAATGCGAAGCATAAAAGCGACACCAGCCCGCTCGATGCCGAGTGCGATTGCTATACCTGTCGCAATTATTCTCGTGCCTATTTGCATCATCTTGATCGTTGTAATGAAATATTAGGCGCGCGTCTCAACACGATTCATAACCTTCGCTATTACCAGCGCTTAATGGCTGGTTTACGCAAGGCTATTGAAGAAGGTAAATTAGAGAGCTTCGTGACCGATTTTTACCAACGTCAGGGTCGGGATGTCCCACCTTTGAACGTTGATTAATTTATTTAATGAGGGAATTTTAATGAGCTTTTTTATTTCTGATGCGGTAGCGGCAACAGGTGCACCGGCGCAGGGCAGCCCGATGTCTCTGATTCTGATGCTGGTGGTGTTCGGTCTGATCTTCTATTTCATGATCCTGCGTCCACAGCAGAAGCGCACCAAAGAGCACAAAAAGCTGATGGACTCCATCGCGAAAGGCGATGAAGTGCTGACTAACGGTGGTCTGGTTGGTCGTGTGAGCAAAGTTGCTGATAACGGCTACATCGTCATCGCACTGAACGATACCACTGAAGTGGTTATCAAACGTGACTTCGTTGCTGCCGTTCTGCCGAAAGGCACCATGAAAGCGCTGTAATTAACTTTTCCCAAAGGGAACTGCCGTGTTAAACCGTTATCCTTTGTGGAAGTACATCATGCTGGTCGTCGTCATTGTCGTCGGCCTGCTGTATGCGCTTCCCAACCTGTATGGTGAGGATCCGGCTGTTCAAATCACTGGCGCGCGCGGCGTCGCCGCCAGTGAGCAAACGCTGATCCAGGTCCAGAAAACGTTACAAGAAGAAAAAATTACCGCTAAGTCTGTGGCACTGGAAGAGGGCGCAATTCTTGCTCGCTTCGACTCCACCGACACGCAGCTCCGCGCTCGTGAAGCGCTGATGGGCGTGATGGGTGATAAATATGTCGTGGCGTTGAACCTTGCTCCTGCAACTCCGCGTTGGTTAGCTGCTATTAACGCTGAGCCGATGAAACTCGGTCTCGACCTGCGTGGTGGCGTTCACTTCCTGATGGAAGTGGATATGGAAACCGCACTCGGAAAACTTCAGGAACAAAACATTGATAGCCTGCGCAGCGATCTGCGCGATAAAGGCATCCCTTACACCACCGTGCGTAAGGAAGATAACTACGGGATGAGCATCGCGTTTCGCGACAGCAACGCCCGCGACCAGGCGATGGATTACCTGACCCAGCGTCACCGCGATCTGGTGCTCTCTTCTCAGGGTAGCAACCAGCTGCGTGCGGTGATGACCGATGTGCGTCTGAAAGAAGCGCGTGAATACGCGGTTCAGCAGAACATCAACATCCTGCGTAACCGTGTAAACCAGCTCGGCGTAGCTGAACCGCTGGTACAGCGTCAGGGTGCTGACCGTATCGTGGTTGAACTGCCGGGTATCCAGGATACCGCGCGTGCGAAAGAGATTCTGGGCGCTACCGCGACGCTGGAATTCCGTCTGGTGAACACCAACGTCGATCAGTCTGCTGTTGCCTCTGGCCGCGTGCCGGGCGACTCAGAGGTGAAACAGACCCGTGAAGGCCAGCCGGTTGTCATGTACAAGCGCGTGATCCTGACCGGTGACCACATCACTGACTCGACCTCCAGCCAGGACGAGTACAACCAGCCGCAGGTTAACATCTCGCTGGATAGCGCGGGTGGTAACATCATGTCTAACTTCACCAAGGACAACATCGGCAAACCGATGGCGACCCTGTTCGTGGAGTACAAAGACAGCGGTAAGAAAGATGCCAACGGTCGTTCCGTGCTGGTGAAAGAGGAAGAGGTGATTAACATCGCCAATATCCAGTCTCGTCTGGGTAACAGCTTCCGTATCACCGGTATCAGCAACCCGAACGAAGCCCGCCAGCTCTCGCTGCTGCTGCGTGCCGGTGCGCTGATTGCGCCGATTCAGATTGTTGAAGAGCGTACCATCGGTCCAACGCTGGGTATGCAGAACATCACTCAGGGTCTGGAAGCCTGTCTGGCCGGCCTGGCGATCTCCATCATCTTCATGGTCTTCTTCTATAAGAAGTTTGGTCTGATTGCGACGTCGGCGCTGATTGCCAACCTGGTGCTGATTATCGGCATTATGTCCCTGATACCAGGGGCGACGCTGACCATGCCAGGCATTGCGGGTATCGTCTTAACCCTTGCGGTTGCGGTGGATGCCAACGTACTGATTAACGAACGTATCAAAGAAGAGCTCAGCAACGGTCGCTCAGTCCAACAGGCGATTGATGAAGGCTACCGTGGCGCATTCAGCTCCATCTTCGATGCGAACGTAACAACACTGATTAAGGTTCTTATCCTGTATGCAGTGGGTACTGGCGCGATCAAGGGCTTTGCTATCACCACCGGTATTGGTGTGGCAACGTCAATGTTTACCGCTATTGTCGGCACCCGTGCCATCGTGAACCTGCTGTACGGCGGCAAGCGCGTTAAAAAGCTGTCTATCTGAGGAGTGCGTTGTGGCACAGGAATATACTGTTGAACAATTGAACTACGGCCGTAAAGTCTGGGACTTTATGCGCTGGGACTACTGGGCCTTCGGCATTTCAGGTTTTCTGCTGATCCTGTCCCTCGCCATTATTGGCGTGAAAGGCTTCAACTGGGGGCTTGATTTCACCGGTGGTACGGTGATTGAGATCACCCTGGAAAAACCGGTCGACATGGACCAGATGCGTATCTCGCTTGAGAAAGCGGGCTTTGAA
Source organism: Leclercia sp. LTM14 (assembly GCF_023736175.1). Lineage (NCBI taxonomy): Bacteria > Pseudomonadati > Pseudomonadota > Gammaproteobacteria > Enterobacterales > Enterobacteriaceae > Leclercia > Leclercia sp. LTM14. The sequence goes on from NZ_JAIKTT010000005.1 coordinate 50,160, forward strand.
GAGCCGCTGCTGCAGAACTTCGGCAGCAGCCGCGACATCATGGTGCGCATGCCGCCAGTGAAGGATGCCAACGGCAGCCAGGAGCTGGGCAGCAAGGTTGTACAGGTGGTTAATGAAACGACCAGCCAGAATGCAACGGTAAAACGTATTGAATTCGTTGGCCCGAGCGTCGGTGCGGATCTGGCCCAGACCGGTGCGATGGCACTGCTGGTGGCGCTGCTCTGTATCCTGACCTATGTCGGTTTCCGCTTTGAGTGGCGTCTGGCTGCCGGGGTGGTAATCGCCCTGGCGCACGACGTGGTAATCACCATGGGCGTTCTGTCGCTGTTCCATATCGAGATCGACCTGACCATTGTGGCCTCGTTGATGTCGGTTATCGGTTACTCGCTGAACGACAGTATCGTGGTATCGGACCGTATCCGTGAAAACTTCCGTAAGATCCGTCGCGGTACGCCGTACGAAATCTTTAACGTGTCGTTGACCCAGACGCTGCACCGTACCTTGATTACCTCCGGGACTACCCTGATGGTGATCCTGATGCTGTATCTCTTCGGCGGTCCGATTCTGGAAGGCTTCTCGCTGACCATGCTGATCGGTGTCTCCATCGGTACGGCCTCTTCCATCTACGTCGCGTCCGCGCTGGCGTTGAAACTGGGCATGAAGCGCGAGCACCTGCTCCAGCAGAAAGTGGAAAAAGAGGGCGCGGATCAACCGTCCATCCTGCCGTAACGGAAACGCTGTTACGTCAGCAAAATCCCGGTCTTATGGCCGGGATTTTTTTTGCCTGCTCCTGACAAACACTCCTGACAGTATGCTGTCAGGAGCCCTGGCGTAGACTCCTTCTGAACCCAAACAACAGGCAGGAGGATGTATGAAAAGTGTGATTAACTGGTTTGAAATTCCGGTTGCTGAGATGGATCGCGCCATCAAATTTTACGAGCCGGTGATGCAGGTGTCGCTGAGACGCGAGAAAATGGACTGCGCTGAGCTGGCTGTTTTCCCTCATGACGATCCGGCTACCGGCGGCGCGCTGGCGAAATTTGATGGCATTACACCGTCGCAGCAGGGCGCTATTATCTATCTGCATACTGACAATCTGGCGGCCACCCTGGATCGCGTTTCGTCCGCCGGTGGCGCGTGCGTGTTCGGCCCGCTGGAGCTGCCGCACGGTATTGGCACCATTGCGCTCTTTACTGACAGCGAGGGCAACCGCGTCGGTCTTCATCAACCCGCCTGATCCGGAGAACCTATGACCCGACGCGCTGACCGCCTGTTTCAGATTGTGCAGATCCTGCGCGGCAGGCGTCTGACAACGGCAGCGCATCTGGCGGACAGGCTGGGCGTGTCTGAACGCACGGTCTACCGCGATATCCGGGATCTGTCGCTCTCCGGCGTGCCGGTGGAAGGGGAGGCGGGGAGCGGCTACCGGTTGATGTCGGGTTTCGACCTGCCGCCGCTGATGCTGACCAACCGGGAATCGGAAGCGCTGATGGTGGCGATCCGCCTGCTCAAAACCTGGGGCGGGGAGTCGCTGTCGCGCGAGCTGGAGTCAGCGCAGGAGAAAGTGCTGGCGATCCTGCCGGAGGAGAGCCGCCGCAAGGCCGAGCAGACGCGCATCTACGCCCCGGATATTGCCATGCAGAACCACTCCCGCAGCGGTTTCGATCTAATTCATCAGGCGATATCGGCCCTGCGGGTACTGGCGCTGCATTATCGGGATGAAGCCGGACAGCTCTCTTCCCGCGAGGTGCAGCCGCTGGGGTTGTTCTTCTGGGGAGAGCACTGGCTGCTGGCGGCCTGGTGCGAACGGCGCGATGACTATCGCTGTTTCCGGCTCGACAGGTGTCTGAATATCACAATGACGGACAGGCGGTTTAGCGAAAGCGCGGACAGGTCGTTGGCGGATTTTCTCAGGAAAGTGAAGCAATAAAAAGCCAGCTCTTGAGCTGGCTTTTTTGCCCGGCGGCGCTACGCTTGCACGGGCCTACAGGTTTTGTAGGCCGGGTAAGGCGTAGCCGCCACCCGGCACCAACCACCAGGTTAGAAGTTATAACCCACAACCAGGTAACCACCCCAGCCGGTAGAGCGAACGCTGAAGTCACCGTCGCCGAAGTTCAGGCTTGCGTCGTCGTTCCACTGACCACCGTTGTGCCAGTAACGGGCAACAACAGAGTAGTGCCAGTGATCGTAGTTCAGGGCCAGAATGTGGCTGGACGCGATAGAGTCGTTGGTACGCGCTTTCTTACCGTTCAGGTCACGGAAGTCGTTGTCGCCCAGGTCTGAACCCCAGTCAAAGTTGGTGAAGCCGATATAGCTCAGGTTGCCGCCCCACAGCTGGGTGATCGGCACAAAGTATTTCACTTTGAAACGGTAGCCATCCCACTCGTTTTCGTTCGCTGCGCCGTAGTTCTGCCACTGGTATTTGGCATAAACGTTCATGGACAGGCTCATCGGCAGACCGGTGTCGATGTCGGTACCCAGACCCATATACCAGGTGCTCTGACGACCGGACTTGTTGCGGCCCATGTCGTAGATGTAGTTGTTCGCGAAGTACCACTCTTTAAACGGACCAAACGCCAGGCTGGTGCCGGTCAGCTTGTCGATAGAGAAGCGCGGTTCAATCTCCATGAACAGTGGGGAACCGTGGTTCCAGATACCTTTCGCGTCAGTGTTACCACCGAAGAAGACCGGCGCATCCATGTAACCATAGAAATCAAACCAGTCTTTCTTGGCAAAGGCTTCGTATTCCAGGTAGGTATCGTTACGGATCTGTGGTCCAAAACGGGTGTGATAGCTGCCGACGACGTTAACGCTCTGGTGCCACCAGTCGGAAACGTACTCTGGTTTGTCGTTTTCTGCTGCCTGCACAGCAAAAGTGGAAGAGAGGGCCAGCGCTGCACCGGCTGCCAGTAATGTTTTTTTCATAATGATGCCACTGATTTGAAATCCCTAACGGGAGTGAAAAAGGCGCGAATTGCGTTTCTAAATATTTCGTGTTTCTGGGAGCCTATTATAGGAATCCTTGCTCACAAAAATATGTGTTGTTTCACAGTTCTCTCACATACGTAATCGATTGCGTTCACGTTTGCGTATTTTTGACGAAGCGGATTGTAATGGCAAACATCTTTGTTGCCAATGTTTACACTTCAGAGGAGAGCGGAACGCGAAACACGTTCCGCTGGGGGATTATTGCTGGACGGGCTGAATATCGTGAATGCGGATAAAGCCGAGCTGATCCGGCGTCATGCCGTTTAGCTGTAGCGGAATGTCGACATCGCTCGGTGCCAGCACGCTGGCAGGGGCGTTAATCAGCTGGGTCTGCACGTTCTGTTCCTGGAAGCTGTCGGTGGTGCCCTGAATCTGGCCCCACTCCACGGTGGCGCTGAAGGCCGGCAGCGGGTCGTTGGATTCTCCCTGAATGCGCAGCGTGGCGCGGGTGCCGTCGGCATTTGGCGCGACGTTGACCATCGACATCTTCAGCGTACCAATCTGGCTGTTCAGTCGGGCCGGCGTATTCGAACCCGGAAGCAGATAGACGCCGCTGGTCGATTTGGCGTTCAGCGCGTTCTGCTGGGTGATTTTGACGGTTTCCTGGTTGAGCTTGTTCATGGTCGTATTCAGCGAACTGATGCTCTGGTTCATCTGACGAACTTCGCTTTGCTGCGCGCAGGCGCTGAGGCTAAAGAGGCTTCCCACCAGCAGGATCCTCAGGTAACGTCTTGTCATGGCAATTATTTCCCTGAATTATCGGATTCTGCTAAGGGTAATCAACCAGGCTGCCATTCGTATAGATCCTTTATCTCAAAAACGCTCCTTCTTTGTTGTAGGGCCAGTTCGGGGTAAAATAGAGTTCAGTCAACCCGATAGTCAGGACACCGTATGCATTGCCCATTCTGTCTCGCCGTGGATACCAAAGTAATCGACTCCCGACTCGTGGGAGAGGGCTCGTCCGTGCGCCGCCGTCGGCAGTGCCTGGTGTGTAATGAACGTTTTACGACCTTTGAAGTGGCAGAGCTGGTGATGCCGCGCGTGGTGAAAAGTAACGACGTTCGCGAACCGTTCAACGAAGAGAAACTGCGTAGCGGGATGCTCAAGGCACTGGAAAAACGGCCAGTGAGCGCAGATGACGTTGAAATGGCGCTTAACCACATCAAAACCCAGCTGCGCGCCACCGGCGAACGTGAAGTGCCGAGTAAAATGATCGGCAACCTGGTGATGGAGCAGCTTAAAAAGCTCGATAAAGTGGCCTATATCCGCTTTGCCTCCGTTTACCGCAGTTTCGAAGACATCAAAGAGTTCGGCGAAGAGATCGCCCGCCTACAGGATTAAGCCCATGCAGGATGAGATTTACATGGCGCGAGCGCTGAAGCTGGCGCAGCGCGGGCGGTTTACCACCCATCCCAATCCGAATGTCGGCTGCGTTATTGTGAAAGATGGCGAGATCGTCGGGGAAGGTTTTCACTATCGCGCCGGCGATCCGCATGCAGAAGTGCACGCGTTGCGCATGGCAGGAGAGAAGGCGCGGGGCGCAACCGCCTACGTCACGCTGGAGCCCTGCAGCCATCATGGCCGCACCCCGCCGTGCTGCGATGCCCTTATCGCCGCGGGCGTTTCACGGGTGGTAGCGGCAATGCAGGATCCTAATCCTCAGGTAGCCGGTCGCGGACTTTACCGTCTTCAGGAGGCCGGAATCGATGTCAGCCACGGCCTGATGATGAGTGAAGCCGAACGTCTGAACAAAGGCTTCCTCAAGCGGATGCGGACCGGTTTTCCTTACGTGCAGCTGAAACTCGGCGCGTCGCTGGATGGCCGCACGGCAATGGCCAGCGGCGAAAGCCAGTGGATCACGTCGCCGCAGGCAAGGCGCGATGTGCAACGTCTGCGCGCGCAAAGCCATGCTATTCTCACCAGCAGTGCTACCGTGCTGGCGGACGATCCTGCCCTGACCGTGCGCTGGGATGAGCTGAACCCTGATACCCAGGCGCTCTACCCGCAGGAGAATTCACGCCAGCCGCTGCGCATTGTGGTCGACCGGCAGAACAGCGTCACCCCTGCGCATCGCATTGTGCAGCAGCCGGGTGAAACCTGGTTTGCCCGCACCCAGCAGGATGACCGCAGCTGGCCGGAAGGCGTGCGCAGCATTATGGTGCCTGAGCATAACGGGCATCTCGATCTCGTGGTGCTGATGATGCTGCTGGGCAAACAGCAGATCAACAGTATCTGGGTTGAAGCTGGCCCGACGCTTGCCGGCGCGCTGTTGCAGGCCGGGCTGGTGGATGAGCTGATCGTTTATCTGGCACCTAAACTGTTAGGCAGCGACGCCCGCGGCTTATGCACCTTGCCCGGGCTGGAAAAACTGGCGGATGCACCGGCATTTAACTTCAGCGAGATACGTCCGGTTGGACCGGATGTCTGCCTCCACCTGACCACCGCGTAAGGCTTGCCTAAATAGGGAAGCAGTGCGCAAAATATTATGATAAAATCCGCCCCCCTGCGGGGCCACCAAATGAACCCGTTAAGGAAGAGTATGAACATTATTGAAGCAGCCGTTGCTACCCCGGACGCTCGCGTCGCCATCACCATTGCGCGTTTCAACAACTTCATCAACGACAGCCTGCTGGATGGCGCGATTGACGCCCTGAAACGTATCGGCCAGGTGAAAGACGAAAACATTACCGTTGTCTGGGTTCCGGGTGCTTACGAACTGCCACTGGCAGCGGGCGCACTGGCGAAAACCGGCAAGTACGATGCGGTAATCGCGCTGGGTACGGTGATTCGTGGCGGTACCGCGCACTTTGAATATGTTGCGGGTGGCGCAAGCAACGGTCTGGCGCACGTGGCTCAGGATGCAGAAATTCCTGTCGCGTTCGGCGTACTCACCACTGAAAGTATTGAACAAGCCATCGAACGTGCTGGCACCAAAGCCGGTAACAAAGGTGCAGAAGCTGCACTGACCGCGCTTGAAATGATCAATGTATTGAAAGCCATCAAGGCCTGATTTTTTTGTAAGGGGAATTCCGTGAAACCTGCTGCTCGTCGCCGCGCCCGTGAATGTGCCGTACAGGCACTTTACTCCTGGCAGTTGTCCCAGAACGACATCGCTGATGTTGAATACCAGTTCCTGGCGGAACAAGACGTCAAAGACGTTGACGTCGTGTACTTCCGTGAACTGCTGTCGGGAGTGGCGACTAATAGCGCGTATCTCGATGGTCTGATGAAACCGTACCTGTCCCGTCTGCTCGAAGAGTTGGGCCAGGTTGAAAAAGCGGTGCTGCGTATCGCACTCTTTGAGCTGTCTAAACGTGACGATGTGCCGTACAAAGTGGCCATCAACGAAGCGATCGAACTGGCGAAAACCTTCGGTGCTGAAGACAGCCACAAGTTTGTGAATGGCGTGCTGGATAAAGCTGCACCTGCGATCCGTCCCCGTAAAAAGTGATCCGCAAGCCGGAGTGTCGTACTGCCCATCGGGCGGTGCGGGCTCCGGTTTTTTATTTTCTTTGCTGAGGCATAACGTATGGCATGCGGCGAATTTTCCCTGATTGCCCGTTATTTTGACCGAGTCAGAAGCTCGCGTCGCGATGTGGAAACCGGCATCGGCGACGACTGTGCACTTCTCAATATTCCCGATAAACAGACGCTGGCAATCAGCACCGACACGTTAGTGTGCGGCCACCATTTTCTGCCGGATATCGATCCTGCCGATCTGGCGTATAAAGCGCTGGCGGTGAACCTGAGCGATCTGGCGGCAATGGGAGCCGATCCGGCGTGGTTAACCCTCGCGCTGACCCTGCCGAAGGTCGATGAAAGCTGGCTTGAGGCCTTCAGCGACGCGCTGTTTGAACAGCTTAATTACTACGATATGCAGCTGATCGGTGGCGATACCACCGCCGGACCGCTGTCGATGACGCTGGCGATCCACGGCTACGTGCCGGCAGGGCGCGCGCTGAAACGCTCTGGCGCGAAGCCCGGCGACTGGATTTACGTGACCGGCACGCCGGGCGATAGCGCGGCAGGACTGGCCATTTTGCAGAAGCAATTCGTGGTGGAAAACGACGATGACGCGGCCTATTTCCTGCAACGTCATCTGCGCCCGACGCCGCGTATTTTGCAGGGGCAGGCGCTGCGCGATCGCGCCAGCGCTGCCATCGATCTGTCGGATGGCCTGATCTCCGATCTCGGGCATATCCTCAAGTCCAGCGGCGTTGGCGCGCGAGTCGATCTGAACGAATTCCCGCTCTCAGAGGCGATGCGCAGGCATGTCGAGCCAGAGCGCGCCTTACGCTGGGCGCTCTCCGGCGGCGAAGATTATGAGCTGTGCTTTACCGTTCCTGAGCTTAATCGCGGAACGCTGGATGTGGCGTTAGCCAATCTGGGGGCGCGGTACACCTGTATCGGGCAGATCATGCCGGAAAGCGAAGGGCTGCAGTTTGTGCAGAACGGCGAGCCAGTGACGCTCGACTGGAAAGGGTACGATCACTTCGCTTGATTTTAGCATTATGCGGTTTGTGCCGGGGGCGCTGCGCTTGCCCGGCCTACAAAACCCTGCACGATCCGTAGGCCGGGTAAGGCGAAGCCGCCACCCGGCTTTTTTATTACTTAAACCCAACTACCGGATGCTCTTTGTACGGCGTCTCCAGCTCGGCAATCTGCTCCGGCGTCAGAGTGATATCCACGGCGTTGATCAGCTCATCCAGCTGCTCTTCGCGCGAGGCGCCGATAATCGGAGCCGCAACCCCCCTTTTGCTCAGCACCCACGCCAGCGCCACCTGGGCGCGCGTCACCCCGAGATCTTCGGCAACTCCCGCTAAACGCTCGGCGATTTGCGCGTTGTTGGCTTCGGTTTCGTCATACAGCGTTTTGCCAAATTCGTCGGACACCGAGCGGGCCGTAGTTTCGCCCCATGGACGGGTCAAACGCCCGCGCGCCAGCGGACTCCACGGGATCACCGCTACGCCGTGCTGGTAGCACAGGGGCAGCATCTCGCGCTCTTCTTCGCGATAGATCAGATTGTAGTGATCCTGCATGGTGACAAACGGCGCCCAGCCGTGTTGTTCCTGCAGCGCCAGCGCTTCAGCAAACTGGGCGGCATGCATCGATGAGGCGCCGATATAGCGCGCTTTGCCTGCTCTGACGACGTCGTTCAGCGCTTCCAGAGTCTCTTCAATCGGGGTGTTGTAATCCCAGCGGTGGATCTGCAGCAGATCGACATAATCCATATTCAGGCGACGCAGGCTGTCGTCAATGGAGCGCAGGATCTGCGCCCGGGAGAGACCTTCCGGCAGATCCCCCGTCTGATGGTAAACCTTGGTGGCGACCACAACGTCCTCGCGGCGGGCAAAGTCGCGCAGCGCCCGGCCGACGATCTCTTCGCTGCTGCCGTCGGAATAGCTGTTAGCGGTATCAAAGAAGTTAATGCCGCCTTCAAGGGCGTGTTTGATAATCGGACGGCTGCTCTCTTCCGGCAGCGTCCAGGCGTGCTTACCCCGGTCCGGTTCGCCAAAGGTCATACAGCCCAGGCAAAGACGGGAAACCTTAAGATCGGTTCTTCCTAATGTATTGTATTGCATGGTTCCACTCCTGCTGATTACTTAAAACGTACCGTTAAGCATAGCAGGAGCGGAAAGGGGAGGGATTATGCCAGCCAGGCGGCGATGCGCGCTTCGATACCAGCAGCATCCAGGCCGATTTCGGCGCGGGCTTCGTCCTGGGTACCCTGCGGGATAAAGTGGTCCGGCAGGCCGAGGTTCAGCACCGGCACGACTTTGCGTTTCGCCATTAGCACTTCGTTCACGCCGCTGCCTGCGCCACCCATAATCGCATTCTCTTCGAGGGTGATCAGCGCTTCATGCTCTGATGCCATCTCCAGAATCAGCGCTTCATCGAGCGGTTTCACAAAACGCATATCCACCAGCGTCGCGTTCAGGGATTCCGCCACTTTTGCCGCTTCCGGCATCAGCGTACCGAAGTTGAGGATCGCCAGCTTTTCGCCGCGACGTTTGACCACGCCTTTGCCAATCGGCAGTTTCGTCAGCGGCTCGAGGGTAACACCCACGGCGTTACCGCGCGGATAACGTACGGCGGTCGGGCCATCCTGATAGTGGTAACCGGTGAACAGCATCTGACGGCATTCGTTTTCGTCGCTCGGGGTCATGACCACCATATCCGGGATACAGCGCAGATAAGAGAGATCGAACGCCCCCTGGTGCGTCTGGCCGTCGGCGCCGACAATGCCCGCACGGTCAATGGCGAACAGCACCGGCAGTTTCTGGATCGCGACGTCGTGGATCACCTGGTCGTAGGCGCGTTGCAGGAAGGTGGAGTAGATCGCCACCACCGGCTTGTAGCCGCCAATCGCCAGGCCCGCAGCAAAGGTCACCGCATGCTGTTCGGCGATAGCGACATCAAAATACTGGGTCGGATACTTTCTGGAAAACTCGACCATACCGGACCCTTCACGCATCGCCGGCGTTACGGCCATCAGCTTGCTGTCTTTGGCGGCGGTTTCACACAGCCAGTCGCCGAAGATTTTTGAGTAGCTCGGCATGCCGCCGCTGCTTTTCGGCAGACAGCCGCTGGTTGGGTCGAACTTCGGTACCGCGTGGAAGGTGATCGGATCTTTTTCTGCCGGTTCGTAGCCACGACCTTTTTTGGTCATGATGTGCAGGAACTGCGGGCCTTTCAGATCGCGCATGTTTTTCAGCGTGCTGACCAGGCCCAGAACGTCGTGGCCATCTACCGGGCCGATGTAGTTAAAGCCCAGCTCTTCAAACAGCGTGCCGGGAACCACCATGCCCTTGATGTGCTCTTCGGTGCGACGCAGCAGCTCTTTGATTGGCGGTACGCCGGAGAGCACTTTTTTGCCGCCTTCGCGCAGGCTGGAGTACAGCTTGCCGGAGAGCAGATTTGCCAGGTGATTGTTCAACGCCCCGACGTTTTCGGAAATCGACATTTCGTTGTCATTGAGGACCACCAGCATATCCGGCTTGATATCGCCCGCGTGGTTCATCGCCTCAAAGGCCATCCCGGCGGTGATTGCGCCATCGCCAATCACGCAGACGGTGCGGCGCTGTTTGCCCTCTTTGGCAGCCGCGACGGCTACCCCGATCCCGGCGGAAATCGAGGTGGAGGAGTGCCCAACGCTCAGCACGTCGTACTCGCTTTCGCCCCGCCACGGGAACGGATGCAGGCCGCCTTTCTGGCGAATCGTGCCAATTTTATCGCGACGACCGGTGAGAATTTTGTGTGGATAAGCCTGATGACCCACGTCCCAGATCAGCTGATCGAACGGGGTGTTGTAGACATAATGCAGCGCCACGGTGAGCTCCACCGTGCCAAGCCCGGAGGCGAAATGGCCGCTGGAGCGGCTTACGCTGTCGAGCAGATAGCGACGCAGTTCGTCGCACAGCTTCGGCAGGCTCTCTTTCGGCAACAGACGTAACTCCTGGGTGGAGTCAACCAACGCCAGTGTCGGGTATTTGGCAATATCAAAACTCATCAGAGACTCATCGTGGTGTTTTCGTTATTTATCACGCTGGATTATATAGTCCGCTAGCGCTTCCAGTGCCGAGGTGTCCAGTGACTGCGCGGCCAGTTGTTCGAGCGACTGGCGGGCTTCAGCAATCAGGTCCCGGGCTTTTTGTTGGGCTTGCTCAAGGCCCAGAAGGGCGGGATAGGTACTTTTGCCAAGCTGCTGATCGGCACCCTGACGTTTACCCAATGTTGCAGTATCGCCCACGACATCCAGAATGTCATCCTGAACCTGGAAGGCTAAACCGATACTTTCGGCATAACGATCCAGAACGGGCAGGGCTTTACGTCCTCGCTCACCTGCGCTCAGCGCCCCCAGACGAACGGCTGCGCGGATCAGCGCCCCGGTCTTGTGACGGTGAATACGCTCCAGCTGTTCCAGATTAACCTGACGACCTTCCGCCTCCAGATCCAGCGCCTGACCGCCGCACATGCCCGCGACGCCGCTGGCCATCGCCAGTTCGGAAACCATCGCCAGACGGTCGCGATCCGCCACTTCAACCATCGGTGCATCGCTCAGAATTGAAAACGCCAGGGTTTGCAGGGCGTCGCCTGCCAGAATAGCGTTCGCTTCACCAAACTTAATATGGCAGGTCGGCTGGCCGCGGCGCAGGTCGTCGTCGTCCATGGCCGGCAGATCGTCATGGATCAGCGAATAGGCGTGGATACATTCGACCGCAGCGGCCGGAGCATCCAGCGTATCGGCGCTGATACCGAACATCCCGCCGGTGGCATACACCAGAAAAGGACGCAGGCGTTTACCGCCTAACAGTGCGCCATAGTGCATGGCCTCAACCAGTGGAGTGTTCTGAAAAGGCTGGGGTTCTATAAAACGGCGCAGTGCGTCGTTAGCACGCTCGACGCACGCCTGAAGCTGGTTCGAAAAATCCATCTACTCGGCATCCGGGGTGAAGGGGGTTGTGGCAGCGTCTTCGTTATCGGAAAGCAGGATCTGCACGCGCTGTTCCGCCTGTTGCAGCTTAACCTGGCCCTGGCGCGCCAGCTGTACGCCGCGTTCGAATTCATTAAGCGCCTCTTCTAACGGCAGATCGCCGCTTTCCAGACGGGTAACGATTTGCTCCAGTTCACTCAGCGCAGTTTCGAAACTGGCAGGTGCATCGTTTTTCTTCGGCATAGTGAATATCTGACTCTCTGTTTTTTATCCCTGATATGGTATCGGACTCAGGGTAATTATCAAATAACGCGCAATGTGCACAGGAGGCGCATGATGGTGGTATACTTGCGCGCCTGGATGCAGCCGCGGATGTGGGCTGCTTACTTTTCCATTACAAGCTTAAATGCTTGCCAAAGAAACATTGCCGCCATGAAGTTTATCATTAAATTGTTCCCTGAAATCACCATCAAAAGCCAATCTGTGCGTTTGCGCTTTATTAAAATTTTAACCGGGAACATTCGTAACGTTCTGAAGCATTACGACGAGACCCTCGCCGTCGTGCGTCACTGGGATCACGTCGAAGTCCGCGCTAAAGATGAAAACAAGCGCCTGGACATTCGTGATGCTTTAACCCGAATCCCCGGGATCCATCATATTCTGGAAGTGGAAGATGTCCCGTTCACTTCCCTGCACGACATTTTTGAACAGGCGCTGGCCCAGTATCGCGACCAGATCGAGGGCAAAACCTTCTGCGTGCGCGCCAAGCGTCGCGGTAAACATGAGTTTAGCTCCATTGAAGTAGAACGTTACGTCGGCGGCGGGCTGAACCAGCACGTTGAGTCCGCGCGCGTGCGTCTGACCAACCCGGAAGTGACCGTTAATCTGGAGATCGAAAACGACCGTCTGCTGCTGGTGAAGGGCCGCTACGAAGGGATCGGTGGTTTCCCGATTGGCACCCAGGAAGACGTGCTGTCGCTCATTTCCGGCGGTTTCGACTCCGGCGTTTCCAGCTATATGCTGATGCGTCGCGGCTGCCGCGTGCATTACTGCTTCTTTAACCTCGGCGGCGCTGCGCATGAAATTGGCGTGCGTCAGGTTGCGCATTATCTCTGGAACCGCTTCGGCAGCTCCCACCGCGTGCGTTTTGTTGCCATTAACTTCGAACCGGTGGTTGGCGAAATCCTCGAAAAAGTGGACGACGGCCAGATGGGCGTGGTGCTGAAGCGCATGATGGTGCGCGCGGCGTCGAAAGTGGCTGAGCGTTATGGCGTACAGGCGCTGGTTACCGGCGAAGCGTTGGGCCAGGTATCCAGCCAGACCCTGACCAACCTGCGTCTTATCGACAACGTATCCGACACGCTGATCCTGCGTCCGCTGATCTCTCACGATAAAGAGCACATCATCGATCTGGCGCGTGAGATCGGCACCGAAGACTTTGCCCGCACCATGCCGGAATACTGCGGCGTGATCTCTAAAAGCCCGACGGTTAAAGCGGTGAAGGCGAAGATCGAAGCGGAAGAGGAGAACTTCGATTTCTCCATCCTGGATAAAGTGGTGGAGGAAGCCTCTAACATTGATATCCGCGAAATCGCCCAGCAGACCGAGCAGGAAGTGGTCGAAGTGGAGACCGTTAACGGTTTCGGCCCGAATGACGTGCTGCTGGATATTCGCTCCGTCGATGAGCAGGACGCGAAGCCGTTTGAGCCGGAGGGTGTGGAAGTGGCCTCGCTGCCGTTCTACAAGCTGAGCACCAAATTTGGCGATCTCGACAAGAGCAAAACCTATCTGCTGTGGTGTGAGCGCGGGGTGATGAGCCGCCTGCAGGCGCTCTATCTACGCGAGCAGGGCTTCACCAATGTGAAGGTGTATCGTCCGTAGTTGTTAAGCCGGGTGGCGGCTACGCCTTACCCGGCCTACATAAATCGCGTAGGCCCGGCAAGCGTAGCGCCGCCGGGCAATTCCTACGCTTCGTAATAGTTATAAATCCCCGCCGCCATCACCAGGGACGACGCGACTTCATACGCTTTTTCTCGCCCAACCAGCAGTTCGATAATCTTCAGCGCAAAATCAATCGACGTGCCCGGCCCCTGGCTGGTTAACAGGTTCACTCGCGGATCCCAGACCATACGTTTGTCCACCCACTGCTCTTCAGGGATTTTATCCTTGAGGGTCGGGAAACCGGTCATATTGCCGATAGGGAAGATGTTATGCGGCACCAGCACCGTGGCTGCTGCCGCACAGATTGCCGCAACGATTCGCCCGGAATGGTGGAACTGCCTGACCGTCTCGACCAGCAGCGGGCTGTCGCGGAAACACTCCGCGCCTTTCAGGCCACCCGGCAGGACGATCGCGTCGTAATCCCCGTCGGCGACCTCCACCAGCGGCGCATCTGCCACGATCTTCACCCCACGCGAGCAGGTAATAACCAGATTGCCATCGCTGGCGACGCTCGCCGTCGTGACGCTAATCCCGGCGCGAACCAGCAGATCGATGGTGGTAACCGCTTCGGTCTCTTCGCTACCAGGGGCGAGGCATACCAGTGCCGACGCGCTCATACTCACTCTCCTTACGTTTAACCTGTTCATACAGATGGACATTTTCCGGCACGCTAATACCGTGCGCCCGGGCGCGTTTTAGCAGGTAGCCGGTGATATAGTCAATTTCGGTATGGCGCAGCGCGCGGATGTCCTGCAGCATTGAGGAGATATTCTGCGCGGTGCTCTCAATGACCTCTTCAACGTAATAGCGGATATCCTCTTCCGACGTGTGAATGCCTTCCCGTTCTACCACCGCAGCCACTTCGGCGCACAGCGTCGCCACTTCCTCTGGATGATTTTTCAGCTCGCCGTTCGGGCAGTTCAGCAGGGCGGTGAGCGGGTTGATCACACAATTTACCGCCAGCTTGCGCCACATCTGCGGACGAATGTTATCGTGCCAGGCGACATCCGGCAGCACCTGCTGGAAGCGATCCGCCAGATAACTGTAGTCGCCCTCCTGGGCTCTGGCAGGGCCGATGTGGGTCATACCGCTGGCGACATGAACAATCACGTTGCCATCACGGCGGGCAGCGTGGGTGGTGATCGCCATCAGTAGCGGCTGGGGTATGTGTCTGAGCTCTTCAATGGTGCCCATGCCGTTGTGCAGTAACATAATCGGTGAGGTGCGGGGGAGGATGGTTGCCAGCGCCCGGACGGCATCGGAAACCTGCCAGGCTTTCAGGGTGACCAGCAGCAGATCGCTTTTCGCGAGAAAATCAGGATCGTTAGCGGTAAGAGATTCGTTAAAGATACTCCCGTCTTCTTCAATCAGGTTTACACTGCAATAGGGCTGTGGCACGCGCAGCCAGCCCTGTACTTCATGCCCATGTTTGCAAAGTGCGGTGAGCCAAAGTTGTCCCAATGCTCCGCATCCGAGCACGGTAATTTTCATCGTTCCTCCTCACCTGCAACTGCGCCAGGTGTTACAGCATTTAGTATAGCGTCGACAACTAAGCTTCTGTTGAGTTATGCCCCGTAGCGGGTATTATGCAACGCAACAAAAGTGAAGGGAGAAGAAAAGATGCCATCTTTCGATATTGTTTCCGAAGTTGATATCCAGGAAGTACGTAACGGCGTGGACAACGCCAGCCGCGAGGTTGAATCTCGCTTCGATTTTCGTGGCGTTGAGGCCTCATTTGAGCTGAACGACGCGAATAAGACCATTAAGGTACTGAGCGAGTCTGATTTCCAGGTAACGCAGCTGCTGGACATTCTGCGTGCCAAGCTGCTGAAGCGTGGTATCGAAGGGACCTCCCTTGACGTGCCGGAAACCTTCGTTCACAGCGGGAAAACCTGGTTTGTTGAAGCCAAACTGAAGCAGGGTATTGAGAGCGCGACGCAGAAGAAAATCGTTAAGCTCATCAAAGACAGCAAGCTGAAGGTACAGGCGCAAATCCAGGGCGAAGAGATCCGCGTTACCGGGAAATCCCGCGACGATCTGCAGGGCGTGATGGCGCTGGTGCGTGGCGGCAATCTCGGCCAGCCGTTCCAGTTCAAAAACTTCCGCGATTAAGAAAAAGCCCGGCAGAGCCGGGCTTTTTTTCAGGCTTTCAGCGCCTGCTCAACTTCGAAGCGGTTAGTTATTTTACTGTCGATTTTGACATACAAACTGCGCTCTTCCGGCACCAATAATACCTCACTGACACCCTCTTTTGCTTCAAGACGCTGTTTTAACCGATCGTCCACCTCAATGTCCTGCGGAATTTCCACCCGCAGACTGCTGACGTACCGCGGCTCTTTCATGGTACTGGCGACCAGTAACCAAAGCGTTGACAGCAGCGCACCCGCCAGGAAAACGGTCTGAGAATCAAACACTCCATCGACCCAGCCGCCCAGCGCTCCGCCGATAGCCACGCCGATAAACTGGCTGGTGGAGTAGATCCCCATTGCCGTGCCTTTATAGCCTGCCGGCGACTCTTTGCTGATCAGCGACGGCAGCAGGGCTTCCATCAGGTTGAAGGCCAGGAAGAAGAGTTGTACGCCGGCAACCAGCTCCCAGAAGTGCGGGCCTGAGCCCCACAATACGATTTCCGCAATCAACAACAGGGCGACGCAGGAAATGAAGACGCGCTTCATCCGGCGCTTCACTTCGGCATAGATAATAAATGGCACCACGGAGACAAACGAGATGAGCATGGTGACCAGGTAGATTTTCCAGTGCTCGGCCGCCGGGAAACCGGCCGCGGCGAGCTGGCCGGGCAGGGCGACAAAGGTGGACATCAGCAGAATATGCAGACACATGATGCCAAAGTTGAGCTTGAGCAGGCGCGGCTCAACCAGCACTTTGCTGAAGCAGCCTTTAACCATCCCCGACTCACGGTTCAGCACATGGTTTTTGCTGTCCGGCACCACCCAGATCGTCAGGGCGATACCGACGGTCGCCAGCACGGCGATCATCCAGAACAACGCATGGAGCCCAAGTGCATGGGTAACGATCGGCCCCAGAACCATCGCGATGGCAAAGGTCACGCCGAAGCTGACGCCAATAAAGGCCATCGCCTTGGTGCGGTTCTGTTCGCGGGTCAGATCGGAGAGCAGCGCCATCACGGCGGCGGCAATGGCGCCGGAGCCCTGCAACGCACGGCCGAGAATAATTCCCCAGATGGAGTGGGAGAGGGCGGCTATTACGCTACCGGCGACGAAGACCAGCAGCCCGCCGACGATTAACGGTTTGCGACCCACGCGATCGGAGAGCAGGCCGAAGGGGATCTGGAATATTGCCTGCGCCAGGCCGTAAATACCGATGGCAAGACCAATCAGCGCCTCGCTTGCTCCCTGTAACGCCATGCCGTATGTCGTCAGTACCGGCAGGACCATAAACATGCCGAGCATACGCAGCGAAAAAACCGTCCCCAAACCCCAGGTGGCACGAAGCTCGCCTGGCGTCATTTTATAATCGTTCATTACCACCTCTGTCTGAAAAGCGCGTCCAGTGTAGTCTGAGAGCGGTGTGGGGTAAACAGAGTGATGATAAACAATTATTTCTATAGTTAATGATTTGTGCGATTAAACATATAGTAGCGTTATGGTTGCTATCTAAGGCAGGTGAAAGTGCGGAATCTAATTATTCAGCAGAGATTTTATAATAGAAATTGGATATATGAGTGAGAATTAATAAAACTACCAGTAATTATATAAGCCATTTGCAGGGTCAGGATAATTATAGAACTATCCCGACCCTGAACTTATTACGGTTTACGCGCTAGCGCTGACAAGGAAACTATTCCAGTCTGATGCCGCGTTATTTACGAAAGATGACCAGCTGTTACCTGCCGTTTGAACAAAAGCGCCCCAGTTATTTGAACCGCTATCTACGAAGGTTTGCCAGTTAGATTCGCCTGCGACGAACTTACCAAACGAAACAGTGCTGTCAATCACGAAGTTAGCAAAAGCCTCGCCTGAAGTCAGGGCGAAGGAGCCAAAGCCAAAGCCGGAGTTAACGGTAAAATTCAGGAAACCGCTTGCGGCGCCGATCAGATTAAAACCACCGGAGATATAATGCATTTCATTCATTGATAATTCTTTCATTCATATTTCCTTATTAAATGAAAATGGGTAAGTGAGAAAATTACTCACGGCCCAAGGTTACCATTCTGAAATACAAACAAGACAGGGAAATTTACATTAAGTGGTTTACATGCTCTTTTTTTAACTTGATTAATATTTAATGGTTATTTTTGGTGGGATATTAATTTATTTTCAATATAAAATAAAAAAAACAGCCCGCGACCATAAGGTGGCGGGCTGTTGAGCCACTCAGTCTGACGATGTTACCAGACGTAAGTCAGCAGATTACCAGAGTCAGGCACCATAAAATCGACGGACATCATTACCGAGAGGGAAGTGATAGCGACAATCGAGAACACAAACAGTTTGCGCGCCCAGACTTTATCGTCTTCCACTTTATAACCCCGCAGCGCCATACCGA
Source organism: Leclercia sp. LTM14 (assembly GCF_023736175.1). Lineage (NCBI taxonomy): Bacteria > Pseudomonadati > Pseudomonadota > Gammaproteobacteria > Enterobacterales > Enterobacteriaceae > Leclercia > Leclercia sp. LTM14. The sequence continues at coordinate 68,050 of NZ_JAIKTT010000005.1, forward strand.
GCCACCAGACGCTCACCGCGGCAGCAACCACCAGATATTTATATCCAGCGTAACCGCCCAGCGACAGCATCAGGGTAGCAACCGCAAACGCAATGATGTAGAGCGTGATATGGTTCTTGGCGACTGAGATGCCTTTCACCACCGGCAGAACCGGAATGTTCGCTGCCTGATAATCCTTGAAGCGGAAAATCGCAATGGCGTAGGAGTGCGGCATCTGCCACAGGCTAAAGATAGCCAGCAGGATGAGCGCACCGCTGTCGAACTCGTTGGTGACCGCGCAGTAGCCAATCACCGGCGGCGCAGCGCCGGAGAGAGAACCAATCAGCGTACCGTAGACGGAGTGACGCTTCATATACAGGCTGTAGACGCCCACATACACCACGAAACCCATAACCCCCAGCCAGCAGGCCAGAGGGTTGGCGCCGAACCACAGCAGCATAAAGCCAGCAATACCCAGCAAGGTGGCGTACACCAGCGAGACGGCAGGGGACATCAGGCCTTTTACCAGCACCCGATTCTTGGTCCTTTCCATCTTCCTGTCGATATCCATGTCGATGTAGTTGTTAAATACACAACCGGACGCAACAACCAGTGACACCCCAATCAGCGTGTAGATAAAGAGGGTGTAGTCGATGCTGCCTTTAGAAGCCAGCAGGAACCCTCCGATCACCGAGATCAGGTTGCCAAAGATGATGCCTGGTTTTGTTACTTGCAGGTATTGCTTAAACATACTCGCCGCTCTTAGTGAACCATCATGTTGTAGTTGAGGTTCCACATAATCCAGATGGATCCGACTACCAGGATTGCGATGATAATCACGGTAAAGATGAATGCTGTCATATTCCAGCCTTCATCAGACTTGGTGTTCATGTGCAGGAAGCAAACCAGATGCACCAGAATCTGCACTACCGCAGTAACCAGGACAGTGCCCAGGATCGCCGCGTGAGAAGCAGTACCGCTCATCACCATCCAGAACGGGATGACCGTCAGGATGATCGACAGGATAAAACCTGTCATGTAGGTTTTTACGCTGCCGTGGGAAGCGCCATGATCGTTAGAATGACTCATTACATCGCCCCCATCAGATACACAACAGAGAACACACAGATCCAGACCACATCCAGGAAGTGCCAGAACAGGCTCAGGCACATGATACGGGTGCGGTTAGTGCTGGTCAGGCCGCGACGGGATACCTGGAACATCAGTACCGCCATCCAGATCAGACCGGACGTTACGTGCAGACCGTGAGTGCCTACCAGCGCGAAGAACGCGGACAGGAAGCCACTGCGATCCGGGCCGAAGCCTTCTGCGATCAGGTGATGGAATTCATAGATTTCCATCCCGATAAATCCAGCACCGAACAACCAGGTCAACGCCAGCCAGGAAACAACCTGGCTCTTGTTGTTTTTGTACATGGCGATAGCCGCCATGCCGTAGGTGATGGAGCTGAACAGCAGCAGTGCGGTTTCAACCAGAACGAACGGCAGCTCGAAAATGTCCTTGCCGGTCGGGCCGCCCGCTGTGCCGTTCACCAGAACGGCATAGGTCGCGAACAGACAGCAGAACAGGATGCAGTCGCTCATCAGGTAGATCCAGAAGCCGAAGACTTTCATCGGCCCTGTATCGTGGTGCCCGTGATCATGCGCATGGGCGGTCGCGTGGGTTAAAGTATCAGTTGCCATTTTTCAGCCCCGCTTTAGCAATCTCGTCGAAATGCTGTTTTTCCAGAATTTCAACTTCACGGACTGGTACGTAGTAGTCCACGTCCTCATCAAAGCTCTTCACAATCCAGCTGATTACGATGCCAGCAAAACCGACGATCGCAAGCCACCAGATGTGCCAGATCATTGCGAAACCAAATACCGTAGCGAAGGCGGCGATAACAATGCCCGCACCGCTGTTTTTCGGCATGTGGATCTCTTCGTAATGCGCAGGCTGCTTGTACGCTTCGCCTTTCTCTTTCATTTCCCAGAATGCATCACGCTCATGAATGTGCGGCACAACGGCAAAGTTATAGAACGGCGGTGGAGAAGAAGTTGCCCACTCCAGCGTACGGCCACCCCATGGGTCACCGGTCAGGTCACGGTTCTGATCGCGGTCGCGAATAGAGACGTAGAACTGAATCAGCTGAGACGCGATACCACAGGCAATCAGAACGGCGCCGCCCGCTGCAATCATCAGCATTGGGTGGAACTGCGGATCGATCTGCTGGCTCAGACGACGGGTCATACCCATGAAGCCCAGCACGTACAGCGGCATAAATGCCACGAAGAAGCCGATGATCCAGAACCAGAACGCGCGTTTACCCCAGGTTTCGTTCAGCGTGAAGCCGAACGCTTTTGGCCACCAGTAGGTTACGCCAGCGAAGCAGCCGAAGACGACGCCGCCGATGATAACGTTATGGAAGTGCGCAATCAGGAACAGGCTGTTGTGCAGAACGAAGTCAGCACCTGGAACAGCCAACAGTACGCCGGTCATCCCGCCTACGGAGAAGGTCACGATGAAGCCGATGGTCCACAGCATTGCTGAGTGGAACACAATACGGCCCTGGTACATGGTGAACAGCCAGTTGAAGATCTTAACCCCGGTCGGGATTGCGATAATCATGGTGGTGATACCGAAGAAGGCGTTTACGTTCGCGCCCGCACCCATGGTGAAGAAGTGGTGCAGCCAAACGATGAACGACAGGACGGTAATACACACGGTTGCCCACACCAGCGAGGTGTAACCAAACAGACGTTTACGCGAGAAGGTTGCTGCGATTTCGGAGAACACGCCGAAGACCGGCAGAACCAGGATGTACACTTCCGGGTGACCCCATGCCCAAATCAGGTTGATGTACATCATCATGTTGCCACCCATATCATTCGTGAAGAAATGGGTGCCCAGGTAACGATCCAGGGTCAGCAGCGCGATGGTGACGGTCAGAATTGGGAATGACGCGATAATCAGGATGTTGGCGCACAGAGATGCCCAGGTAAATACCGGCATCTTGAACATGGTCATGCCAGGGGCACGCATCTTGATAATGGTCACGAAGAAGTTAATACCGGTCAGGGTAGTACCGACACCGGAGAGCTGCAGCGCCCAAATCCAGTAATCAACACCTACGCCAGGACTGTATTCAATTCCAGAAAGCGGCGGATAGGCCAGCCAACCGGTCTGTGCGAACTCACCGACGCCCAGAGACAGGTTAACCAGAATCACACCGACAACCGTGAACCAGAAGCTCAGGTTGTTCAGGAACGGGAACGCAACGTCACGCGCGCCGATCTGCAGCGGCACAACAACGTTCATCAGACCGATAACCAGCGGCATCGCTACGAAGAAGATCATAATCACGCCGTGCGCGGTAAAGATCTGGTCGTAGTGGTGCGGCGGCAGGAAGCCTGCTTCGCCAGCGGAGGCAAGCGCCTGCTGGCTACGCATCATGATCGCATCCGCAAAGCCACGAATTAACATGACGATACCGACGATGCAGTACATGATACCGAGTTTTTTGTGGTCGACCGAAGTCAGCCACTCATTCCACAGGTAGCTCCACTTACCGAAGTAAGTGATCAGGCCAACTAAGGCCGCGCCACCAATGATAATTGCAGCAATCGTAACCATGATAATGGGTTCATGGTACGGCACTGAATCCAGTGTCAATTTTCCGAACATTTTCTTCCTCGGCCCCTTAGTGAGCGGTTTCCGCGTGGCTCATGTCCATGCCTTCCATACCTTCGTGCGCGCTGTGCTCGCCTTCAGGCTGGGTCACGTCCATGCTCATGCCATGTCCCATAAATTTGCCAATAACATCTTTGAACAAATTCGGTTTCACGTTAGAGAAGTACTCCACTTTGTTGTATTCGCTAGGCGTTGCCACTTTGTCGAACGCGGCCATGTCAGACATGGTGTTCGGGGACTGTTTCGCTTTAGCAACCCACTGGTCGAAAGCGGCACGGTCAGGCGTGGCAATGGCTTTGAACTTCATACCTGAGAAGCCCGGGCCACTGTAGCTGGCGGAGATACCGTCATAGGTGCCTGCTTCATTCGCGATCAGGTGCAGGTTAGTCTGCATACCGGCCATCGCGTAAATCTGGCTGCCCAGACGCGGGATAAAGAAGGAGTTCATCACGGAGTTAGAGGTGACTTTGAACTCTACCGGAGTGTTCGCCGGGAAGGCGATTTCATTCACGGTAGCAATGCCCTGTTCCGGATAGATGAAGAACCATTTCCAGTCCATGGAGACCACTTCGATGGTGATAGGTTTCTCATCGTGAACCAGCGGTTTGCTCGGCTCAAGCGCGTGAGTGGTTTTCCATGTCAGTACGGCCAGGAACAGGATGATCAGGATAGGCACCGTCCAGACCACAGCTTCCACTTTATTGGAGTGTGACCAGTTAGGGCTATACTTCGCATCTTTATTGCTCGCACGGTACTTCCACGCAAAACCAACAGCCATCAAAATGGCAGGAATAACGACGATCATCATCAGGCCGAAAGCCGTCAGAATCAGGGAACGTTGTTCCAGTCCAATCTGTCCTTTGGGGTCCAGAAGCGCAGAATCACAGCCACTGAGTAAAACAGTGCCTGCAATTAACGACAACCAGCCCAAACCTTTATTGTATTTCCTAAGTGTCATTTAACGACCTCAATTCCACGGGGACCTTGGTGGCGTTTAAAGTGTGGGGGCATTTTACGGGAAGGTTACATTACTGTAAACATGATTAGGCCTGTGTCAGGAACGTGTTACCGGGTTCTGCCGGATAAGTCACACATGTTGCAAAATATGACCATTTCCAGATGGGAGTCCCGTCGCACGCGGCTTATAACGAATCCAGCCCTGTCTGGGGGGCAAAAAGGGTAATTGGTATAACCATTGTGAAAAAGATACAAATAATTAACAATTAATTATCAATAAAAAGACAAACAAAAAACGGAAAATTAATCTTTCGTTTGCTGAATCGGTTAACGAAATTAGTGTTTATTACAGCTTCCAATAATTTCCGGAATTCTAAGACGCACAAAACAACAAATATTTTTTTAATAGGACAGGTTTATTTGCCGTTATAATTTCGCAGGGTGATTACAACGGCAAATAACGTTTTTTTATTTTAAGCCGCCTGGGTTTTTCGCATTGCCAGATAGTCGAGCAGTGCCCCGGTCACGATGCCGACCAGCGCCAGCAACGCCCCAACATCAAGCAGCAGCAGGGCAAAAGGCAGATCGAGTGCGGTGGTGGCATTGATAATCAGCACAACCAGCCACAGCGCCAGCATCAGACAGCCCGCCAGCAATACGCGTAAGGCGAAGCGATAGGCCGACGGGTAGAGCGTCCTTTCCATAAAGTGTTCGGTCTGCTGGGTATATTCCAGCGAACGCCGGCATATTAATAACAGGAGCAGCCCTGGAATAGCCGCAAACACAGAAAACAGATAGAACTCCGCCCAGCCATGCGCTTCAACAAACCAGCCCGCGATAGGGCCGACGTAGACCCGACCCACCGCAGAGAGCGCAGAGAGCAGGGCGAACTGCGTGGCAGAGAAGGATTTATTGCACAGGGTCATCAGCAGTGCGACAAAGGCGGCTGTCCCCATCCCGCCACACAGGTTTTCGAAGAACACCGCCGCCGCCATGCTGAGCATATGCTTATCGGTGATGGAGAGCAGCCAGTAACCTGCGTTGGATACTCCCTGAAGAATGCCGAATATCAGCAGGGCGCGGAACAGGCTTAAGCGCTGCATTAGTACGCCGCCGTACAGCGCGCCGATAATCGTGGCAATCAGCCCCAGGGTTTTGTTCACGACCCCCACCTCGCCGGCATCAAAGCCCACGCCGCGGATCAGGAAGGTCGTTGTCAGACTCATCGCAAACGCATCGCCAAGTTTATACAACACAATCAGCAGCAGAATGAGCCAGGCGTTGTTGCGGCCAAAGAAGTCGCGCAGCGGTTCAGCGACAGCCTGTTCCAGGGAGCGCGGAACGGGGATCACATCGCTCGGCTCCGGGGCAAGGAACGTGGCGATCATGCAGGGAATAAGCAGGGCGGCCATCAGCCAGTACATTCCCTGCCAGCCGAGGTATCTGTCTGCCAGCCACAGAGCCAGTCCGCCCGAGACCAGCATGCCCAGACGGTAGCCGAGCACGCTGATAGCGGCACCGGCTCCACGCTCTTCGGCTGAGAGCACGTCTGTTTTCCAGGCATCAAACACGATATCCTGCGATGCGGAACAGAAGGCGATTACCACCGCCAGCGCGGCCATCCAGCGAAGCTGTGACGCCGGTTCAAGGAAGCCCATGGCGGCAACCGCCAGCAGCAGCATCGCCTGGGTCATCAGCAGCCAGCCACGACGCCTGCCGAGGAAAGGCGGCGTGTAGCGGTCCATCATGGGTGACCACAGGAACTTAAACACATAGGCCTGGCCGACCAGAGAGAAAAAGCCGATGGTTTTAAGATCGATATTTTCGACGGTCATCCACGCCTGTAGCGTGCCGGAGGTCAGGGCAAGAGGTAAACCGGAGGCGAAACCAAGGATCAGCAGGATAGCTGATTTAGGCTGCTGGAAAATGCGTAAATATTGACTGGACATGGGTTAAAACTGACCCGACCGGGAGTCGGGTCAGCGGGCAGACTTAACGTGCGTTCTGCTTGATGAACTCGTGAATGCTGGTGTCCTGCGCCATGTCGGCGATGGTGTCGGTCAGCACGCTGTTAACCGCGTTAGCAATGTTCTGGTTGGAAGCCTGGAAGGCACCTTCAACGGAGTAACTTGCACGGTAGTTTTTGTTCATCTTATTGCCGTTCTTCGCGGTAGCGATGATGGCGATATCGGCTTTGGTGGCGATGTTATAGCGCACGTTGCCCTGAGAGACGTCTGCATACAGGTTGTTCACGATGATCTGCAGATCGACCGCGCCGCTTGGGCCAATCATATAACCGCGGGAGGTCATCTGCTTCTCAAGCACTTCCTGCAGCAGGAAACGCAGGTCGCGGGAAGCGGTCAGGGTGACCACCTGGTTGTCGCGGGTGACTTTCGCCAGCGCCTGATCGCGACGCTGATCCGCACCGTTGATGCTCACGGTCACGCCCATCAGGCTTGGATCCTGCTGCGGCAGAGTGATTTTTGGTGAAACATCAATGGTGGTTGGTGGAGTTGCGCAGCCCGCCAGCATAAACAGGGCGACTAAAGGGAAAAAGAGTTTTTTTAACATGTTCAGGCTCTCAAGGAATCGTAAGCATATATAGAAAAAAATTGCCGCCATCATAACATCGCCAACGGCAAGGGGAAGTGGTCAACGCATGTAAATTCATCGCCTTGTCTGAAAACTGACCACCTGAAACGCTTTTCCGTTATTCTGGCGACAAATCGACGCTTCCCTTATATGACTTCATACGGTTGAATGAGAAAATCAGACGAAAGCTAAATTTTTGTTGTCTTGTTGTTATGCAAGCGGTAAAAGCGGCTAACATTTAAAGGGATGGGTGACATCTCAGCGTTGTCGGAGGAGTAATTTCATGATGATACGTGAACAGATTGAAGATAAGTTAAGGGCGGCGTTTGAACCTGTGTTCCTTGAAGTCGTCGACGAAAGCTATCGTCATAACGTACCGGCAGGCTCTGAAAGCCACTTTAAGGTGGTGCTGGTCAGCGACCGTTTCGCTGGCGAGCGTTTTCTCAATCGTCACCGTATGATTTACGGCACCCTGACGGAGGAGCTCTCGACCACGGTCCACGCGCTGGCGTTACACACATATACGATCAAAGAGTGGAAGGGGTTACAGGATACGATTTTCGCGTCGCCGCCGTGCCGGGGAGCCGGGACGATCGCGTAATAAATCCTGTTTGCAACAACGGGAACTTTTCCAGTATGTTGCATAAAGAATACGTCAAAGCGGCCTGCGGGCCGTTTTGTTTTGTCCGGGTTTTGAGCCGGTGGCGCGATTTTAAGGCTAAAAATAGCCTTAAATTGTGAAAAAAGCCGCAGCAACATGCGCCAACCGTTCTCGACTCACTAAAGTGATGCCGCTATAATGCCGCGTCTTAATGAATGTCTTCGGGATGATTCTGGCGACAGGGAATGTGAATCTGCTACAAGAGAGCATCCCGGTATTGCGAGGCAAATTCAGAGTTGACCGAGCACTGTGATTTTTTTGAGGTAACAAGATGCAAGTTTCAGTTGAAACCACTCAAGGCCTTGGCCGCCGTGTAACGATTACAATCGCTGCTGACAGCATCGAAAACGCTGTAAAAAGCGAGCTGGTCAACGTAGCGAAGAAAGTCCGTATTGACGGCTTCCGCAAGGGCAAAGTACCGATGAATGTCGTTGCTCAGCGTTATGGCGCTTCTGTTCGCCAGGACGTGCTGGGTGACCTGATGAGCCGCAACTTCGTTGACGCGATCATCAAAGAAAAAATCAACCCAGCCGGTTCCCCGACCTATGTTCCGGGCGAATACAAACTGGGCGAAGACTTCACCTACTCCGTAGAGTTCGAAGTTTATCCAGAAGTTGAGCTGAAAGGTCTGGACGCGATTGAAGTTGAAAAACCAATCGTTGAAGTGACTGAAGCTGACGTTGACGGCATGCTGGACACCCTGCGTAAGCAGCAGGCAACCTGGAAAGACAAAGACGGCGCTGCTGATGCAGAAGACCGTGTCACCATCGACTTCTCCGGCTCTGTAGACGGTGAAGAGTTCGAAGGCGGCAAAGCGTCTGACTTCGTACTGGCAATGGGCCAGGGTCGTATGATCCCAGGCTTTGAAGACGGTATCAAAGGCCACAGCGCTGGCGAAGAGTTCACCATCGACGTGACCTTCCCGGAAGAGTACCACGCTGAAAACCTGAAAGGTAAAGCGGCTAAGTTCGCGATTACCCTGAAGAAAGTTGAAGACCGCGAACTGCCAGAACTGACTGCAGATTTCATCAAACGTTTCGGTGTTGAAGATGGTTCTGTTGAAGGTCTGCGTGCGGAAGTGCGTAAAAACATGGAACGCGAGCTGAAAGGCGCCGTGCGTAACCGCGTTAAGTCTCAGGCGATCGAAGGTCTGGTTAAAGCTAACGAAATCGAGATCCCGTCTGCCCTGATCGACAGCGAAATCGACGTTCTGCGCCGTCAGGCTGCACAGCGTTTCGGTGGCAACGAGAAACAAGCTCTGGAACTGCCACGTGAGCTGTTCGAAGAGCAGGCTAAACGCCGCGTAGTTGTTGGCCTGCTGCTGGGCGAAGTGATTCGTACCCACGAGCTGAAAGCTGACGAAGAGCGCGTTAAAGGTCTGATCGAAGAGATGGCTTCTGCCTACGAAGATCCGTCAGAAGTTGTTGCTTTCTACGGCAGCAACAAAGAGCTGATGGAAAACATGCGTAACGTCGCACTGGAAGAGCAGGCTGTTGAAGCCGTTCTGGCCAAAGCGAAAGTGTCCGAAAAAGCCACTTCCTTCAACGAACTGATGAACCAGCAGGCGTAATTCTGCCCGCTTCGTTTAAAGTTTGAGCGAAAAACCCGTTGCCGTCTGGCGACGGGTTTTTTTTATCACAGTTATAAATCACGAAGCGTGATAAAACGCTTTTTCAGTGTTAGCGTTACACCAAAAGATTGTTATGCTTGAAATAGGGCTGAGCCGCCCCCATTAGTGGGGAAGTAGTATTAAAGAGACTGGCTGATAATCCGTCCGCAAGGTTACAATCAGTACAGCAGGTATTTTCATTTTTTATCCAGGAGACGGAAATGTCATACAGTGGCGAACGAGATAACTTTGCACCCCATATGGCGCTGGTGCCAATGGTCATTGAACAGACCTCTCGCGGTGAACGTTCTTTTGATATCTACTCCCGTCTGCTTAAAGAACGCGTTATCTTCATGACCGGCCAGGTGGAAGACCACATGGCGAACCTGATCGTAGCGCAGATGCTGTTTCTGGAAGCGGAAAACCCGGAAAAAGACATTTACCTGTACATCAACTCCCCGGGTGGCGTGATCACCGCCGGGATGTCCATTTACGACACCATGCAGTTCATCAAGCCTGATGTGAGCACCATTTGTATGGGCCAGGCAGCATCGATGGGCGCATTCCTGCTGACTGCAGGGGCGAAAGGCAAGCGTTTCTGCCTGCCGAACTCGCGCGTAATGATTCACCAGCCGCTGGGCGGGTACCAGGGCCAGGCCACAGATATTGAAATTCATGCCCGTGAAATTCTGAAAGTAAAAGGGCGCATGAATGAACTTATGGCTCACCACACGGGTCAATCACTTGAGCAGATCGAGCGCGATACCGAGCGCGATCGCTTCCTGTCCGCACCAGAGGCAGTTGAGTACGGCTTAGTCGACTCCATTTTGACCCATCGTAATTGATGCCCACGACGCGGGTGTGCCGCTATACTATGGTAGGGCGGCACTTTGCTTACGAGCAGCTTGCGTCTGAGAATGGCATTTGCGTCGTCATGTGCGGCACAAAGAACTTAAAAAGAGGTTTTGACTCATGACAGATAAACGCAAAGATGGATCGGGCAAACTGCTTTACTGCTCTTTTTGCGGCAAAAGCCAGCATGAAGTGCGCAAACTGATTGCCGGGCCATCCGTGTATATCTGCGACGAATGTGTCGACTTATGTAACGACATCATCCGCGAAGAGATTAAAGAAGTTGCACCGCACCGCGAGCGCAGCGCGTTACCGACCCCGCACGAGATCCGTCATCACCTTGACGACTACGTCATCGGTCAGGAACAGGCGAAAAAAGTGCTGGCAGTGGCGGTGTACAACCACTACAAACGTCTGCGTAACGGGGATAACAGCAACGGCGTTGAGCTGGGCAAAAGTAACATTTTGCTGATCGGCCCAACCGGTTCCGGTAAAACCCTGCTGGCAGAAACGCTGGCACGCCTGCTGGATGTTCCCTTCACCATGGCTGATGCCACCACCCTGACCGAAGCCGGTTACGTGGGTGAAGATGTGGAAAACATCATCCAGAAACTGCTGCAGAAGTGTGATTACGATGTGCAGAAGGCACAGCGCGGTATCGTGTATATCGATGAGATCGATAAAATCTCGCGTAAATCCGATAACCCGTCGATCACCCGTGACGTTTCCGGTGAAGGTGTGCAGCAGGCATTGCTGAAGCTGATCGAAGGGACGGTTGCCGCTGTTCCGCCACAGGGTGGTCGTAAGCATCCTCAGCAGGAGTTCCTGCAGGTTGATACCTCCAAAATCCTGTTTATCTGTGGCGGCGCGTTTGCCGGTCTGGATAAAGTCATCGCTAACCGTGTTGAAACCGGCTCGGGTATTGGCTTTGGCGCTACGGTGAAAGCCAAGTCTGAAAAAGCAAAAGAAGGCGAACTGCTGATGCAGGTTGAGCCAGAAGATCTGATCAAGTTTGGTCTGATCCCTGAGTTCATCGGTCGTCTGCCGGTTGTGGCCACGCTGACTGAACTGAGCGAAGATGCGCTGATTCAGATCCTGAAAGAGCCGAAAAACGCCCTGACCAAACAGTACCAGGCGTTGTTCAATCTGGAAGGCGTGGAGCTGGAGTTCCGTGATGAAGCACTGGATGCGATTGCCAAGAAAGCAATGGCACGTAAAACCGGTGCGCGTGGCCTGCGTTCTATCGTTGAAGCAGCCCTGCTCGATACCATGTACGACCTTCCATCAATGGAAGAGGTCGAAAAAGTGGTTATCGATGAGTCCGTCATTGCCGGCCAAACCAAGCCGCTGCTGATTTACGGCACGCCGGAAGCGCAGCAGGCATCTGGCGAATAATTCACCAGACCATACAAGCAGTTAATCAAAAAGGGGGGATTTAATCCCCCCTTTTATTTTTCCGTAAACATGGCGTTGAATGTGTGGGAAACATCCCCATATACTGGATTACATGTTAATGGTTATGTGAAGCACAGTCTCATGACCAGCTTACCTGGCGGACACTAAACTAAGAGAGAGCTCTATGAATCCTGAGCGTTCTGAACGCATTGAAATCCCCGTATTGCCGTTGCGCGATGTGGTGGTTTATCCGCACATGGTCATACCCTTATTTGTAGGGCGGGAAAAATCTATCCGTTGCCTTGAAGCCGCCATGGATCATGATAAAAAAATCATGCTGGTTGCGCAGAAAGAAGCATCAACGGATGAGCCGGGTGTAAACGATCTTTTCACCGTCGGGACCGTGGCCTCTATTTTACAAATGCTGAAGCTGCCTGACGGCACCGTGAAGGTGCTGGTTGAGGGGCTGCAGCGTGCGCGTATTACCACGCTGTCGGATGATGGCGAACACTTTGCAGCAAAAGCGGAATACCTCGACTCACCTCAGCTTGATGAGCGTGAGCAGGAGGTGCTGGTACGCACCGCGATCAGTCAGTTTGAAGGCTACATCAAGCTGAACAAAAAATCCCACCAGAAGTGCTGACGTCGCTGAACAGCATCGACGATCCTGCGCGTCTGGCAGACACCATCGCAGCGCACATGCCGCTGAAGCTGGCTGACAAACAGTCCGTGCTGGAGATGTCCGACGTTAACGAGCGTCTGGAATATCTGATGGCGATGATGGAGTCTGAAATCGATCTGCTGCAGGTTGAGAAACGCATTCGCAACCGCGTTAAAAAGCAGATGGAAAAATCTCAGCGCGAGTACTATCTGAACGAGCAGATGAAGGCCATTCAGAAAGAGCTCGGCGAGATGGACGACGCGCCGGACGAAAACGAAGCGCTGAAGCGTAAGATCGACGCGGCAAAAATGCCGAAAGAGGCGAAAGAGAAAGCGGAAGCCGAGCTGCAGAAGCTGAAAATGATGTCTCCGATGTCGGCTGAAGCGACCGTCGTGCGCGGCTATATCGAGTGGATGGTTCAGGTTCCGTGGAACGCCCGCAGCAAGGTCAAAAAAGATCTGCGTCAGGCTCAGGAGATCCTGGATACCGACCACTACGGTCTGGAACGTGTGAAAGACCGCATCCTTGAGTATCTCGCGGTTCAGAGCCGTGTTAATAAGCTCAAGGGCCCAATTCTGTGCCTGGTAGGGCCGCCGGGGGTGGGTAAAACCTCTCTGGGGCAGTCCATTGCCAAAGCCACCGGACGTAAATATATCCGTATGGCGCTGGGCGGCGTGCGTGACGAAGCGGAAATCCGCGGTCACCGTCGGACCTACATCGGTTCAATGCCGGGCAAACTGATCCAGAAAATGGCGAAAGTGGGCGTTAAAAACCCGCTGTTCCTGCTGGATGAGATCGACAAAATGTCGTCCGATATGCGCGGCGATCCGGCTTCAGCCCTGCTTGAAGTGCTGGATCCAGAGCAGAACGTGGCGTTCAGCGATCACTACCTTGAAGTGGACTACGATCTGAGCGATGTGATGTTCGTGGCGACCTCTAACTCCATGAACATCCCGGCACCGCTGCTGGATCGTATGGAAGTGATCCGTCTTTCTGGCTATACCGAAGACGAAAAACTGAACATCGCCCGTCGTCACCTGCTGTCGAAGCAGATTGAACGTAACGCACTGAAAGAGAGCGAACTGACCGTCGATGACAGCGCGATTATCGGCATCATTCGTTACTACACCCGTGAAGCGGGCGTGCGTAGCCTGGAGCGTGAAATCTCCAAGCTGTGTCGTAAAGCGGTGAAACAGCTGCTGCTCGACAAGACGTTGAAGCATATTGTGATCAATGGCGACAACCTGCACGAGTACCTCGGTGTTCAGCGCTACGACTATGGTCGTGCGGACAGCGAAAACCGCGTAGGCCAGGTGACCGGTCTGGCGTGGACGGAAGTGGGCGGCGATCTGCTGACCATTGAAACCGCCTGCGTACCGGGTAAAGGCAAGCTGACCTACACCGGCTCGCTGGGTGAAGTGATGCAGGAGTCCATTCAGGCTGCGCTGACCGTGGTGCGCGCGCGTGCGGAAAAACTGGGTATTAATCCGGACTTTTACGAAAAACGCGACATTCACGTTCACGTGCCAGAAGGGGCGACGCCGAAAGATGGCCCAAGCGCGGGTATTGCGATGTGTACCGCCCTGGTGTCTTGCCTGACCGGTAACCCGGTGCGTGCAGATGTAGCCATGACCGGTGAAATCACCCTGCGTGGTCAGGTATTGCCGATTGGCGGCTTGAAAGAAAAACTGCTGGCAGCCCACCGCGGTGGCATTAAAACGGTCCTCATCCCGCATGAGAACAAGCGCGATCTGGAAGAGATTCCGGACAACGTTATCGCCGATCTGGAGATCCATCCGGTGAAACGTATTGAGGAAGTTCTGACACTTGCACTGCAGAATGAGCCTTCAGGAATGCAGGTTGTGACCGCAAAATAGTGACCTCGCGCAAAGAGCGTCAATAAAAACAAGGCTGGTGAGCTATTTCGGGCTTGCCAGCCTTTTTTTGTATAGCTAATTTAGATTGCTGATTGGGCCAGCCATCAACAACGGGTGTTGTAAGGTCATGGCAGGCCTGATATAACTGCTGCGCGGTCGCGTTGTGAAGGATTCAGACGCGATATAAATTATAAAGAGAGGAAGAGAAGAGTGAATAAATCTCAACTGATTGACAAAATTGCTGCGGGTGCTGATATCTCCAAAGCTGCGGCTGGACGTGCGTTAGATGCTTTGATTGCTTCTGTTACCGAATCTCTGCAGGCTGGGGACGACGTAGCGCTGGTAGGTTTTGGTACTTTTGCTGTTAAAGAGCGTGCTGCCCGTACTGGCCGCAACCCTCAGACCGGTAAAGAGATCACCATCGCTGCTGCTAAAGTTCCGGGCTTCCGTGCCGGCAAAGCGCTGAAAGACGCGGTAAACTGATCGCTTTCTTACTTCAGGGAAGTTGAAAAGTACAAGGGCGCATCATTTGATGTGCCTTTTTTGTTTGTCCAGACCTGATTTATGTGAGTTTATGCGAGTTGTGGGCTGACAATAGCCCCGGTTTCTTGTCACAATACGCCTTTACGCGCTGCGGTCAGGATTCCCGCCAGCGTCAGGTCACCAGTCACCTACAGCGGAGTGTGGTTACACCATGATGGACAGCTTACGCACGGCTGCTAACAGTCTCGTGCTCAAGATTATTTTCGGTATCATTATCGTGTCGTTCATTTTGACCGGCGTGAGCGGATACCTGATTGGCGGTAGTGCAAACTACGCCGCAAAAGTGAACGACCAGGAAATCAGCCGTGGGCAGTTTGAGAATGCATTTGCCGGTGAACGTAACCGCATGCAACAACAGCTGGGCGACCAGTTCTCTGAACTGGCGGCGAATGAAGGGTATATGAAGAACCTGCGTCAGCAGACGCTGAACCGTCTTATCGACGAGGCGCTGCTGGATCAGTATGCCCGTGAACTCGGTCTGAGCATCAGCGATGACCAGGTTAAGAAAGCGATTTTCGTCACCCCTGCTTTCCAGAATAACGGCAAATTCGATAACTCCCGTTATACCGCCATCGTTAATCAGATGGGGATGACGCCGGATCAATACGCTCAGGCGCTGCGCAATCAGCTCACCACTCAGCAGCTTATCAACGCTGTCGTGGGCACCGACTTCATGCTCAAAGGCGAAGCGGATGAGCTGGCGACGCTGGTTTCTCAGCAGCGCGTCGTGCGCGAAGCCACTTTCGACGTCAATGCTCTGGCTGCTAAACAGCTGGCGAGCGATGAAGAGGTCAAAAGCTACTACGAGCAGAACAAAAACAACTTCACCGCGCCGGAGCAGTTCCGCGTGAGCTACATCAAGCTGGATGCGGCTGCGATGCAGGAAAACGCCACCGATGCCGAGATCCAGTCTTACTACGATCAGCATCAGGATCAGTTCACTCAGCCACAGCGTAATCGTTACAGCGTGATTCAGACCAAAACCGAAGCCGACGCTAAAGCGGCGCTGGATGAGCTGAACAAAGGCACCGATTTCGCCACCGTCGCAAAAGAGAAATCCACGGATATCATCTCTGCGAAAAACGGCGGTGATATGGGCTGGCTGGAAGACGCGACCACCCCGGACGAGCTGAAAAATGCGGGTCTGAAAGAGAAAGGTCAGCTTTCTGGCGTCATCAAATCCTCCGTTGGCTTCCTGGTTGCGCGTCTGGATGATGTTACCCCTGCGACCACCAAACCGCTGGCGGATGTCCACGATGAGATCGCCGCGAAAGTGAAGCAGGAGAAAGCGCTGGATGGCTTCTATGCCTTACAGCAGAAAGTGAGCGACGCGGCCAGCAATGACAACGAATCGCTGGCGGGCGCAGAGCAGGCTGCAGGCGCGAAAGCGGTGACCACCGGTTGGTTTGGTCATGACAACCTGCCGGAAGAGCTGAACTTCAAGCCGGTAGCAGATGCCATCTTCAATGGCGGTCTGGTAGGCGAAAATGGCACCCCGGGCAGCAACTCCGATATCATCTCTGTTGACGGCGATCGCGCTTTCGTACTGCGCGTGAGCGAGCACAAGCCAGAAGCGATCAAGCCGCTGGACGAGGTGAAGGATCAGATTACGGCGCTGGTGAAACACAACAAAGCCGTGCAGCAGGCGAAGCTGGATGCTGAAAAGCTGCTGGCTGACCTGAAAGCCGGTAAAGGTGATGAGGCGCTGAAAGCGGCTGGCCTGAGCTTTGGTGAGGCGAAAACCCTGAGCCGTACCGGTCAGGATCCGATTAGCCAGGCGGCATTCGGCCTGAGCCAGCCGGCGAAAGACAAGCCGAGCTTCGGTATCGCCAACGATATGCAGGGCAACGTGGTCATTCTGGCGCTGGACGAAGTGAAAGCGGGCACCATGCCGGAAGCACAGAAGAAAGCGATGGTTCAGGGTATTACCCAGAACAATGCGCAAATTGCTTTCGAGGCGCTGATGAGCAACCTGCGCAAAGAAGCCAAAATTAAGCTGGGCGATATCATGACTCAGCAGTAATTACGGCGCTGCTCGCAAGTTTAAGCAACGTACTGCAATACCAAAAGGCCGCTTTCGCGGCCTTTTCCATTTCTGCAATCTGCTGTTTGTTCCTGAAATGCGGTCCGACTAAGGTGAGGGGGCTGTCAACAAACAAGGAGAAAACAGCATGAAACATGGAATCAAAGCCCTTTTCGTCACGCTTGCTATCGTCACGGCGGGGATGAGCCACAGCGCGCTGGCGGCGACACCGGCGGCCAAAACGCAGATGGCGCAGAGTAAGGCCGATGCGCCACCCGTAGCCACGCCCTCTCAGCAATCTAAGGTGGCGGAAAAGGATAAGACGCGGGTTAGCATCAATACCGCATCGGCGGAAGATCTGGCAAAGGTGATGAATGGCGTAGGAATGAAGAAAGCGCAGGCGATTGTTAGCTATCGCGAAGAGTACGGCCCGTTTAAAACGCTGGACGATCTCAGGCAGGTACCGGGTATGGGTGGGGCGCTGGTGGAGCGTAATCTTGCGCATCTGACGCTGTAATAACTTGCACAGTGGCAAAAATTTGCCAGGATAAAGAGGTCATACCAGTTATGACCTCTGAATCTTATAATTAACTACCCTGAAGGCTATTGCGCTATGCAGACCCAAATCAAAGTACGCGGCTACCATCTTGATGTTTACCAGCACGTGAATAACGCCCGCTACCTGGAGTTCCTCGAAGAGGCGCGCTGGGACGGTCTGGAAAACAGCGACAGTTTCCAGTGGATGACCGCACACCGCATCGCTTTTGTGGTGGCGAACATCAATATCAACTATCGCCGTCCCGCAGTGCTCAGCGATTTACTGACCGTGACCAGCCAGTTGCAGCAACTGAACGGTAAAAGTGGCGTGCTGAGTCAGGTGATAACCCTGGAGCCGGAAGGGCAGGTGGTGGCAGATGCGTTAATTACCTTTGTCTGCATCGATCTGAAAACGCAGAAAGCGTTGCCGCTGGAAGGGGAGTTACGTGAGAAACTGGAACTATTAATCAAATAACCCGCCGTGTGATGCCGGGCGAAGCAACGCTTTCACCCGGCAGACTGGCGCAGATTATTTCAGGCCGGTTTTCTTTTTCAGGGCCGCCATCACCCCGGCTTTATCCGCCAGATAGTGATTCAGGCCGTTGGCGCGCAGGTTACACGCCGCACACTGTCCACAGCCATCGCCTTTGATACCGTTGTAGCAGGTCAGGGTTTCGTTACGCACCAGATCCAGCTTGCCCCAGTAGTCGGCCAGGGCCCAGGTTTCGGCTTTATCCAGCCACATCAGCGGCGTTTCAAAGCGGATATCTTTAGCCATACCGAGGTTCACGGCGTGGTTGAGGGCTTTCACAAACTCATCGCGACAGTCAGGATAGCCCGAGAAGTCAGTTTCACACACGCCGGTGATCACCGCTTCGGCTTTCACCTGGTACGCGTAGATTGCCGTCAGGGTCAGGAACAGGATGTTACGCCCCGGCACGAAGGTATTGGGAATACCCTCTGCGTCCGGCTCATAGTCGGGTACCGGGATACTGTCGCGGGTAAGACTGCTCACCGCCAGTTCGTTAAGCAGGGTAACATCAAGAACTTTATGCGCCCGCGCGCCGAGCTTAACGGCCAGTTTCTGCGCCACCTCGATCTCTTCGCTATGGCGCTGGCCATAGTCAAAGGTGACACAATGGACTTCATCATATTGCTGCAGAGCCTGCACCAGACAGGTGGTGGAATCCTGGCCTCCACTGAACACGACAACAGCACGTTTCATAAGACTTCCCAACGTTGAAGATTAAAGACATATGGTAACGTCTGCCCGTGGTGGCGACCAGCTTCTTCACGTTTTCGGTGCGGGTAGCCAGGCCTCGGTAAAATCAAACCAGCCGCGCGGATTGAGCCGGATACCGTTTACCCCCGGCGGGGCGCTGATCTGGTACTGATAGTTGAACAGCGGGGTCAGCACGGCCTGCTCCATCAGGCGGGAATAAACCTCCTTCAGCGCCAGATGGCGGGCAGAGGCGTCTGGCTGCGTCTGCACCGCATCCAGAGTCGCCATCAGGTGGGCAAACTGCGGCGCGCTGAGCAACCAGGACCACAGCGTGTCGCAGCGCAACCACTGCTCAAGGGTGTACTCTGGCGCCTCGCCAATTAATCTGTCCCCCATCATGATATCGGCGTCCGCGAGCGCGGTGCAGCCATCCCAGGTTTTCGCGTCGTGAAAAATCACCCTGAGCTCGCACCCTTCCTGGGCCAGATAGCGTTTAAGCTGCTCCGCCATGGTATGCAGTTCCACCGGCAGGTGATAAAGCAGGGTAAGCGTCTTCGGCAGAACGGTTTCCTGTTCCCGGGTCCACTGGGGGATCGACCAGCCAGGCAGTAACTCCTGGGTCGGGGTGATGAGATTCTCGTCCAGCGGCAGGGTATGCAGAAGCGATGTGTGATGAATAATATCAATCACCCTGCGGGCCTGCGCTTCGCTTAGTCGGTCACTCTGCTTCAGGGTGAGGTAGCAAAAACCGAGGCTAATACTGTTACTGACCAGCCGCAGGCTGGCAAGCTCCTCCGGCTCGCCAATGGCGATCTGCACCGGATGACGACAGCTGGTGCCTAAATCCTGGTCAAAAAGCTGAGGGGTGATCCAGAATTCGATCGCTTTCAGCAGCGGATGGCCGAGATGATACTGCTCGTGGCTCTCCAGCCGGACAAGGTCGGGATCGAAGATCGCCAGGCGAAACGGTCCGCTGCCGATTAAAGGCTGTTCAGGATGGGCAAGATGGCTGCAATAGCTTGCCAGACGGTGCGCCAGCCAGTAGTCGGGGTGATGTAACACAATGGTCAGGCACTGGGGATGCGTGACCTCTATCTGCTTCACGCTGTTAAACAGTTTGCGCAGGGCGGGAAGGGTCAGCAGCTTCGCCAGCTGGCTCTGGAGCTGGGCGGCCTCGATTTTATCGCCGTTATGCCAGTGCAGGGTTGAGCGGAGGTAGAAGTGCCAGCGTAATCCGTCAGATGCGATCTCCCAGTGATGCGCCAGATCGCCCGCAGGCTCGCTGCGGGTGTCGTTGAAGCGCGTCAGACCGGAAAAGATCTGCCCCACCAGATGCTGTTCAGCGCGGCCCGGTAAAAAGCCCGGCCGGAGCGGATCGAGCGGGCGATAATATGGAATACGCAGCGTCGGGGTATCGTTCTGCCACTGTCCGCCCAAAAAAGGATGCAGCAGGGCACGCAGAGCCTGGGGGGCCAGCTGGGCCAGCGCGAGCGCGTTGTGCTGCTGTCCGCTCTTCAGCGCCTCTTCCATCATCGCGTTACGTAATGACTCCGGCGTGACGTGGAATCGCAGCTCGCCGCGTTTTCCGCGTCCGGATTGCGCGTGCCAGCTCAGCCAGCCAGCCTCCTGCGCCTGTCGCAGCAGCGTGCGCACATGCCGTTCACTGCAAAAACAGCGGCTGGCCAGTTCGGCCACGCTCACCTGCTGAGGCGCACCGGCAGAGGGCTGCCACAGGCGCTGGAACTGATTAAGTCGATTAAGCTGGCGCATCGTAAACCCGGAACAATAATTTCCATCTATTCAGTATTACTTCCGTATATAACAGGCAATACTGATGCACAAGTTAATCCCCTTCACATTTTCGGAGTTCCCATGGCGCGGCTGGCTGCATTTGATATGGACGGCACCTTATTAATGCCGGATCACCGTTTAGGTGACAAAACGCTGAGCGTCCTTAAGCGTCTGCACGAACGTGACGTTACGCTCACCTTCGCCACGGGCCGACATGTGCTGGAGATGCGCCATTTAATGGGCGCGCTCTCCCTCGACGCCTTTTTGATTACCGGCAACGGAACGCGTATTCACTCCGTGGAGGGTGATGTGCTTTATCGTCAGGATCTCGCTCCGGATGTGGCTGAACAAGTGCTGCACAGCACCTGGGATACCCAGGCCAGTATCCATGTTTTTAACGATACCGGGTGGCTGACAGGAAAAGACATCCCGGCGATGCTCGAAGCGCACGTCTACAGTGGCTTTCAGTATCAGCTGACCGACCTGCGCCGTATTCCGGCCCATGCGGTAACCAAAATTTGTTTCTGCGGCGATCATGACGATCTGTGCCGCCTGCGCATTCAGCTCAACGAGGCGCTGGGCAACCGCGCGCATCTCACCTTCTCGGCGATCGATTGCCTGGAGGTGCTGCCGGTCGGATGCAACAAAGGTTCCGCTCTGGCGGTACTGAGCGAGCATCTGGGGCTGAGCATGCAGGAGTGTATGGCGTTTGGCGATGCGATGAACGATCGCGAGATGCTGGGCAGCGTAGGGCGCGGCCTGATTATGGGCAATGCGATGCCGCAACTGATCGCCGAGCTCTCGCATTTACCCGTTATTGGACACTGCCGCAACGAGGCCGTGTCCCATTTCTTAACCCATTGGCTGGATACACCCGATCTTCCTTATTCCCCCGAATAGTGAGACCCTTCCAGCAAGCCAGACGAAAGTCTGGCTTTTTTTATTTCACCAGCCGGGCAATTTCTGCCAGCCACGGCGCCACATCGCCAATATTCGCTTTTACCCATTCGGCGTTGTAGTAGGTGTCCAGGTAGCGCTCGCCGCTGTCGCACAGCAGGGTGACGATAGAGCCGGTTTGTCCCGCGTCACGCATCCGCGCCGCCAGCTGCAGCGCGCCCCACATATTGGTCCCGGTGGAGGCACCCACCTTGCGACCGAGCTGGGTTTCCAGCCAGTGAGCGGTGGCAACGCTGGCGGCATCGGGCACGCGGAGCATCTCGTCCACTACATCCGGGATAAACGAAGGCTCGACGCGCGGGCGGCCAATCCCTTCAATTCTGCTGCCCACCGGGCTGCGCAGGGCCGGATCGCGCTGCTGCCAGTAATCGAGGAACACCGAGTTCTGTGGGTCCACTACCATCAGGCGAGTATCATAACCCTGGCAGCGAATATAGCGGCCAATGGTGGCCGAAGTGCCGCCGGTTCCGGCGCTCATCACGATATGCGTCGGCACCGGATGGGGTTCATTTTGCATCTGCCGGAAGATACTGTCGGCAATGTTGTTGTTACCGCGCCAGTCGGTTGCCCGCTCCGCGAAGGTAAACTGGTCCATATAATGACCGTTCAGCTCCCGGGCCAGCATCTCTGACGCGGCATAAATTTCACAGGCGCTTTCCACAAAGTGGCAGCGTCCGCCATAAAATTCGATCTGTTCGATTTTGCGTTTTGCCGTGCAGGAGGGCATAACGGCGATAAACGGCAGTCCAAGCAGGCGGGCAAAATAGGCCTCAGAGACGGCGGTTGAGCCGGAAGAGGATTCAATAATGGTGGTGCCCTCATTGATCCAGCCGTTACACAGCCCGTACAGGAACAGCGAGCGCGCCAGACGGTGCTTCAGGCTGCCGGTCGGGTGGGTGCTTTCGTCCTTCAGATAGAGCTGGATACCCGGAAAGCCGGGCAGGGCGAGGCGAATAAGGTGTGTATCCGCCGAGCGCTGATAATCGGCGTTAATTTCACTGATGGCGTTTTTAACCCAGGTGCTATTCATCGAAGTAATCCGTTTGTCATTTTGTGCCCAGCATAGCGAAAAGCACAGAAAAAATTGTTGCTATCTGGCCTTTAAAATAGAATGAGAAGAGAAAATTTTTCTCTGTGGGGGTGGGTATGCTAGATAAAATTGACCGTAAGCTGCTGTCCTTACTGCAAAGCGACTGCACCCTCTCTTTGCAGGCGCTGGCGGATGCCGTTAATCTGACCACCACGCCCTGCTGGAAACGCCTTAAGCGACTCGAAGACGAAGGCATTTTGCTGGGACGCGTGGCGCTGCTCGATCCTGAAAAACTGGGGCTTGGCCTGACCGCGTTTGTGCTGATAAAAACGCAGCACCACAGCAGCGACTGGTACTGCGGATTCGTCAGCGTGGTATCACAGATGCCGGAAGTGCTGGGCTTCTGGCGCATGGCGGGCGAATACGACTACCTGATGCGCGTTCAGGTGGCGGACATGAAGCGCTATGATGATTTCTATAAACGGCTGGTCAACAGCGTGCCAGGTCTGTCGAATGTCACCTCCAGCTTCGCGATGGAACAGATAAAATACACCACCGCCTTACCCATTGAATAACTTCCCGGCGCTGCCGGAATACGATCCTCAGGAAAAGACCGCGTGCGATTATTTGCTCAGTTAAGCTGGTACTTTCGCCGGGAGTGGCAACGCTATCTCGGTGCAGTGGCCCTGCTTATTATCATTGCCATTCTGCAGCTCATCCCGCCGAAAGTGGTGGGCTACGTCGTGGACGGCGTTACCCAACAGCATTACACCACCGCACGGGTGATGATGTGGATCGGCACGCTGGTGCTGACGGCGGTGGTGGTCTATCTGCTGCGCTATGTCTGGCGCGTGCTGCTGTTCGGCGCGTCATACCAGCTCGCCGTGGAGCTGCGGGAAGATTTTTACCGCCAGCTCAGCCGCCAGCATCCGGAATTTTACCTGCGTCACCGCACCGGGGACCTGATCGCCCGCGCCACTAACGATGTCGATCGCGTGGTCTTTGCCGCCGGGGAAGGGGTGCTGACCCTGGTCGACTCGCTGGTGATGGGGTGTGCGGTGCTGATCGTCATGTCAACGCAAATCAGCTGGCAGCTCACGCTGCTGGCGCTGCTGCCGATGCCGATTATGGCGCTGGCGATCAAGCGCTACGGCGACCAGCTGCACCAGCGCTTCAAGCTGGCGCAGGCGGCGTTTTCTACCCTTAACGACCGCACCCAGGAGAGCCTGACCAGCATCCGGATGATCAAAGCCTTCGGCCTGGAAGACCGCCAGTCGTCCCTGTTTGCCGCCGATGCGGCGGATACCGGGGCCAAAAACCTGCGCGTCGCCCGGATCGACGCCCGTTTTGATCCCACGATTTACATCGCCATTGGCACCGCTAACCTGCTGGCCATCGGCGGCGGAAGCTGGATGGTGATTAACGGCTCGCTGACGCTTGGGCAACTGACCAGCTTTGCCATGTATCTGGGGCTGATGATCTGGCCAATGCTGGCTCTCGCCTGGATGTTCAACATTGTCGAGCGCGGCAGTGCGGCCTACAGCCGGATCCGCGCCATGCTCGCCGAAGCGCCGGTGGTTAACGATGGCAGCGAGACAGTGCCGGATGGGCGCGGCGAGCTAAAATTCTCAGTACGGGCCTTTGCCTACCCGCATACGGAAAAAACGACGCTCGAAAATGTCCATTTCACGCTGCAGCCGGGGCAAATGCTGGGCATCTGCGGCCCGACCGGCGCCGGGAAAAGTACCGTGCTCTCGCTGATCCAGCGCCACTTCGATATTGACCAGGGCGAGATCCGCTTCCACGACATCCCGCTGACGCAACTGCAGCTGGATAGCTGGCGCAGCCGCCTGGCGGTCGTCAGCCAGACGCCGTTCCTCTTCTCCGACAGCGTCGCCAACAATATCGCCCTCGGTTGCCCGCATGCGACCCAGGAAGAGATTGAGCACGTCGCCCGCCTTGCCAGCGTCCATGACGACATCCTGCGCCTGCCGCAGGGGTACGAAACCGAAGTGGGCGAACGCGGCGTAATGCTCTCGGGAGGGCAAAAACAGCGCATTTCCATCGCCCGCGCGCTGCTGCTGAATGCCGAGGTTCTGATCCTCGACGATGCCCTTTCTGCCGTCGATGGCCGCACCGAACACCAGATCCTGCACAACCTGCGCCAGTGGGGAGAAGGGCGCACGGTGATCATCAGCGCCCATCGTCTGTCGGCTCTGACCGAGGCGAGCGAAATTCTGGTGATGCAGCACGGGCATATTGCCCAGCGCGGCCAGCATGAACAGCTGGCGGAACAGCCGGGCTGGTATCGCGATATGTATCGTTATCAACAACTGGAAGCGGCACTGGATGACGTGCCGGAAACCGACGAGGAGGCCGCCGATGCGTAGTTTTTCCCAGCTGTGGCCCACCCTTAAGCGCCTGCTGGCGTATGGTTCGCCGTGGCGCAAGCCGCTGTCGCTGGCTGTCGTGCTGCTGTGGATTGCGGCGATTGCCGAAGTAACCGGCCCGCTGCTGATCAGCTATTTCATCGACAACATGGTAGCAAAAAATTATCTCCCGCTCGGTTTAGTCACCGGGCTGGCGGTGGCCTACGTTGGCCTGCAGCTGCTGGCGGCCGGGCTGCACTATGCCCAGTCGCTGCTGTTTAACCAGGCCGCCGTCGGCGTGGTGCAGCAGCTGCGTACCGACGTGATGGATGCCGCCCTGCGCCAGCCCCTGAGTGCGTTTGATACCCAGCCAGTCGGGCAGATCATCTCCCGCGTCACCAACGATACGGAAGTTATCCGCGACCTGTATGTCACCGTGGTGGCTACGGTACTGCGCAGCGCCGCCCTGGTGGGCGCTATGCTGGTGGCGATGTTCAGCCTCGAATGGCGCATGGCGCTGGTGGCGATGGCGATTTTCCCGGCGGTAATGATTGTGATGATCATCTACCAGCGCTACAGCACGCCGATTGTGCGTCGCGTGCGGGCCTATCTGGCGGATATCAACGATGGCTTTAACGAGGTCATCAACGGCATGAGCGTTATCCAGCAGTTCCGCCAGCAGGCGCGTTTCGGCGAGCGGATGGGCGAAGCCAGCCGTTCCCACTATATGGCCCGCATGCAGACCCTGCGTCTGGACGGTTTCCTGCTGCGCCCGCTGTTAAGCCTGTTCTCGGCGCTGGTGCTGTGCGGGCTGCTGATGCAGTTTGGCTTTGCCGCCGGTGGCACCATCGAAGTCGGGGTGCTGTATGCCTTTATCAGCTATCTCGGGCGTCTTAACGAGCCGCTGATCGAGCTCACCACCCAGCAGTCGATGCTGCAACAGGCGGTGGTGGCCGGTGAGCGCGTCTTTGAGCTGATGGATCGCCCGCGCCAGGCGTATGGCGATGACGAGCGCGAACTGCAAAGCGGGGCGATTGATTTTGACAACGTCTCCTTTGCCTATCGCGACGATCGGTTGGTGCTGCAGGATATCAACCTGACGGTGCCGTCCCGCAGCTTTGTGGCGCTGGTGGGGCATACCGGCAGCGGTAAAAGCACCCTCGCCAGCCTGCTGATGGGCTACTACCCGCTCACCGAAGGGGAGATCCGCCTTGACGGACGTCCGCTGTCGAGCCTGAACCACAGCGTACTGCGTAAAGGGGTAGCGATGGTGCAGCAGGATCCGGTGGTGCTGGCCGATACCTTCTTCGCCAACGTGACGCTGGGCCGACCGTTCAGCGAGGAGCAGGTGTGGGACGTACTGGAGAAAGTGCAACTGGCGGAGCTGGCGCGCGGTCTGCACGACGGCATTCATACCCGGCTCGGCGAGCAGGGGAATAACCTGTCTGTCGGGCAAAAGCAGCTGCTGGCGCTGGCCCGGGTGCTGATTGATACCCCGCAGGTGTTGATTCTGGATGAAGCTACCGCCAGCATCGATTCCGGTACCGAGCAGGCTATCCAGCAGGCGCTGGCCGCGGTACGCGAACACACCACCCTGGTGGTGATTGCCCACCGTCTTTCGACCATCGTAGAGGCGGATACCATTCTGGTGCTTCATCGCGGTCAGGCGGTTGAACGCGGTACCCATAAGCAACTGCTTGAGGCAAAAGGGCGTTACTGGCAAATGTATCAGCTGCAGCTGGCCGGGGAAGAGCTGGCCGCCAGCGCCCGTGAGGAATCTCTCAGCGCCTGATGCACTAAAATTAAGCAACCAGCCAGCCGCTGAATCGGTTGGTGCAAAATGAAACGCACCCTGCACTGTCATGGTGCTGTTTTTTCGTCATGCCTTCTCCGTGCCTCGTATTTCCTCTCTTTTCACTTTTGGCACACCCCTTGCAATACCTCTTTCGTTGGCTCGCCAAAACCGAATTCTGACTGGAGGGATATATGAAGCTGGTTACCGTGGTAATCAAACCATTCAAACTCGAAGACGTGCGCGAAGCACTCTCTTCAATGGGTATTCAGGGGCTGACCGTTACCGAAGTGAAAGGCTTCGGTCGTCAGAAGGGGCATGCAGAGCTTTACCGTGGTGCGGAATACAGCGTCAACTTCCTGCCAAAAGTGAAGATTGACGTGGCAATTGCCGACGATCAGCTGGATGAAGTCATCGACGTAATTAGCAAAGCAGCCTACACCGGCAAAATTGGCGACGGCAAAATTTTCGTTGCTGAGCTGCAACGCGTTATTCGCATTCGTACAGGCGAAGCCGACGAAGCGGCACTGTAAAACAGCAGGCACACAGTGATAGGGATCGAGAAAATGAACACAACAACACTTAAAGCAGGTCTGGGGTCTCTGGCGCTGTTGCCGGGCCTGGCAATGGCTGCACCCGCGGTAGCAGACAAAGCCGATAACGCCTTTATGATGATTTGCACCGCGCTGGTGCTCTTTATGACCATTCCGGGGATCGCGCTGTTTTACGGCGGCCTGATCCGCGGCAAAAACGTCCTCTCCATGCTCACTCAGGTAACGGTGACCTTTGCGCTGGTTTGCGTGCTGTGGGTGGTCTACGGCTACTCGCTGGCCTTCGGGGAGGGCAACGCCTTCTTCGGCAGCTTTAACTGGGCAATGCTGAAAAATATCGAGCTGACCGCGGTGATGGGCAGCTTCTATCAGTACATCCACGTGGCGTTCCAGGGTTCGTTCGCCTGTATCACCGTGGGGCTGATTGTCGGGGCGCTGGCGGAACGTATCCGCTTCTCCGCCGTATTAATCTTCGTGGTGGTGTGGCTGACCCTTTCCTACGTGCCGGTGGCGCATATGGTCTGGGGCGGCGGTCTGCTGGCTTCTCATGGCGCGCTGGACTTTGCGGGCGGTACCGTTGTGCATATCAACGCCGCAGTAGCTGGGCTTGTCGGTGCTTACCTGATTGGCAAACGCGTCGGTTTTGGCAAAGAAGCGTTCAAACCGCACAACCTGCCGATGGTCTTTACTGGTACGGCGATCCTCTACTTTGGCTGGTTTGGCTTCAACGCCGGTTCAGCCAGTGCGGCAAACGAAATCGCGGCCCTGGCCTTCGTGAACACCGTTGTCGCGACGGCGGGAGCCATCCTCTCCTGGATCTTTGGCGAGTGGGCGGTACGCGGTAAGCCTTCTCTGCTGGGCGCCTGTTCCGGTGCGATTGCCGGTCTGGTGGGTATTACCCCTGCCTGTGGTTTTGTCGGTGTCGGTGGCGCGCTGATCGTCGGTATCGTGGCGGGTCTGGCCGGTCTGTGGGGCGTGACGGCGCTGAAACGTGTTCTGCGTGTGGATGACCCTTGTGACGTGTTTGGCGTCCACGGCGTGTGCGGTATCGTCGGCTGCATCATGACCGGCATCTTCGCTTCAACCTCTCTGGGCGGCGTAGGCTATGCGGAAGGCGTGACCATGGGCCATCAGGTTCTGGTGCAGCTGGAAAGTATCGCCATCACGGTAGTCTGGTCGGGCGTGGTTGCCTTTATCGGCTACAAGCTGGCGGACATGACGGTTGGGCTGCGCGTACCGGAAGAGCAGGAGCGCGAAGGTCTGGACGTCAACAGCCACGGCGAGAATGCGTATAACGCGTAAATAAAAGCAAACGGCAACCTCGGTTGCCGTTTTAGTGTTTGCACCCTCTCCCGGTGGGAGAGGGCCGGGGTGAGGGCACCAGGCCGCACGTAACATTATCCCCGATTACGCATCACCCCTTCCTGCACGGTGGATGCCACCAGCACGCCATCCTGGGTATAGAACTCACCGCGCACAAACCCGCGAGCGCTGGACGCCGAGGTGCTCTCCACGCTGTAGAGCAGCCACTCATTCATATTGAACGGACGGTGGAACCACATCGAATGGTCGATCGTCGCAACCTGCATCCCTTTCTCAAGGAAGCCCACGCCGTGCGGCTGCAGGGCAACCGGCAGGAAGTTAAAATCCGAGGCATAACCCAGCAGATACTGATGCACGCGGAAATCTTCCGGCATGGTGCCGTTGGCGCGGATCCACACCTGACGGGCAGGCTCTGCGACGTGGCCTTTCATCGGGTTATGAAACTCGACCGGGCGGATCTCCAGCGGCTTGTCGCAGAGAAACTTCTCTTTAACCTGCGGGGGCAGCAGATGCGCCAGCGCGCGGGCAATGTCGGTCTCAGAACGCAACGCGTCAGGCGCAGGGGCTGGCGGCATCGTCTTCTGATGCTCATAGCCCGGTTCAGGGGCCTGGAACGACGCCGTCATATAGAAAATCGGCTTGCCGTTCTGCACCGCCGCCACGCGACGGGCGCTGAAGCTGTTGCCATCGCGCAGGACTTCAACGTCATATACGATGGGTTTCTGGCTGTCGCCCGGGCGCAAAAAGTAGCTGTGAAAAGAGTGCACAAAGCGCTCCGCAGGTACGGTCTCTTTAGCAGCGTAGAGGGCTTGTCCCACAACCTGGCCGCCGAAAACCTGGCGTAAACCCAGATCTTCGCTTTGTCCCCGAAAGAGTCCTTCTTCTATTTTTTCCAGGTTTAATAATGTCAGCAGATTGCTTAGTGCCTGACTCATAGTCGTCCTCAATTAATACGCCGTGGCGAAAGATACGCAGAGTATAACGCAGAAATGAAAGTGGTCCGATGGGTGCAATAATCTGAATAACAGGGGGATTCCAGGCATAAATAATTGATATGTGCCACACTTAGTCTCGTTATCTTTATGTTAACCACTCATCTGGCGGTATCGATCCCGCTGGTGCATTGATGATAAGGAGAACTCAATGAAACTCGTGCACGTGTTAAGTGGTTTAGCGGTAGCGGTCGCTCTTTCTGCCTGCGCAGACAAAAGCGCAGACATTCAGACGCCAGCGCCGAACCCTAATACTGCTGGCGTAGCCGCTCAGCCGACTATTCAGCAGCCAAATGTCTCTGGTACGATCTGGATCCGCCAGAAAGTTGCTTTACCGCCGGATGCGGTGTTAACCGTTACCCTGTCTGATGCCTCGCTGGCCGATTCGCCATCGAAAGTACTGGCGCAGCAGGCGACGCGTACCGAGGGTAAACAGGCGCCATTCAAATTTGAACTGCCGTTTAACCCGGCGGATGTTCAGCCCAATGCCCGTATTCTGCTGAGTGCGGCGATCACCATTAACGATCAGGTTGTTCTGATGACCGACATCGTGAAGCCGGTGATCAACCAGGGCGGTACGAAAGCCGATCTGGTGTTGGTCCCGGTGCAGCAGACCTCGCTGCCGCTGCAGCCTGGCGGCGGTGCGCCGACCACGGTGCCGTCAACGTCACCAACCCAGGTTAGTCCGTCTACGGCGACCCCGGCGCCAACCCAGCTTTAATGTTCCCTGCCCCTCTCGCCTGAGAGGGGCATTTAGTACCGCCAGCGGTATCGCTGCATATCTATCTCTCCACTGCCTGACACCTGCACCCCTTCACTGAGCAATGCCTGACGCTGACGCTGCAAATCCGGCCCCGTTAAGGAGATCGCTCCGTGGCGGTTGACGACCCGGTGCCAGGGCAGGGTACTGCCTTCCGGCAGCCGTTTGAGGACACCGCCTACCTGCCGGGCTGCGCGGGGAGAGCCCGCCAGTCGTGCCACTTCGCCATAGGTGATGACCGTGCCTTCGGGAATCAAAGCAACTATCTGCCATACCCGCTGGGGAAAAGAGTCGTGCTCGTCCATTTTTTTCTCCTGTGTTGCGGGCATGATAGAGATTAACGGGTAATAGAGGAAGAAAGCGCCCACTCTGTAAACGCTTTGCGCAATAAAACATCACCCGGACGCGGTTAACTTGCAATTGCCATCTGGTACAGTGATAATGCGCCAGCGCGTTGGTTAACAACGCTCTCAATGGGGGCTCTGTTGGTTCTCCCGCAACGCTACTCTGTTCACCAGGTCAGGTCCGGAAGGAAGCAGCCAGGGCAGACGACGTGTGTGCCGGGATGTAGCTGGCAGGGCCCCCACCCATTTCTGATAACGCTATGTTTTCTATAGCTAAAACCCTGTTGTCTTTGCATTGATTTGCTGGTGGTACAACTTTTGTGTATCACTTAGAAGGCTAATCAATGTCACATCTGATGCTTTCCCGTCACGGGATCTGGTACTACCGCAGAGTTTATTCAACACCTCGGAGACGGCGCGAGATTCGTATTTCTCTGCGTACACGTTCAAAGCGTGAAGCTATGAAACGTGCAGAACAATACATTACCTCACAGCCTTTCGCCTGTGTTCCCAAGGCCATCCCGGCACACTCATCTTCTGCCCTGGCTGCATCTGTACTGGTGAACGAGAAGAAATCATTATTTCCGAACCTGAAAAGTGAGCTTGAGAAGTACGCCAATGCGAAAACGGGGTCTGTGGGTGAGCGCGAGATTTTGACGATCAACAGGTGCGTGAATGCGTATTTGGCTGCGACCAAAGAGCCATTTAGCAAGAGAAGCGCAGCGGCGTTTGTTGATAGTTTGGAAGGATCTGCATCTACCAGAAACCGTTACATCAAGAAGAACTCTGCGTTTTTCAAATGGCTTGCCACTCGTACAGATGAAGATATTCGAAACACATTTGAGGGGATGGGTGTTAAGGAAACAACAGCACCGATGGATCGCCGTCCTGCCTACTCGCTCAACGATCTGAAACGATTGCACATTGCTTTGCATGGCGTGAAGGACTGGAAGCGGTGGATCATTCTGATTGGTAGCTATTCGGGGATGAGGCAGAATGAGATTTGCCAGCTTTACCACAATGACGTGATGAGAGTTGAGGGGGGTTGGTGCTTCCGTGTTGATAACTTGAACCCAAATCAGACGATAAAAACGGATAGTTCGCGGCGGTTCGTTCCGATCCATTCGCAGCTTCTTACGCTTGGCCTGCTTGATTTCATCACTGACAGAAAAGGGCATTTGTTCCCTGAGCTTACCTTGCATCTCGGCAGTTATGGGCACTATTTTAGCCGTTGGTTTACGAGATTCAGGGGTAAGCATGATTTGCCTGAGTACCATTCGTTGCGCCACTACGGCGCCACAACATTTAAACAGAATGGTTTCCCTGAGCAGTTCGCTTCCCAAGTTCTCGGTCACTCGAATGCGACGATAACTTATAACCGATACGGGAAGGGCGTTGATGTCTCGCGGTTGGTGCAAGTGATAGAGGCTCTTTGAGCTATGTATCAAGGGAGCCAGCAGTTATGCTGGCGTTAATATAATGAAAAGAGTGTGCATGTTATTTATTGATGCTCTATGATTTGAAAATCAATAGATCGAATATCAAAAAGGAAATAAAGAAAATGATGGCAATGAAAAGTAATAAGAACTTCACTTTCAACCATTTTATCATTTCATTAGGCAAATCTTTAATAAAGTCATAATGTTCTGATTCCATATCTCTAACAATAAAGCTGCCCTTTCTAACAATGAGAGGAAAGAAAAAGAATAAATCTTTTTGGAATGTTAAAAATATACCGCCAGCCTGAGCAATAGTTATACCTCCTGGCAGAAAACCAAACTTTTCACGAAATGCATCACAAAGCTGTAGGTGTTGTTTGTTCTTTAGCGTTGAATAACCAAACGCAGCAATAGTAGTAAAGACGAATAAGATAAATAAAATAGCGGTTACGCTTTTCATCTTATTGTCCTACACTGTTATAGATAAACTCACCAACGGCCTCACCACCAGATGATGAAAGTTCACCACCTACATATCCAGCAGAGGTTCCAAGTATTACGCCACAAGCTAATGCACCAGCACCACCTGCTGCCATTGTAGCACTGCCCAAGACTAACGAGCATATGCCCATGCCTATCGCACCACCAGCTAAACCACCAGCAAGGCCACCAGAGAAACTACCGATCTCAGTATATTTTTTCTTAGTACATTCAGCCTCTCGACCAGTTGAACAAGCCTCATTTATCTCATTGATTGAGTGAACCGCACTAAATGCTATTCCAACGTAACCAGCATAACGCATCGCCTTAGTATATTTAGCCGCTCGCTCGATATGCGTTGCGTAGCCTTCAATATCGCTGATCCCTGTCTCATTCCATTTATACGTGATTGAACTAGTGGACAAGCCAAGCGCATTTTTTATTTTTGTATACTCGCCAAACTTCATGGCCTTATTCAGGAAGCCAACTTTAAGCACACGATCAAGTTCAGTGAAGAGTTGCGCACGTCTAACATAAAACTGTTCGCCGATTAATGCGCCTCGCGTCATATAGGTATTTTTATAAGTTTCCTGGATTTCTTTAAGAATCTTTTCGATATTCTCAAAATATTTCCCAACTGGATCAGCTGCAAGTCCAATGCCTTTATCCGCAATATTAGAGAAGTTGGCAATGGTAGCGTAATGTTTATGCAGGAAGTTAGCTTCCTCGTGCGTTAGCGGTTCCAGTACTGTATCAATGCGCTGTTTCGCTGCTTTCATGTGGGCGATCTGTTCGCTGTCCTGTTTGTCAGGATCAACCACGAGCATGATAGACCCGGCTTTGTACTCCTTACCTGAACCGTTAAGTGAGCGGTAAAGTTCGCGTGTTCCTTCTGGCTGACCACCAGCGAACAGGATGCTTTCAAAAGATTCGGTTGTAGATGTTTGAGGGACTACGCAAAAACCAGCATCAACACCAATACGTTTCTTTTTAGCCGCTTGTGCGTGTTGTTCCGGTTCAGTTGATGAATTGATCCAAGCGGGTTCTGGCCTTGGAGTGTTCCCTATCCATTGACCTGCTGGGGAGATAAGAATGTTAGACCCAATCGGACAGCCGCAAATAACTTCGGCACCATTTCCTGCTGCGATTTTTCCTTCAAGGTTCATTGTTGGGATGTTACCGATTATTTCCCCAACCTCTCCGCATTTAGGGCAGGGCGTAGTTTTATCGCCGTGTCTCAATGCTCCCAGGTGCGCATTTGAAAAGTTTGGAAGACTACTAAGCCCTTGCGCCCCCGTAGTCGTTTCATCGCCGTGAAGTCCTTCGGGGATTCCATCCCATGTTGAACGGTTACTCATACTGTAGTCTCGTCAGCCAGAAAATCCTTGGCTGATGGCAATCCTTCACGATCTACGCACATTGCCCCAGATTGCGGGGTACTGATGATTTCATCGCCGTTATCAAGTTTGCTGCCTACAACTGCAATACCGACGCCGCCGTAGGTTTTACTTTTTCCGGTGCTGGTGGCAATACGTGCGGTAGTTCCGTCGGGATAAACAACTTCATCACCTTTTAGTGCAATGCTCATCATTTCGCCATTTTCAGCCTGCATCTTAGCTTTGTGATGAGTCTCGCGAACAATACCGCCCTGGCGTGTGAGGCTCCCGACCGTGGCAAAGCGGTAGATTTTGTTTACGGGGTGCCGCCGATTTATCTCTTTTTGTTCAGCAATGATGGCGCGTGCGCTATCTGCCATACCTGCGATTTGTTCTGGGGTGAAGGTCGGTTCGTTAAAAGATGCCAGGATTTCAGCGCTAAGATCGTTGTTATACTGTTTCATAAGTCCCTCTACTTGTTATAGAAATAATCACAGAGGTCATTTTACAAACAATAACCACAGGCGCAACAAGTATTAGATCTAAGTGAAACTACGTTTCGTAACAGAAGGTTAGGGGATAGGACGATGCTTTGCGGCATTGCTTGAACTATTAAGTGCGAACTTTGAGGCACTCCCGGTTGTTACCCCGGAAATCCCCAAGTATCAGGGGCTGGTAGGGCACTGGTGGTCCCGTAACGGATGAGGCTTACGCCGCCAGCACTTTGTTAATGGTGGTTCTTGCTGCACCTGTGAGGCGATGGATCTCGCTCTTCATCTTACCTGCTCCATGCAATACGCGAATCTGTTCGTGCAGTTTCTTGTCCACTGGACGGCCCTTGTAAGCGCCCTCAGCTTTCGCCTTGCTGATTCCCTCAGCCTGACGGCGGCGGCGGTCTGTGTAGTCTTTACGGGCTATTACTGCCAGCATTTCTAACATCATGCCGTTGATAGCTTTCATCATCGACTGCATAAACTCACCCTGTGCGGCTAACACTACGTGGCTGGTAGGCAGGTCGAGAGCTACCACCCGTAAACCTTTACTATCGATCTGAGCTTTAAGTGTCTCCCAATCCTCAGCGCTGAGACGGCTCAGGCGGTCTACTTGTTCGACTAACAGAATGTCTCCGGGCGCGGCTATGTCTATCAGGCGCATAAGCTCCGGGCGCTGTAAGCTGGCTCCGCTTACGTTCTCAATGAAGTATGTGACGTGACCCAAATCATGAGCGGCGGCGAACTCAGCCAATGCTGCTTTGGCGCGTGTAGCATCCTGCTCTTTAGTGGAGGCGCGAATATAGGCATAAACTCGGCTGGTGGTCATCAGGGTAGTCTTTATGTAGCTTTTGGGTTGTAGTATAATTGCATGTGGCGTTTAAGTGGACAAGCGCTATTTAAGCTACGCCTTTTAGGCCACTTTCATCACGTAGTGTTAATGTATACTCAAAAGCTACGTTTGTGTGATGGCGTAAGGATTCACGCCACTTAAGTCTGTCGTATCCCCCTTTCTACTATTATCCACATCAATAGTGCGCATATTTTATATTTTCATATCTGCCTGTCTATTTCGCAAATTGTCATCATACTGAAACGTGACTGTCATTATTCTGTCATAAATTTTCGGCAGGGTAAGTGTGACATTTTTATTATCTATAAGCAGGAAATATATATCTGGATAATAATGTTAACTTCGTGTATTAATTTAAGAAAATAGTGCCAGGGATGTTAAAACCATGACGACTGCTGTCCTGAATGTGAAAATTGACGAAGCGCTGAAAGAGAAGCTTCGTCATTATGCCGAAGTGAATAATGAGAATCTCAGCGTTACCACAGAGAAGCTGCTGCAGATGGCGTTTGCTGTAGCAGATGAGGCGGGAGTAACGGAAGAGGATATCGACAATCAGCATACGGAAGAAGAGAGTGTAGCTCCATTTACTCCTAAAGAAATCAAAGCATTAAGAAAAATTCTGAAGAAGAAAAAATGAAACAACATCAACAATCAACCGCCAGCAGCTACTCAGAGGCCTGCTCGCTTCTGCGCTCTGGCTATGTCAAACATGTCCGCCTGGGCTGGGACGTTGGCAGTGATGAGTTCTTTCGAATTGCGTCTGACTGGTGTGATACCGGCGCAAAAATAAAGAAAGAAGGCGATAGTTTTGTTATTTCCCTGAAAGGTTTCCCTATCCCGGCTCAGCACTGATCTCCCCATGCTGAAAATGTCTGACTGTAACCATTACAGTCAGACATTTTTAAATCTCGTCTTATTAGCGACTATTTGTGCGCCCGCTCACTCTTTTCCCGTAATAAATATTACTGTTGCATTCGTTCATTGAGTCAAAGCGATTATACCAGCGTGCGTTTTACACTGTGGCCGCTGTTACTCAGCGCCATCCACAGCGGCTTGATCCGCACCAGCGCGTTTTCCAGCTCAGCAGGCGCCAAAGAAAAAGGCATGCGCAGGTAGCGGTCAAAGGCCCCGGAGAGGCCAAAGCGCGTCCCGGTACCCAGATGAATGCCCGCCGCTTCGGCGCGCGAGGCCAGCTGGGTGGCCAGCATATCCGGCAGCTCAACCCAGTAAGAGAGACCCCCTTCCGGCATCCGGAAACGCCAGTCCGGGAAATGTTCCTGCAGCAGCGCCGCACAAGCATCCCGCCGCTCACGCAGCATCTGCCGTCGGGCAGATAAAAATGTTT
Source organism: Leclercia sp. LTM14 (assembly GCF_023736175.1). Classification (NCBI taxonomy): domain Bacteria; kingdom Pseudomonadati; phylum Pseudomonadota; class Gammaproteobacteria; order Enterobacterales; family Enterobacteriaceae; genus Leclercia; species Leclercia sp. LTM14. The sequence continues at coordinate 104,541 of NZ_JAIKTT010000005.1, forward strand.
CGCCATTCTCAATCAGCCACTGGGTTGCCAGCTGTTCCAGCAGCGGCGAGCCAAGATCGAGCGTATCGCGGGTCTGGACAAGCGTGGCGATGGTGCGTGCCGGGGCGCGAACCCAGCCCAGACGCAGACCTCCCCAGAAACTTTTTCCCGCCGAGCCCAGCGTAATGACATTGCCGTTCGGGCAGAAGGAGGCCAGCGGCCGCGGGGGAGGGGCATCGAACCACAGATCCACCATGGTTTCATCCACTACCAGCGTGGTGCGGGCCCGGGCAGCCACGGCGGCGATGGCCTCCCGACTCTTCTCGTCCATGCAGCGGCCAGTAGGATTGTGAAAATCGGGCATCAGGTACGCCAGGCGCGGCGCGGTCTGGGCGAGGGTGGCGGCAAAACCGTCGATATCCCAGCCGGTATGCGGCAGCGACACGCCTACCGGCCGACAGGATGCACCCTGAATCGCCGCGATAGCCAGCGGGTAGGTGGGGTGATCCACCACCACCCGATCGCCCGGGCCGGTGAACATGCGCAGCACCAGCGCCAGCCCGCTGACGGCACCGTTAACTACCATCACCTCTTCAGCCCGGGTAGGTAAACCGCGGCCGGTATAGCGTGCCGCAATGGCTTCGCGCAGCGCCAGCAATCCCAGCTGATCGTAGCCGGTTTGCGTCAGATGCGGGGTAATGGCGGTCAGGGCATGCGTATAGGCCTGATGGATCTCCGGCCCGGCACCCAGCGCGGCGGTAGAGAGATCCAGCGCCGCGCTGGCGTTGGCGCGGGTAGGGGGCGTGCGGCTGTCGGGCAGGATCACCCGCGAGCCACTGCCGTGCCGGCTTTCGAGATAACCTTCGTCCCGCAGATGGGCCAGGGCGCTGCTGACGGTGGTCCGGCTGACCTCGAGGGTTAAGGCCAGTTCCCGTTCCCCGGGCAGGCGCGTATCCAGCGCCAGCCTGCCGTCGAGGATCAGCAGGCGCAGGGCATCGGCCAGCTGCCGCCACAGCGGGGTACGGGAGGCACTCTCCTGCCAGTGACCCAGCAGGCGAACCAATGACTGACTTCCAAAACGACGTGATGACACGGGCAGTCCACTTTTTGAAAACTGGACATTAATCATAGGGCCATTTCAGGCAATGATTAAAGCAGAAACCACCGGAGAAAGATCATGTTGCGTCGATTACTTCAGCTTTACGTCGGATTAAGCCTGTACGGCCTGTCAACGGCGATGTTTGTCCGTGCGGATCTGGGAGCCGATCCGTGGAATGTCTTTCACCTGGGGGTGGCAAAACTGCTGGCAATGGATATTGGCACCGTCATGATCCTCACCGGGGCGCTGGTCCTGCTGGTCTGGATCCCGCTGCGCCAGCGTCCCGGTCTCGGCACGATCAGTAACGTGATTGTGATTGGCCTGGCCGCCGATGCCGCATTGGCAGTTATTCCGGCCATTGATTCGCTGATGGCTCGCAGCCTGCTGCTGGCAAGCGCGGTGATTGTCAATGCGCTGGCGACGGGCATGTATATCGGGGCCGGATTTGGCGCCGGGCCGCGCGACGGCCTGATGACCGGGATCAACGCCCGCACCGGCTGGTCGGTTCGCAGCGTACGCACGGCGATTGAAATTACGGTCCTGCTGATTGGCTGCGTGCTGGGCGGCACCTTTGGGGTGGGAACCATACTCTATGCGTTGAGCATCGGACCGCTGATCCAGATCTGCCTGCCGTGGTTTCGGCAGAAGCCGCGGATCGTTGCCCCAGAGCCGGGCCGCGTTGTCTGATTTTGCGAAGCGCTCACATGCTTTACGCCAGGCGTTATGACAGAATAGACACATCCGTCACTGCCCCCTGAAGCATATGAAAGCCATAACCCTCTACGATGTCGCCCGCCTGGCGGGCGTCTCCTACCAAACCGTCTCGCGGGTCATTAATGATGCGGCCCACGTCTCCGCCCGTACCCGGGAGAAAGTGCTGCAGGCGATGGCCGAGCTGCACTATGTACCCAATCGCGGCGCCCAGCAGCTGGCAGGCAAACGCACCCGTACGCTGGGGCTTATCACTACCGATCTGGCGCTGCATGCCCCCTCGCAGATCGCGTCGGCGGTAAAAACGCGGGCCGGGGAGCGTGGGGCGAGCGTGCTGATCTCGATGGTCGAGGATCCACAGCAGTGCCTGGCGGCGGTGCAGGAGCTGCTGGCCCAGCGCGTGGAAGGATTGCTGGTCAACGTCCCGCTGGAAGATGCGCTGGCCGAAAGCCTGCAGGCGCAGGCCGTTCCGGTGCCGGTGTTATTTCTTGATGTCACCCCCAACGCCCGGGTACACAGCCTGGTGTTCGATGCAGAGCAAGGAGCAAACCTGGGGGCGGAACACCTGCTGGCGCTGGGCCATCAGCGAATTGCCCTGCTCGGCGGGCCGCAAAGTTCCGTCTCTGCCCGGGCACGGCTTGCAGGCTGGTTATCAGCCTTAGGTCAGGCGGGTCTCGAACCTTGCTCCGTCGTTCAGGGTGACTGGAGCGCGGCCTCAGGTTATGAAAAAGGCCATCAGCTGCTGGCCGGGGCGATTCTCCCGCAGGCGATCCTGGTGGCGAACGATCAGATGGCCCTGGGCGTGATGCGCGCCTGCGCCGAAAAAGGGATTGCGGTGCCGGGCCAGATATCGGTGGTGGGTTTTGACGATACCACCGACAGCGCATGGTTTACCCCGCCGCTGACCACGGTTCGTCAGGCGTTTCGTGAGGCCGGCCTGCGCAGCGTGGAGTGGCTGCTGGCGCAGCAGGATAGCGCCAAAGAGGCGCCCTCACAAACCCGGCTGCCGGTAACGCTGATCGAGCGCCATTCCACCGCCCGGGAAGGGATCCCGCAGGGGAGCGACGATCTTGCCCGGCAGCTAAAATCGCTGGCGCTGCTGGCGGAACAGCTGGCGCGCCGATAACGCTTTTGTGATCGCCCTCGCTTCATGACGCTCTCCCGCTTTACCCTGTCTCCCTGGCAGGGCATTGTATCTAAAATTGTGAGCGCTTCGCAAAGAGGTAAACATGTCCCATCCTGCTCCGCTGACCCTCAGCACCCTGATCACTCGCCGCGACTGGGAAAACCCCGGCGTCACCCAATGGAATCGACTCCCTGCCCACGTGCCCTTGAGCAGCTGGCGCGACGAACACGCCGCGCGGGATGAGGGTAAGACGCCCAGCGTCCGCTCGCTTAACGGCGACTGGCAGTTCAGCTTTTTTACGGCTCCGGAGCAGGTTCCCGACAGCTGGACGCAACAGGATTGCGCGGATGCGGTGGTGATGCCCGTCCCCTCCAACTGGCAGATGCAGGGCTTTGATACCCCGATCTACACTAACGTTACCTATCCGATTGCGGTGAACCCGCCGTTTGTTCCGGCAGAGAACCCGACCGGTTGTTACTCGCTCACATTCGAGATGGAAGAGAGCTGGCTGGCGAGCGGCCAGACCCGGCTGGTCTTCGAGGGCGTCAACTCGGCCTTTTACCTGTGGTGCAACGGCCAGTGGGTAGGCTACTCCCAGGACAGCCGCCTGCCTGCGGAGTTTGATGTTTCTGCGTTCCTGCGCGCAGGCAGCAATCGCCTGGCGGTAATGGTGCTGCGCTGGTGCGACGGCAGCTATCTCGAAGATCAGGATATGTGGCGGATGAGCGGCATCTTCCGCGACGTCACTCTGCTGCACAAACCGGCTACCCATATCGCCGATTATCACGTCGAGACCGAACTGAATGCCGATTATGACCGTGCCCGGCTTAAGCTGGGGCTGACCCTCGGCGGGAGTGATTACGCCGATTGCGAGGTGAGCGTCAACCTGTGGCGGGAAGGGGAGCTTATCGCCAGCGCCGTCGGCCTGCCGGGCTCGGACATTGTCGATGAGCGGGGTCACTGGCAGGAGAGGGTCAATGTTTCACTGAAGGTGGAACAACCGGCGCTGTGGAGCGCGGAAATCCCCGCCCTGTACCGGCTGACCCTTGCGCTGCGCGACGCTCAGGGCCAGGTTCTGGACATTGAAGCCTGCGACGTCGGCTTCCGCCACGTTGAGATAGCCAACGGGCTGCTGAAGCTCAACGGCAAGCCGCTGCTGATCCGCGGGGTGAACCGTCACGAGCATCACCCCGAGCGCGGGCAGGTGATGGACGAAGCCACCATGCGCCGCGACATTGAGCTGATGAAGCAGCACAACTTTAACGCCGTACGCTGCTCGCACTATCCTAACCATCCGCTGTGGTACCGCCTGTGCGATCGCTACGGGCTCTACGTGGTGGATGAGGCCAATATTGAAACCCACGGTATGGTGCCGATGAGTCGACTGGCCGACGATCCGCGCTGGCTGCCCGCCATGAGCGAACGCGTCACCCGGATGGTGCAGCGCGACAGAAATCACCCGTCGATTATTATCTGGTCCCTGGGCAATGAGTCCGGTCATGGCGCGAACCACGACGCCCTTTACCGCTGGGTGAAGGCCACCGATCCGACCCGTCCGGTACAGTACGAGGGCGGCGGCGCCAATACCGCGGCGACCGACATTGTGTGTCCGATGTACGCCCGCGTCGATCAGGATCAGCCTTTCCCGGCAGTACCAAAATGGTCACTTAAAAAGTGGATCGGCATGCCGGATGAGACCCGCCCGTTGATCCTCTGCGAATACGCCCACGCGATGGGCAACAGCTTCGGCGGGTTCGCGAAATACTGGGAGGCCTTCCGCAAACATCCTCGCCTGCAGGGCGGTTTCGTCTGGGACTGGGTTGACCAGGCGCTGACGAAATACGACGAGCAGGGCAATCCCTTCTGGGCTTACGGCGGCGATTTTGGCGATAAGCCTAACGACCGACAGTTTTGTCTCAACGGGCTGGTGTTCCCGGATCGCACCCCGCATCCGGCCCTGTACGAAGCCCAGCGCGCCCAGCAGTTCTTCACCTTTACTCTGCACAGCCACTCTCCGCTGGTGGTGGAGGTGCAGAGCGATTATCTCTTCCGCACCACGGACAACGAGCAGCTGCGCTGGTCGGTGATGCGCGATGGCGAAGTGCTGGCCACTGATGTTGTCGCTCTGAACATCCCGGCGCAAGGGAAGCAACGGCTGGAGATCGCCCTGCCGCAGTGGACAGCTGCGCCGGGGGATGTCTGGCTGAACGTGGAAGTGTTCCAGCCTGCGGCCACGCCGTGGTCCGGCGAAAATCACCTCTGCGCCTGGGATCAGTGGCCGCTGCCCGCGCCGTTATTCGTCGCAACACCAAAAGCTGCCGGGGAAACACCGCTGCTGACCGCGCGGATGACGCCCTGGTGGTAACGCATCAGCAGCAGCGCTGGCAGTTTGACCGCGCCAGCGGCGACCTGACCCAGTGGTGGCGCGAGGGAGAGCCAACCCTGTTTTCACCGCTGACCGATAACTTCACCCGCGCCCCGCTGGATAACGATATCGGCGTCAGCGAAGCGACCCGCATCGATCCCAACGCCTGGGTGGAGCGCTGGAAGGCGGCGGGGATGTACAACCTGACGCCGCGTCTGCTGCAGTGCGACGGCGAGCAGCTGGAGCAAGCGGTGACTCTCACCACGCTGCATGCCTGGGAGCATGGCAACCAGGTCCTGTTCCTGAGCCGTAAATACTGGCGTATCGACAGCCAGGGCGTGCTGCATGGCGATATTGAAGTCCAGGTGGCGAGCGATATACCCGAACCTGCGCGTATTGGGCTCTGCTGTCAGCTGGCCCTGACGCCGCAGACTGTAAGCTGGCAGGGACTCGGGCCCTATGAGAACTACCCGGATCGCAAGCTCGCCGCCCGTCAGGGGCGCTGGGAACTGCCGCTGGCTGAGCTGCATACGCCTTACATTTTCCCCACCGACAACGGCCTGCGCTGCGATACGCGTCAGTTGAACCTGGGACAGCATCAGCTGGATGGAGACTTCCACTTCTCGGTAAGCCGCTACAGCCAGACGCAGCTGCGTGAGACGTCGCACCACCACCTGTTACGAGAGGAGTCCGGCTGCTGGCTGAACCTTGATGCCTTCCATATGGGCGTCGGCGGGGATGACTCCTGGAGCCCAAGCGTCTCACCGGAATTTATTCTGCAGGGGAAAAAGGTGCGTTACGCCTTTAGCTGGCAACAGAACTAAACTTAATCGCTGATGCGGCCACAACGCGTGGCCGCACGTTCACTTCGGAGGTTTATCTGATGAAGTATGTCGATGGTTTTGTGGTTGCCGTTCCCGCGGGTAATAAGGAGGCTTATCGCGAGATGGCGGCGAAAGCCGCGCCTTTGTTTAAAGAGTTTGGCGCGCTTCGCATCGTAGAGTGTTGGGCAGATGACGTGCCTGACGGCAAATTAACCGACTTTCGCATGGCGGTGAAGGCGGAAGAGAACGAAGAAGTGGTTTTCAGCTGGATCGAATATCCTTCCAAAGCGGTTCGCGACGAGGCGAATCAGAAGATGATGAACGATCCCAGGATGAAAGAATTTGGCGAAGCCATGCCCTTTGACGGTAAACGGATGATTTATGGAGGCTTCTCGCCTCTGCTGGACGAATAAACCTGCCGCCCGGCGGCGCTCTCCGTCGGGCGCTAAGCGCGACTCTCCGGCTCGAGGTTAGTTTCCGCCCACTGAATAAATGCCTCTTTCGGCAGCGCTTTGCTGTAAAACCACCCCTGACCGTACTGCACGCCGTGGCTCCGTAACCATGCCAGCTGACCTTCGGTTTCAATTCCTTCTGCCACCATATCCAGGTTGAGCGATTTGGCCATCTCGATGATGTGCGAGGTGACGTTTTTGTACTCCAGCGCGTCGACAAAGGACTTATCTATTTTCAGCGTATCGACGTCCAGATCCTGGAGATAGCTGAGGCTGGAATAGCCCGTTCCGAAATCATCAATATAGACCGAGTGGCCTGCACGCCTGAACGCGGCAATGGCCGGAGCGCTGACGGCGGGATCGGCGAACCCGCGCTCGGTGAGCTCCAGCGCAATCTGTGAGGGGGGAAGTTGCCACTGATTCAGCAGGCGGCTCAGCAGCGGAAGCACCTTACCGGAGATCAAATCCTCCGGGGCAAGGTTAATCGAAATATGGTGGCCCGGATGCTGGCGCAGCCACTCGCCCATCTCCTCAAAAACTTTTTCGATGATAAGCGTGGTCAGCTGATTCGTCAGTCCCGTCTGCTCGGCCAGGGAGACAAAAATATCCGGCGACAGGTAGCTGCCGTCCGGTTGCGGCCAGCGTGCAAGCGCTTCCGCGCCGGTCAGCCTGCCGCTGTTTAACACCACAATCGGCTGGAAATGAACCTTAAACTCCCGGGCATTAATGGCATCCAGTAAACGGTACCGGGGCGACTGCAGGCGGCGCAACACGCGCAGGATAAACCAGGCCGTCAGCAGACTGATCAGGACGCCAAAAGGCAGCCAGAAAATAAGCTGGTGGTGCCAGCTCTCTTTTAGAGGTTTGAGGGAGGACCAGGTGACGATGGAAAACCCCAGGTCGGACACGTTATGGACGTTGTACATCGCGCCGTCATGCTGAAAATGGGTGCTGCCGCTGCGCCGCATCTCATTGAATACCTGAATATCCAGGTTATTACTGCTGGCAAAGATCACATTGCGCAGGGTGCCGATCAGGGCCACGTCGATCGGCCAGGAGCCTAAGGGGATCACATCGATCAGCGAGGCCGGGTCAACCAGCACGATATAGTGGTCATTGCCAATTGCAGCCATATAGCGATCGACGGCGAGGTCGTTGTGCGAGGTGATCCAGGCCCGATAGCCATCAGGCGTTACCCGCATTGCAGGCGGAAAGGGGGCGGCATGGCTCTCCTGTTCCAGTGAGGAGCAGCGCGGCTTGAGATCCTCAATGTAGATGACCTCCTGAATATATCGCCAGGAAAAAGAGGTGCGGCGCATGGCCAACGTGTGTTCGTAGCTGCAGGGGATCCCTTTAAACGACGCCATCTCAGTAAGCGCTGACTTTGCCTGGGTAATGACTTTGTCGGTTCGGATCTGCACCCGGGAAGAGTAGTTATTCAGATCGTCAACAAACCGCTGCTCCGCATTGCTATGCGCCAGCCATACGCTCAGACAAACAGGAACAAGCACTGAAATAATTAGCACGCAGGTAACCATGCTCACCAGCTGTCGGGTTGTCATGCTCCTGTTTCCTTTTTATAACGCGGGCCCGGGGCGTGCAAAACGATGACGTTAAAACGAAAAGTACTGTTGAAGTGTAGCGTTATAGCATGCGGCTGGCATTGATTTCATTCTGCAATTTAGGGGGCCAGGAAAACTCCGGCGGCCTGGCTTCCGGCGTGGGTTGTTTTCCGCTCGCCACTCGGATATGCTAATTGTTATGTTATAACAATTCATATTTGAGGTAAGCATGCAGGTTCTGAATTCATTGCGCAGTGCCAAACAACGTCATCCCGATTGTCAGATCGTCAAACGTAAAGGGCGGCTGTATGTGATATGCAAATCCAATCCGCGCTTTAAGGCGGTGCAGGGGCGGAAGAAGAGACGTTAAGCGGGTAAGGTGCCTGCCGCTGAAAGGTAAACTGTCGGCGGCAGGTCTAAACGGGATCAGGCAGGTGTGCGGGAGAGGGTAAAGACGTCGTAGAAAGAGAGCTCGCCCTTGGTGGCGATCATCTTCTGCAGTTTCTCTTTTTGCTGTAACTCGACGTTGGGCGAGTGCAGAATGTTTTCGATCAGCTGTCCAGGCACAAAGCGTGTGTTGTACCACTCCCCGTTGTAGCAAACGCGAAAATCCAGTACATCAATATCTTCATAGCGATAGCGTGGATTAACGTCGAAGAAGAAGAAGGCGTTAAAGACGATGAACAACACCACCAGCAACCAGACGGAACCGATCAGGGTTTCCGATTGCAGCATCACCACCAGCGTCGCCAGCCACGCCGCATACATGGCGACAAACAGACCAGGATGTTTGCGAATAAAGCTGATGCTGAAACGCGGTTTGTTGTCACGCTTTTCGCGAACATTGAGATCGTCAATGGTTTCGGTAAGCAGGCGTTGTATCTCGGTCATCTTCTGCCCTTTGTGAATTCAACTCAATACGAAGGATCCGTATATTTTAAGTGACCACAATGTTTGTGGAAAGTAACAGTTAGACTAAGAAAAATCATAACAGTTACCTGAAAAGGGCGGGTGAGATGAAGTGACCAGTCTGTTCCCTACAACGCAAAATTCCCTGGACGATAGCATGAGCCTAACCGGATGAAGAGCTGCCAGTAACGCAAATTTGAAGCGCCGGAGAGTCGCGCAACACCTCTGGCATCTGTAAACAGAATCAGCGTACAAACTTCCATACTGCGGTAGGAATTTTATCATACAGCTTATTCATCGTCAGTTCGGCCAGGCGATGGTCGGCCGCAGAATAGAATACTGCCAGTTCATTATCAGAAAGCTCGTATTTATTTTTTTCAATCACGCGCTCAAGGGTGTCAATTGACTGACAACGTCGCAGACGCATCAAATAATCAGTCTTGGTTAATGGTTTATCAGACATAAATTCACCTAATTGTTTGTAATAGTTTTAACCGGAGAAGCTAACGGATTAGCTCTGCTTGCCGTAACAAAACAACGAAAAAGCCGATTGCCCGATTTACGCCATTTTTGCAAATCCTGTGCGTTAATGCCGTAGCTGCTGAATAACATAAAAGTGTCATCCAGGTATTCGTCAATTTGCTCAATCAACTTATTATCTTCGTTATACTTAATTTTATAATTAAGGGCGAAGGTAGCAATATGTTCAATCAACTCGTTTAACTGCAAATTAATGGCAGAAGTAGGGTCATTTACCCAGCCATGATTGCTCTCATCGAGATTGGTCAGGCAGTCATGGTACAGGGATTCACAAAGGAATTTCAACTGTGCAATATCTTGCCTTTTGGGCGAGTATTCGTCCATAGCGCATCCCCTTTTTGAGTGATTCTTTACTCACCGAACATCGCTGTCGGGAAGGGTACAACTGGCTTAGCGTCAACGGCTACTGTTATGCCTCTTGCTTTAACTATAATCTACTCTAATCAGGATTTCACCGCGCTATTACGAAAAATTACAATTACGCAGCGCTTTACCGTCTTTGACCTTCACTATGTTATATATTTTTTTCTCCTGACACCGAACTTTACTTATCACCACATGTGATTTCTCAAGCCCGTTTAAAATCAAAAAACACCAGGAATACTCTTAATACCTAAGAAGCAACGCATGAAATTGAGAATTTCTGTAAAAGAACCAGGCTAAATATGATATGTGGTTTAAGCGTTACATTAAATATATAAACCCTCAATAAGCTAATTTTATGATTTTCAATTGCTAAAAAAAAGGCCGCATATGCGGCCTTTTTAACGGTTAAACCCGAATCTGTGTCATCACACCGGGTGATTGTGTTCCACATCATCGCTCTTACGGCTAAAACGACGACGTACAACCACGAAGAACACCGGAACGAAGAAGATCGCCAGGACGGTCGCGGTCACCATCCCACCCATTACGCCGGTACCTACGGCGTTCTGCGCACCGGAACCTGCACCCGAGCTAATAACCAGCGGCATAACGCCGAGGATAAAGGCGAGGGAGGTCATCAGAATCGGACGCAGACGCATACGGACTGCTTCCAGCGTTGCTTCAATCAGGCCTTTGCCTTCTTTATCCATCAGATCTTTGGCGAATTCGACGATTAATATCGCGTTCTTCGCCGACAAGCCAATGGTTGTCAGCAGGCCCACCTGGAAGTACACGTCATTACCCAGCCCGCGGAACGTCGCTGCCAGCAGGGCACCAATGACCCCCAGCGGTACAACCAGCATAACCGAGAACGGAATCGACCAGCTCTCGTACAGCGCCGCCAGACACAGGAACACCACAATCAGCGAGATGGCATACAGGGCAGGGGCCTGGTTACCGGACAGACGTTCCTGATAGGACATCCCCGTCCAGTCGTAGCCAATACCCGCAGGCAGTTTACCCGCCAGCTCTTCCATCAGGTTCATGGCTTCACCGGTACTTCTGCCCGGTGCCGCCTGGCCCAGGATCTCCATGGATGGCAGACCGTTGTAACGTTCCAGACGCGGTGAACCGTATTCCCAGCGAGAAGTAGAGAAGGCTGAGAACGGCACCATCTGCCCGTTGCTGCCGCGCACATACCAGTTATTGATATCGCTTGGCAACATACGGTATTGCGCTTCAGACATTACGTACACCTTCTTCACACGACCACGGTCGATGAAGTCGTTGACGTAGCTCCCGCCCCAGGCTGCGCCCAGTGTGGTGTTGATGTCGCTGATAGAGACGCCCAGCGCCTGTGCTTTTTCCTGATCGATATCCACTTTGAACTGCGGGGTATCTTCCAGGCCGTTTGGACGAACGCCAACCAGCAGGTCAGGGTGCTTGGCCACTTCGCCGAACAGCTGGTTACGCGCCTGAGTCAGTTTTTCATGGCCCAAACCACCCTGGTCGATAAGCTGGAAGTCAAAGCCGGTCGCCGTACCCAACTCAACAATCGCTGGCAGGTTAAAGGCGAAGACCATCGCATCTTTAATCTGCGAGAAGGTGCCCATGGCGCGACCGGTAATGGCTTCTACCTTATTCTCGTCACCCGGACGATCAGCCCAGTCTTTCAATGAGACGAAGGCAATACCGGTGTTCTGACCACGACCTGCAAAGCCAAAGCCGTTAACCGCAAACACCGATTCAACGTTGGCTTTCTCTTTATTGAGGTAATAATCAGTGACTTCATCCAGCACTTTCTGGGTACGCTCTTGCGATGCACCCGCCGGGAGCTGGGCCATCGTCAGGAACACGCCCTGGTCTTCATCCGGCAGGAAGGAGCTTGGCAGACGAACGAACAGGTAGGCCATGCCGACCACGATGATGATATAGAGCAGCAGGTAACGACCGGTGCTGCGCAGGATATTGCCTATGCTGTCGGTGTAGTGGTGCGTGCTCTTATCGAACATGCGGTTAAACCAGCCGAAGAAGCCTTTTTTGTTTTCTCCGTGATCGCCTTTAGCCACCGGTTTCAGCATGGTGGCGCACAGCGCAGGGGTCAGGATCAGAGCGACCAGTACCGACAGGGCCATCGCGGAAACGATGGTGATCGAGAACTGGCGATAAATCGCACCGGTAGAACCACCGAAGAAGGCCATCGGGATAAATACCGCCGACAGAACCATAGCGATACCGACCAGCGCGCCCTGAATCTGACCCATGGATTTACGGGTCGCTTCTTTCGGCGGCAGTCCCTCTTCGGACATCACACGCTCGACGTTTTCGACCACCACGATGGCGTCATCCACGAGCAGGCCGATGGCCAGCACCATCCCGAACATCGTCAGGGTGTTTATCGAGAAGCCGAAGGCCGCCAGGATAGCAAAGGTCCCGAGCAGAACCACCGGTACGGCGATGGTTGGAATCAGCGTCGCACGGAAGTTTTGCAGGAACAGATACATCACCAGGAATACCAGGATGATCGCTTCTACCAGCGTTTTCACTACTTCGTGGATAGAGATTTTAACGAACGGCGTGGTGTCATACGGGTAAACGATCTTCAGGCCTGACGGGAAGAAAGGTTCCATTTTCTTCAGTTCAGCACGGATCGCGGTCGCCGTATCAAGGGCGTTAGCACCGGTCGCCAGTTTAATACCCAGACCGGATGCCGGCTGGCCGTTAAACTTGGCGATAACGTCGTAGTTCTCACCACCCAGTTCCACCTTCGCAACGTCGCGCAGGCGAACCTGTGAACCGTCCGGATTCACCTTCAGCAGAATCTTACTGAACTCATCTGCGGAGGTCAGTCGGGTCTGTGCGATGATAGAGGCGTTCAGCTGCTGGCCTTTCACCGGCGGCGTACCGCCTAACTGACCGGCTGCAACCTGGGCGTTCTGCGCTTTAATGGCGGTGATCACGTCCACTGGCGTCAGCTGGAAGTTGTTCAGCTTGTTCGGGTCCATCCAGATACGCATCGCGTACTGAGAACCGAACAGCTGTACGTCACCCACACCAGAAGTACGGCTGATGGCGTCCTTCATGTTGGCGCCCACGTAGTCGGAAATATCCTCCTGCGTCATGGTGCCGTTGGTGTTGATAACGCCGACAACCATCAGGAAGCTACTGGAGGATTTCTCCACGCTCACACCCTGCTGTTGTACTTCCTGCGGCAGTAACGGCATCGCCAGCTGCAGTTTGTTCTGCACCTGTACCTGGGCGATGTCCGCATCCGTACCGGATTCGAAGGTCAGCGTGATCTGCACCGTACCGGTGGAGTCACTGTTGGAGGACATGTACATCAGGTTATCGATACCGTTCATGTTCTGTTCGATAACCTGCGTCACGGTGTCCTGCACCGTTTTCGCATCAGCCCCTGGGTAGGTTGCGGCGATTGAAATTGCTGGCGGCGCAATGGTTGGATATTGCGCGACAGGCAGCTTCAGGATCGCGAGTCCCCCGGCTAGCATGATGATTATGGCGATCACCCACGCGAAAATGGGGCGATCGATAAAGAAATTAGGCATGTCTTAACGGCTCCTGTTTAAGTTAAGACTTAGGTTGTTCTGACTGACCGCCTGCTGAGGCTTGTTGTTGATTGTCAGACGTGACCTCTTGCGCTTTTACCTTGGCGCCTGGGCGAACTTTTTGTAATCCGGTAATAATGACGCGATCGCCATCTTTCAGACCGTCGGTCACCAGCCATTTATCACCAATGGCCTGGGTTGCCGTGATCTGACGAACTTCGACTTTGTCTTCAGCGCCAATCACCATCGCACTGGCATCGCCGCGCGGTGTGCGGGTCACGCCCTGCTGTGGAACCAGCAGTGCGGTTGGGTTGGTCCCTTCTTCCAGGCTGGCGCGGACGAACATGCCCGGTAACAGCGTATGGTTCGGGTTCGGGAAAATTGCGCGCAGGGTGATGGAACCGGTGGTCTGATCGACCGTGACGTCAGAGAACTCAAGGCTGCCGGCCTCAGGGAACTTAATGCCGTCACTGGTAACCAGTTCAACTTTCGCTTTGCCGTTTTCCTGCTTCAGCGTGCCGTTCTCCAGCTCCTGTTTCAGGCGCAGGAAATCATTGCTCGACTGGGTAACATCGACATAGATCGGGTCGAGCTGCTGCACGGTTGCCAGCGCGTTAGTCTGGCCGTTCTGCACCAGCGCACCTTCAGTCACGGACGATTTACCAATGCGGCCGCTGATAGGCGAGGTCACTTTGGTATAGGCCAGGTTAATGCGTGCGGTTTCAACTGCGGCTTTTGCCGCGATGACGGCAGCGTTAGCCTGCTGTGCGTCAGCCTGGGCGCTATCGTATTCCTGTTGGCTGATGTACTGAGTACCCAGCAGTTTCTGATAACGGCTGACCGTCAATTGGGCAATTTTTGCTGCAGCCTGCGCTTTGGCCAGATCGCCTTTCGCGCTTTCGTAATTAGCCTGGTAGGTCGCGGGATCAATCTGATACAGAGAATCACCCGCTTTAACATCACCCCCTTCCGTAAAATTACGTTTCAGGATGATGCCACTCACCTGTGGACGCACTTCCGCAATGCGGTAAGCACTGGTACGGCCGGGTAATTCAGTTTTGATCTGGAGAGGTTCGGTTTTGAGCGTCACGACGCCAACTTCTGGCACCTGCTGAGCTCCTTGTTGAGCCTGTTTCTCGTCACATCCTGTAAGCGCTAAGCTGCCTGAGAGCATCAGAACGATCGCCAGAGGCGTTAACCCTCTGTTTTTGTTCATATGTAAACCTCGAGTTTCCGATTTCAAATTGATCAATGGATCACGCGTCCACAAACCCATTGCTGCGTTTATATTATCGTCGTGCTATGGTACATACATTCATAAATGTATGTAAATCTGACTCCTGTAAATTCACCTGCGCATGGCACGAAAAACCAAACAACAAGCACTTGCAACACGCCAACACATCCTTGATGTCGCTTTACGCTTGTTTTCGCAACAGGGGGTTTCATCTACCTCTCTGGCACAGATAGCTCAGGCGGCTGGGGTAACCCGGGGAGCGATTTACTGGCATTTCAAAAATAAGTCAGATTTATTTGGTGAAATTTGGGAGTTGTCAGAGTCCAGTATTGGGGATCTCGAGACTGAGTATCGGGCAAAATTCCCTGACGATCCACTCTCAGTTTTAAGAGAGATTCTGGTTTATATTCTTGAGGCGACAGTTATTGAAGAGCGACGCCGTCTTATGATGGAGATCATCTTCCATAAATGTGAATTCGTTGGGGAAATGGCGATCGTGCAACAGGCGCAGCGCAGCCTCTGCCTGGCCAGTTACGACCGTATTGAACAGACGCTGACTCACTGTATCAAAGCGAAAATGCTACCCGCCAATCTGCTGACCCGTCGCGCCGCTATTCTGATGCGCAGCTATATTTCCGGACTGATGGAAAACTGGCTCTTTGCGCCGCAGTCTTTTGATCTGCAACGTGAAGCCCGTGATTACGTCGCCATTCTGCTGGAAATGTACCAGCTCTGCCCTACGCTCCGCGCCCAGCCTGAGCCCCTGCAGGCCTGACTCCCAGGAATTATCCGGGAGCCAACAGTTCACGCTATTTTGCTTTCAACCGCCGTGATATTCTTCACGCCGGTCAATTGGGTCATTCATCACACAAATTACACACTACTATGTCGCACTACACACGCAAACAGCATCCTGTTTTTGCCTTTATTCTGGTTTTCTTTCTCGCCTTTCTGGCTTCGCCGGTTGCATTTGCGCGTGGTGATAACACCAGCGACATGCCAACCCGCGCCGATGTCCAGAGTCAGCTCGATGCCCTGAGCAAACAAAAAGAGCTTACTCCGCAGGATAAGCTGGTGCAGAAGGATCTGACGGAAACTCTGGAAACCATCGATAAGATCGAGCGGGTCAAGGCCGAAACCACACAATTACGTCAGAAGGTGGCGCAGGCGCCAGAAGCGATGCGCAAGGCGACAGAGAGCCTGAACGCGCTGGGCGATATCGATAATGATGACGAAACCCGCAAGACGCTGGCGACTCTGTCATTGCGCCAGCTGGAACTGCGCGTGTCGCAGCTGCTGGACGACTTACAAACTGCCCAGAGCGATCTCGCCACCTACAACAGCCAGCTGGTCTCCCTGCAAACTCAGCCGGAGCGCGTGCAGAATGCGATGTATACCGCGTCTCAGGAGCTGCAGCAGATCCGCAATCGCCTGAATGGCACCTCCGCGGGAGAGGCTGCGTTACGCCCCACCCAGCAGACGCTACTCCTGACGCAGCAGCTTTTGCTGAATGCCCAGATCGAGCAGCAGCGTAAGAGCCTGGAAGGCAACACCGTGCTGCAGGATACCCTGCAAAAACAGCGCGACTATGTCACCGCCAACATCAACCGTCTGGAGCACCAGCTGCAGCTGCTGCAGGAGGCGGTGAACAGCAAACGGCTGACCCTGACCGAGAAAACTGCCCAGGAAGCTGTCAACCCGGACGAAACCGCCCGTATCCAGGAAAATCCGCTGGTAAAGCAGGAGCTGGATATCAACCATCAGCTCAGCCAGCGTTTGATCAAAGCGACCGAAAACGGCAACTCGCTGGTTCAGCAGAATATCAAAGTGAAAAACTGGCTGGATCGCGCCCTGCAGTCGGAACGCAATATTAAAGAGCAGATTGCCGTCCTGAAAGGCAGCCTGCTGCTGTCGCGTATTCTTTATCAGCAACAGCAGACCTTGCCTTCCGCCGATGAGCTGGAAGACATGACCAACCGCATTGCGGATCTGCGTCTGGAGCAGTTTGAGGTCAACCAGCAGCGCGACGCCCTGTTCCAGAGCGATGCCTTCGTCGCCAAACTGGAAGAAGGCCACAGCAGCGACGTCAATGACGAAGTTCATGATGCCCTGCTGCAGGTGGTGGATATGCGCCGCGAACTGCTGGATCAGATGAACAAACAGCTGGGCAATCAGCTGATGATGGCCATTAACCTGCAGATCAACCAGCAGCAGCTGGTGAGCGTCTCTAAAAGCCTGCAGGAGATCCTTACCCAGCAAATCTTCTGGGTAAACAGCAACAAACCGATGGACTGGGACTGGATCAAATCCTTCCCGGGCATGCTTAAAGATCAGATTAAGGCGATGAAAATCACCGTTAACTGGGAAAAAGCAGGCCCTGCGGTGGCCTTTGCTTTCCTGGCGGGCCTGCCGCTATTACTGATTGCCGGTTTAATTCGCTGGCGTCTCGGCTGGCTGAAAAAATACCAGGCGAAGCTGGCACAGGAAGTGGGGCAGCTGCGTAATGACAGCCAGCTTCACACCCCGAAAGCGATTCTTATCGATCTGATCCGCGCTCTGCCGGTCTGTCTGCTGATCCTCGCCGCCGGACTGATCCTGCTGACCATGCAGCTCAATATCAGCGATCTGCTGTGGGCTTTCAGCAAAAAGCTGGCCCTCTTCTGGCTGGTCTTTGGCCTGTGCTGGAAGGTGCTGGAGAAAGACGGCGTGGCGGTGAGTCACTTTAATATGCCTGCGCAGCTGACCAGCCACTGGCGCCGCCAGATTGTGCGCGTCAGTCTGGCGCTGTTGCCGCTGCACTTCTGGTCCGTGGTGGCGGAACTCTCCCCGCTGCATCTGATGGATGATGTGCTGGGGCAGTTTGTTATCCTGCTTAACCTGCTGCTGATCAGCGTGCTGATGTGGCCGATGTGCCGTGACAGCTGGCGCGACAAAGAGTCGCACACAATCCGTCTGGTGACGGTCACCGTGCTCTCTATTATTCCCGTCGCGCTGATGGTGCTGACGGCAACCGGCTACTTCTATACCACCCTGCGTCTGTCAGGGCGCTGGATTGAAACCGTCTATCTGGTGATCTTCTGGAACCTGCTCTACCAGACCGTGCTGCGCGGGCTGAGCGTTGCAGCTCGTCGAATTGCCTATCGCCGTGCCCTGGCGCGTCGACAGAATATGGTGAAAGAGGGGGCCGAAGGCGCCGAGCCGCAGGAAGAGCCGACCATCGCTCTGGAGCAGGTAAACCAGCAGACGCTGCGTATCACCATGCTGGTGATGATTGCCCTGTTCGGCGTGATGTTCTGGGCGATCTGGTCTGATTTAATCACCGTCTTTGCTTATCTCGACAGCATTACGCTGTGGCACTACAACGGCACCGAAGCGGGTGCGGCGGTGGTGAAAAACGTCACCATGGGCAGCCTGCTGTTTGCGCTGGTCTCGTCGGTGGTGGCCTGGGCCTTGATCCGCAACTTGCCAGGCCTGCTGGAAGTGCTGGTGCTCTCGCGCCTGAACATGCGCCAGGGTGCCTCCTACGCCATTACCACCATCCTGAACTACGTGATTCTGGTGGCGGGTGCCATGACGGTCTTCGGGTCGCTCGGGGTGTCGTGGGATAAACTGCAGTGGCTGGCGGCGGCGCTGTCGGTCGGTCTTGGTTTTGGTTTGCAGGAGATCTTCGGTAACTTCGTCTCGGGTCTGATCATCCTGTTCGAACGTCCGGTGCGTATCGGCGATACCGTCACCATCGGCACCTTCTCGGGTACCGTCAGCAAGATCCGTATTCGTGCCACCACCATCACCGACTTCGATCGCAAAGAGGTGATCATCCCGAACAAAGCGTTCGTGACTGAGCGACTGATCAACTGGTCGCTCTCGGACACCATCACCCGCGTGGTGATCCGCCTCGGTGTGGCCTACGGCTCCGATCTGGACGCGGTGAAAAAAGTACTGCTGAAAGCGGCGATGGATCATCCGAAAGTGATGCACGATCCGGAGCCATCAGTATTCTTCACCACCTTCGGACCAAGCACTCTGGATCATGAACTGCGTCTGTACGTACGTGAACTGCGTGACCGCAGCTACACCGTAGATGAGCTGAACCGCACCATCGAACGCCTGTGCCGCGAGAACAACATCAATATTGCGTTCAACCAGCTTGAAGTGCATCTGCGCAATGAGAAGGGCGACGAGCATACTGAAGTGAAACGTGACATTAAGGGTGACGATCCGACTCCAGCGTAACGTTACCCCTCACCCTAACCCTCTCCCCAAAGGGGCGAGGGAATGGTTTGCTCCCTCTCCCTTTCAGGGAGAGGGCAGGGGTGAGGGTCTTTTTCCTTCGAAATCCCGCTTCACAATTTCCAGCGCCTTCAGCACCGTCTCGGTCGGGATGGCGCTATCCTCCAGCAACATAATCAGGTCGACGGCCAGCTTGACTTCATCGGGGGCGTTTTCCAGTGACACACACTACTCCTGTTAACGGGTCAGACGCGCGATAACGCGTTCAATATCATCCAGTGCCTTGCGGCAGCGTTCAAGCCGCCCCTCCAGCGCGGTAATTTCGCGCATCAGCATCTGCTGCTCTTCCAGCGTTTCGGCCTGGTTCAGCCGGGACTCGCGTTCATTTTTCATCTCGCATAGCCGACGTTCAAACTCCTGGTGCTCCAGGCGTTTGCGCTGCCATTTTGTGGTGCCCGCAGAGGCACCGTCCCAGAGGCGTAGCGGCCAGGCGGCTATCTCCCGGTGCAGGGCGGCGATCTGTTCCGCCAGATGAGCGGCCAGCCAGGCGACCTGCTCAGCCTGCGCGTTATCCACGGCGTGACGCAGCTCGTCCAGATGGTGCTGGGCTTCATCGAGATAATCTTTCATTACGGTGCTGCGGGTGCGGAACAGCTGCCGGTCAAAACGCGGCTTCAGGGTGGCGTGCTGCATCAACGGGGCGGCCTGCTCGCGCAGGGTCGTCAGTTGATTTTGCAACGTCTGTAAAAGCAAGGCTGTTTTCAATCCGCACTCCAGTGGTACAGTAGCCGTTCAGTTTGATAACGATTCGCATTATGCAGCGTACTATTCTAATCATCATTGGCTGGCTTGCGGTAGTGCTCGGCACGCTGGGCGTTGTTTTACCTCTTTTACCCACCACGCCCTTTATATTGCTGGCGGCGTGGTGCTTTGCCCGTTCTTCGCCGCGTTTTCACCACTGGCTGCTCTACCGCTCCTGGTTTGGCGGCTACCTGCGCCACTGGCAACAGCACCGTGCCATGCCGCCCGGCGCTAAGCCACGGGCCGTTGCGGTGATCCTTGTGACCTTCGCCTTTTCATTATGGATGGTAAAAATGATGTGGGTGCGGATCCTGCTGCTGGCAATCCTCGCCTGCCTGCTGATTTTCATGTGGCGGATCCCCGTCGTTGATGAAAAGCAACAAAAGCAATAATCATGAGTATGGCTGTTGCAATTCTTGCGCGCAGCCAGTAAATTCGACCGTTTTCGAGCACGGGCAGAGCTGGTCAAAGGTTAAACAATTGTTACTTTGACCGACCATTCATCCGCTCCGTGAGTAACACCGTTTTCATCAGGCATCCATTTATGACCGCAACTGCGCAGCAGCTTGAATTTCTTAAAAACAGCATCAAAAGCATCCAGGATTATCCGAAGCCTGGCATTCTTTTCCGTGATGTCACCAGCTTGCTGGAAGACCCGAAAGCGTATGCTCTCAGCATTGAACTGCTGGTTGAGCGCTATAAAAACGCCGGGATCACCAAAGTTGTAGGCACCGAAGCCCGTGGCTTCCTGTTTGGCGCGCCGGTTGCGCTGGCAATGGGCGTGGGTTTTGTGCCGGTACGTAAACCGCGCAAACTGCCTCGCGAAACCATCGCTGAGAGCTACGATCTGGAATACGGCACCGACCAGCTTGAAATCCACGTTGATGCGATCAAGCCTGGCGATAAAGTGCTGGTGGTTGACGATCTGCTGGCAACCGGCGGCACCATTGAAGCCACCGTGAAGCTGATCCGTCGTCTGGGTGGTGAAGTGACCGATGCGGCCTTCATCATCAACCTGTTCGATCTGGGCGGCGAACAGCGCCTCGAAAAACAGGGCATCACCAGCTACAGCCTCGTGCCTTTCCCGGGACATTAATCCTCCCGCCCGCAACCTCGCCCAACGGGTGAGGTTGTGTTAGCATTACCCCCCTGAATATCCACCTTCCAGCGTTGCAGAGCCTGCCCATGAGTTATCAGGTGTTAGCCCGAAAATGGCGACCCCAAACCTTTGCTGACGTTGTCGGCCAGGAACATGTGCTGACCGCCCTGGCGAACAGCTTATCGCTAGGACGTATCCATCACGCCTGGCTTTTTTCCGGTACCCGTGGCGTCGGTAAAACCTCTATTGCCCGTTTGCTGGCGAAAGGTCTTAACTGCGAAAGCGGCATCACCGCCACGCCGTGTGGCGTCTGCGATAACTGCCGTGAAATCGAGCAGGGGCGCTTTGTCGATCTGATTGAGATCGATGCCGCCTCGCGCACCAAAGTCGAAGATACCCGCGATCTGCTGGATAACGTCCAGTACGCTCCGGCGCGTGGCCGCTTCAAGGTCTATCTGATCGATGAAGTGCACATGCTCTCGCGCCACAGCTTTAACGCCCTGCTGAAAACGCTGGAAGAGCCGCCCGCACACGTTAAGTTCCTGCTGGCGACCACCGATCCGCAAAAGCTGCCGGTCACTATCTTATCCCGCTGCCTGCAGTTCCACCTGAAGGCGCTGGACGTTACGCAGATCCGCGATCGGCTCGAATACATTCTCAACGAAGAGCAGGTTGCGCATGAGCCGCGTGCGCTGCAGCTGCTGGCGCGTGCTGCCGATGGCAGCCTGCGCGATGCCCTCAGCCTCACCGATCAGGCGATTGCCAGCGGTGAAGGCAAGCTGACGACCCAGGCGGTGAGCACCATGCTCGGCACGCTGGATGACGATCAGGCCTTGTCGCTGATTGAAGCGGTGGTTGAGGCCAACGGCGAGCGGGTGATGGAGCTGGTGAACGCCTCTGCGTCACGCGGCGTCGAGTGGGAAGCCCTGCTGGTTGAAATGCTCAGCCTGCTGCACCGCATTGCGATGGTGCAACTCTCCCCGGCGGCGCTGGGCCCGGATATGGCGGCCATTGAACAGCGGATGCGCGAGCTGGCGCGTACCATTCCGCCAACGGACGTACAGCTCTACTATCAAACCCTGTTAATTGGCCGTAAGGAACTGCCGTTCGCGCCCGACAGACGTATGGGGGTTGAGATGACCCTGCTGCGCGCGCTGGCGTTCCATCCGCGCATGCCGCTGCCAGAACCTGAGGTGCAGCCGCAGTCGTTCGCTCCGGTGGCGCCTACGGCAGTGCTCACGCCGCCGCAGGTGCCCACGCAGCAGAGTGCGCCACCGCCGCGACAGGACGTGCCGCTGTCGGATGCCACCAGTTCGGTGCTTGCTGCCCGTAGCCAGCTACAGCGTGCTCAGGGAGCAACCAAACCAAAAAAGAGTGAACCGGCAGCGCCTGCAAGAGCGCGGCCGGTAAATAACGCCGCGCTTGAACGTCTGGCTTCGGTCACGGATCGCGTCCAGTCGCGTTCGGCAACGGTCACCTCTGAGCCAAAGGCGCCGGTTAAGCAAGAGGCGTATCGCTGGAAAGCGACCACCGTCACCGAAGAGGTGAAGGTGGAGGTTGCCACGCCGAAGGCGCTGAAAAAGGCGCTGGAGCACGAGAAAACGCCGGAGCTCTCCGCCAAACTCGCCGAGGAGTCGCTTGAGCGCGATCCCTGGGCGGCAGAGGTCAGCAAACTCAAGCTGCCGAAACTGGTGGAGCAGGTCGCGCTCAACGCCTGGCGCGAGCAGGAGGGCAACCGTATCTGTCTGCATCTGCGTCCGGGCCAGCGTCACCTGAATTCGGCGAGCGCGCAGCAGGTGCTGACTGAGGCGCTCTCCACATTACAGGGTGCGCCGGTTGAATTGACCATCATTGAAGATGATAATCCGGCGGTGCGAACGCCGCTGGAGTGGCGTCAGGCCATTTATGAAGAGAAACTCGCGCAGGCGCGTGAGTCGATTATCGCGGATAATAACATTCAGACCCTGCAGCGTTACTTCGATGCAGACCTGGATGAAGAGAGTATTCGACCCATTTGATCGTGAGTCTGACTTACGGTTGTTATCTTTAACGTGAAAGAAGAGAGAAGCCTATGTTTGGTGGTAAAGGCGGTCTGGGTGGTCTGATGAAGCAGGCCCAGCAGATGCAGGAAAAAATGCAGAAGATGCAGGAAGAGATCGCGCAGATGGAAGTCACTGGCGAATCTGGCGCAGGTCTGGTCAAAGTGACCATCAACGGCGCACATAACTGCCGTCGCGTGGAGATCGACCCAAGCCTGCTCGAAGACGACAAAGATATGCTGGAAGATCTGGTCGCCGCTGCATTTAACGATGCTGCGCGCCGTATCGACGAAACTCAGAAAGAAAAAATGGCCTCTGTATCCTCCGGAATGCAGCTGCCACCGGGCTTTAAGATGCCGTTCTGATGCAAACCAGTCCGCTGCTTACGCAGTTAATGGAAGCGCTGCGCTGCCTGCCGGGCGTCGGCCCGAAGTCGGCGCAGCGTATGGCGTTTACCCTGCTGCAACGCGATCGCAGCGGCGGAATGCGCCTGGCGCAGGCTCTGACCCGCGCCATGTCGGAAATTGGTCACTGTGCCGATTGCCGCACCTTTACCGAGCAGGACGTGTGTAACATCTGCGCCAACCCGCGTCGTCAGGAAAACGGTCAGATTTGCGTGGTGGAGAGTCCTGCGGACATTTACGCCATCGAACAGACCGGGCAATTTTCTGGCCGCTACTTTGTGCTGATGGGCCACCTTTCACCCCTGGACGGTATTGGTCCGGATGATATCGGCCTGGACCGCCTGGAACAGCGCCTGAAATCGGAAACGATCTCTGAGGTGATCCTCGCCACCAACCCAACGGTGGAAGGGGAGGCGACAGCCAACTATATCGCCGAGCTGTGTGCGGAGTCGGGCGTCGACGCCAGCCGTATCGCCCACGGTGTACCGGTTGGTGGTGAGCTGGAGATGGTGGACGGCACCACGCTCTCGCACTCTCTGGCAGGTCGTCACAAGATTATTTTCTGACCAAACGGAGGCTGCAGCCGTGGCCTCCGCTTGAAAACATATCCGCTTATCCCCATCTCTCCCTCAACGCTTTTAAACCCCATTAAATGGCATTGTTGAGGTCGACTTAGTATGAAAGGACAAGAAACCCGTGGTTTCCAGTCAGAAGTAAAACAACTTCTGCACCTGATGATCCATTCTCTTTATTCCAATAAAGAAATTTTCCTGCGCGAGCTTATCTCTAACGCCTCTGATGCGGCAGACAAGCTGCGTTTTCGTGCGCTCTCGAAGCCAGAGCTGTATGAAGGTGACGGCGAGCTGCGCGTGCGCGTCTCGTTTGATAAAGAGAACCGCACCCTGACTATCGCGGATAACGGCATCGGCATGACCCGCGATGAAGCCATCGACCATCTT
Organism: Leclercia sp. LTM14; assembly: GCF_023736175.1. NCBI lineage: Bacteria > Pseudomonadati > Pseudomonadota > Gammaproteobacteria > Enterobacterales > Enterobacteriaceae > Leclercia > Leclercia sp. LTM14. The sequence continues at coordinate 128,809 of NZ_JAIKTT010000005.1, forward strand.
GGCACCATCGCCAAATCCGGCACCAAAGCCTTCCTGCAGTCGATGGGCTCCGATCAGGCGAAAGACAGCCAGCTGATTGGCCAGTTCGGCGTGGGCTTCTACTCCGCCTTCATCGTGGCGGATAAAGTCACCGTGCGTACCCGTGCGGCAGGCGAAAGCGCTGAAAGCGGCGTGTTCTGGGAATCACACGGCGAAGGTGAATACACCGTTGCCGACATCACCAAAGCCGATCGCGGGACCGAAATCACCCTGCACCTGCGCGAAGGGGAAGATGATTTCCTCAACGACTGGCGCGTACGCTCCATCATCAGCAAATATTCCGACCATATCGCGCTGCCGGTAGAGATCGAAAAACAGGAAGAGCAGGACGGCGAAACCGTTATCTCCTGGGAGAAGATCAACAAGGCGCAGGCGCTGTGGACGCGCAACAAGTCTGAAATCAAAGACGAAGAGTACACCGAGTTCTACAAGCACATCGCCCACGACTTTACCGATCCGCTGACCTGGAGCCACAACCGCGTGGAAGGTAAGCAGGAGTACACCAGCCTGCTGTACATCCCGGCGCAGGCCCCGTGGGATATGTGGAACCGCGATCACAAGCACGGCCTGAAGCTGTACGTGCAGCGCGTGTTCATCATGGACGAAGCCGAGCAGTTCATGCCGAACTACCTGCGCTTTGTGCGTGGCCTGATTGACTCAAACGATCTGCCGCTGAACGTCTCCCGTGAGATCCTTCAGGACAGCACCGTGACCCGCAATCTGCGCACCGCGCTGAGCAAGCGTGCGCTGCAGATGCTGGACAAGCTGGCGAAAGATGACGCGGAAAAATACCAGACCTTCTGGAAACAGTTCGGCCTGGTGCTGAAAGAGGGCCCGGCGGAAGACACCTCCAACGTCGAAGCCATTGCTAAGCTGCTGCGCTTCGCCTCTACTCATACCGACTCTTCCGAACAGACCGTGTCGCTGGAAGAGTACATCTCCCGCATGAAAGAAGGGCAGGAGAAGATCTACTACATCACCGCCGACAGCTATGCCGCGGCGAAGAGCAGCCCGCACCTGGAGCTGCTGCGTAAGAAAGGCATCGAAGTGCTGCTGCTTTCCGATCGCATCGATGAGTGGATGATGAACTACCTGACCGAGTTCAGCGGCAAAGCGTTCCAGTCCGTTGCCAAAGCCGATGAGTCTATCGACAAGCTGGCGGATGAGGTGGACGAAACCGCGAAAGAGGCGGAGAAGGCGCTGGAGCCGTTCGTTGAGCGCGTGAAAACCCATCTGGGCGATCGCGTGAAAGAGGTGCGTTTCACCCACCGTCTGACCGATACCCCGGCCATCGTCACCACCGAAGCCGACGAGATGAGCACTCAAATGGCGAAGCTGTTCGCCGCTGCGGGCCAGAGCGTACCGGAAGTGAAGTACATCTTTGAACTGAACCCGGATCACGCCCTGGTGAAACGTGCGGCCGAGACCCAGGACGAAGCGCGCTTCGCCGAGTGGGTTGAACTGCTGCTGGATCAGTCCCTGCTGGCCGAACGCGGCACGCTGGAAGATCCAAACCAGTTCATCAAGCGCGTGAATGCGTTGCTGCTGAGCTAATACAACTACCCCTCACCCCAGCCCTCTCCCCAAAGGGGAGAGGGTGTAATAGTTCCCTCTCCCCTCTGGGGAGAGGGTCAGGGTGAGGGGAGCCGTTACCGCACCCTCTAATAAATTCCCCTCATTAACCGTTTCAGCCGCCCCGCCTTCCTTGAGCGATACCCGTTCTGATGGTATTGTTTAGCGCTTTTTGAAAAATTGAATCGACTTTTGAGGGGATTTTCGCAATGCGTATTATTCTGCTTGGCGCTCCGGGCGCGGGTAAAGGAACTCAGGCTCAGTTCATCATGGAGAAATACGGTATTCCGCAAATCTCTACGGGTGACATGCTGCGTGCCGCTGTTAAATCTGGCTCCGAGCTGGGTAAACAGGCGAAAGACATTATGGACGCCGGCAAGCTGGTGACCGACGAGCTGGTTATCGCTCTGGTTAAAGAACGCATTTCCCAGGAAGACTGCCGTAACGGTTTCCTGCTGGACGGCTTCCCGCGCACCATTCCTCAGGCTGATGCTATGAAAGAAGCGGGCATCAACGTGGACTACGTGCTGGAGTTCGACGTACCTGACGAGCTGATCGTTGACCGTATCATCGGTCGTCGCGTACACGCCGCTTCCGGCCGCGTTTACCACGTTAAGTTCAACCCACCGCAGGTGGAAGGTAAAGACGACGTGACCGGCGAAGAGCTGACCACCCGTAAAGACGATCAGGAAGAGACCGTGCGTAAGCGCCTGGTGGAATACCATCAGATGACCGCGCCGCTGATCGGCTACTACACCAAAGAAGCGCAGGCGGGTAACACCAAATACGCGAAAGTTGACGGCACCAAAGCCGTTGCTGATGTTCGTGCAGAGCTGGAAAAGATCCTCGGCTAATCGCGCGTCTCTCACCCGGGTCCTCCGGGTGAGAAAATTTCTCATTTCGTCTATCGCAGCAATGGGTTCCGTTTACGCGCTTTTCAGATACACTTATCAGCCAGTTAAATGGTTATGAGGCGTGAATGAGTCAGGCGAAAACCGGCATCCTGCTTGCCAATCTAGGTACCCCCGAAGCCCCAACACCCGCAGCGGTCAGCCGTTATCTGCGCCAGTTTCTGAGCGATACACGCGTTGTGGATACCCCGCGCGTGCTGTGGTGGCCGCTACTGCGCGGCGTGATTTTACCGATCCGTTCTCCGCGCGTGTCAAAACTCTATCAGTCCGTCTGGATGGAGGAGGGCTCGCCGCTGATGGTCTACAGCCGTCGCCAGGAGAAAGCGCTGGCCGCCCGTCTGCCGGATATGCCGGTGGCGCTGGGCATGAGCTACGGTAAACCGTCCCTGAAAAGCGCCGTCGATGACCTGCTGGCGCAGGGCGTTGACCACATCAAAGTGCTGACGCTCTATCCGCAATACTCCTGCTCCACCGTGGCCGCGGTCTGGGATGAACTGGCCCGCATTCTGGCAACACGCCGCCGTATTCCAGGCGTAACCTTTATTCGCGACTACGCGGATAACGAGCTGTACATCAAGGCCCTCGCCAGCAGCGCCCGCGCGTCCTTTGAGAAACACGGCGAGCCGGATCTGCTGCTGCTCTCCTACCACGGTATTCCGCAGCGATTCGCCGACGAAGGGGATGATTACCCGCAACGCTGTCGCGACACCACCCGGGAGCTGGTTTCCGCCCTCGGCCTGCCGCCGGAGAAGGTGATGATGACCTTCCAGTCGCGCTTTGGCCGCGAGCCGTGGCTGACCCCCTATACCGATGAAACCCTCAAAATGCTGGGCGAGAAGGGAGTGAAGCATATTCAGGTGATGTCGCCGGGCTTTGCGGCGGACTGCCTGGAAACCCTGGAAGAGATCGCGGTGCAAAACCGTGAGTTTTTCCTCGAAGCGGGCGGCACAAAGTATGAGTATATTCCGGCGCTTAACGACGACCCGGAGCATATCGATATGATGGTCTCTCTGCTGACCAACAGCCGCTGATCGCACTCTGAGCCGGGTTTGTGCTACCATTCCCGGCCCATCCGTCACTCATAGCCCAGAACATGAAATTTCCCGGTAAACGTAAATCTAAACACTACTTTCCCGTTAACGCCCGCGATCCGCTGCTGCAGCAAATTCAGCCGGAAAATGAGACCAGTGCCGCCTGGGTGGTAGGCATCGATCAGACGCTGGTGGATATTGAAGCTAAAGTGGACGATGCGTTTGTCGCGCGTTACGGCCTGAGCGCCGGGCACTCTCTGGTTATTGAAGACGATGTGGCGGAAGCGCTGTATCAGGAGCTGGTGAGGGAGAACCTCATCACCCATCAGTTTGCCGGTGGCACCATCGGCAACACCATGCACAACTACTCCGTGCTGGCGGACGACCGCTCCGTCCTGCTGGGCGTGATGTGCAGCAATATCGAAATTGGCAGCTACGCCTACCGCTATCTCTGCAATACCTCCAGCCGTACCGATCTGAATTACCTGCAGGGCGTGGACGGGGCAATTGGCCGCTGTTTCACGCTGATCGGGGAATCCGGCGAACGTACCTTTGCCATCAGCCCGGGGCACATGAACAAACTACGCGCCGAGAGCATTCCGGAAGAGGTGATTGCCGGGGCATCAGCGCTGGTGCTGACCTCCTACCTGGTGCGCTGCAAGCCGGGCGAGCCGATGCCGGAAGCGACCATGAAGGCCGTTGAGTATGCGAAGAAATACAACGTACCGGTGGTTCTGACCCTGGGCACTAAATTTGTCATCGCCGACAACCCGGAGTGGTGGCAGGCGTTCCTGAAAGAGCACGTCTCGATTCTGGCGATGAACGAAGAAGAGGCCGAAGCCCTGACCGGGGAGAGCGATCCGCTGCTGGCCTCTGACAAGGCGCTGGACTGGGTCGACCTGGTGCTCTGCACCGCCGGACCGGTAGGCTTGTATATGGCCGGTTTCACCGAAGAAGAGGCGAAGCGTAAAACCCAGCATCCGCTGCTGCCGGGGGCGATTGCCGAGTTCAACCAGTTTGAGTTCAGCCGCGCCATGCGCCATAAAGACTGCGTCACTCCCCTGCGTATCTTCTCCCATATCGCCCCGTACATGGGCGGCCCGGAGAAGATCATGAACACCAACGGCGCAGGCGACGGCGCGCTGGCCGCCCTGCTGCACGATATCACCGCTAACGCCTTCCACCGCACCAACGTGCCGAACTCCAGCAAGCACAAGTTTAACTGGCTGACCTACTCGTCGCTGGCGCAGGTGTGTAAGTACGCGAACCGCGTGAGCTATCAGGTGCTGAACCAGCATTCACCGCGCTTAACGCGCGGCCTGCCGGAGCGGGAAGATAGCCTGGAAGAGTCATACTGGGATCGGTAAAAGAAAACCCCTCACCCTAACCCTCTCCCCATAGGGGAGAGGGAACTCAAACACCCTCTCCCCTATGGGGAGAGGGCCGGGGTGAGGGGCCCAGGCCGCACAAGTTTTACCCCGTCACCGTCGCTTCAACCGGCGGTTTCTCCAGCAGCGACAGCATGGTATTGGCAATCTCGCGTTCGCCCATCACCACCTGATTCGCGCCGCGCTCCATAATGTAATCCACTTCGTCGTCGTAATGCGCCCGGGCGATAATCTCCAGGTGCGGGTATTTTTCACGGGCGGAGACCACGATCTCACCGGCCTCGTAACCGTTAGGGATAGTCAACAGCAGCCAGCGGGCGCAATCCAGATGCGCCAGATTCATAATCTCTTCGTTAGCCGCGTTCCCCAGCACCGCGCGGATCCCGCGCTCGCGCAGCTCATCCACGCGGGTGCGGGAGGTTTCAATCACCACCAGCGGAATGCCCTGGGCCATCAGCTTCTCGCCCAGCAGGCTCCCGACGCGGCCAAAACCGACCAGCAGGGCGTGGTTGCAGATATCCACCGGGATCTGCTTCTCTTCTTCGATCGCCTCTTCCAGGGTCTGCTCTTCGAGGGTTTCGGTTTTATCGAGGTATTTTTCCAGCAGCGCGAACAGCACCGGGTTCAGCATAATGGAGAGGATAGCCCCTGCCAGCACCAGGTTTTGCCCGGCCTGCGGCAGCAGATCCAGCGCCATGCCCAGTCCGGCGAGGATAAAGGCAAACTCACCAATCTGAGCAAGGCTGGCGGCGATGGTCAGCGCGGTACGCGGCGAGTGACCAAACATGCGCACCAGGAAGAAAGCCGCCACCGACTTACCAAAGATAATGATCGCCAGGGTGCCCAGCACCGCCAGCGGCTGCTCAATCAGCACCAGCGGATTGAACAGCATCCCGACCGAGACAAAGAACAGCACCGCAAAGGCATCGCGCAGGGGCAGGGTATCGTGGGCAGCACGGTGGCTCAGTTCCGATTCGTTCAGCACCATCCCGGCAAAGAAGGCGCCCAGCGCGAAGGAGACGTCGAAGAGTTCCACGGCGCCAAAGGCAATCCCCAGCGCCAGCGCCAGTACCGCGAGGGTAAACAGCTCGCGCGAGCCGGTCGCCGCGCTGCGGGAGAGGATCCACGGCACCAGGCGGCGGCCCACCAGCATCATAATGGCGATAAAGGCCACCACTTTGCCGATGGTGATACTCATATCCAGCGCCAGGGAGGCGAACCCGACGTTTTCTTTTTCGAGCATTCCGGCGACAGCAGGCAGCAACACCAGGGTTAAGACCATCACCAGATCTTCAACAATCAGCCAGCCAATGGCGATCTGCCCCCGCTGGCTGTCAATCAGCTGTCTCTCTTCAAGCGCGCGCAGCAGCACCACGGTACTGGCGGTGGAAAGACACAGGCCGAACACGATGCCGGTCATTAGCGGCCAGCCCAGCATCGCTGAAAGCGCCATACCCAGCAACGTCGCCACGGCTATCTGGGCGATCGCGCCGGGAATGGCGATGGACTTTACCGCCATCAAATCCTTCAGGGAGAAATGCAAACCCACACCGAACATCAGCAGGATCACCCCAAGCTCCGCCAGCTCGGGGGCAAGTTTCGTATCAGCAACAAAACCAGGGGTAAACGGACCAGCTAACACGCCCGCCACTAAATAGCCCACCAGAGGGGAAATACGCAGTTTGTTGGCAATCATGCCGAGTATAAAAGCGAGTACAAGTCCACCAACAATGGTGGTGATAAGCGGTGTGGCGTGGTGCATTCCGTCTCCTTTCGTTGCTGTATGACTCCATTTTTGGTTCGTAAACCAAAAAGCCGTGTAATAGTTTATGACAAAATTAATGATTACGTTTATGAATAATTATTGAATTTTAATGAAAACAGCAATAAGGGTTAAACGGACGTACATCCGGACGATTTATCAGAGGTGTGGTGAAGAAAGGCTGATGGCAGAAGGGAAGGGCGCGGCCAAAGCTGTAGTTTGGCCGCAGATAAATCAGGATTTATGCCGGTTATCAGGCAGGAATATAGTCAACATCCCAAGAAGTGGCAGGAAAGCGCAGATTTTGTAGACCAGGAAGATGCTGGTATGGTCTGCAATCAGCCCTAATACCGCCGCGCCAAGGCCGCCCATCCCGAAGGCAAAACCAAAAAACAGCCCGGAAACCATGCCGATACGCCCCGGAAGCAGCTCCTGAGCGTACACCAGAATGGCAGAAAAAGCGGATGCGAGGATAAAACCAATGATCACGGTTAAAACGCCCGTCCACCACAGGGTTGCGTAGGGTAAAATAAGCGTGAAGGGCGCAACACCGAGGATAGAGCCCCAAATCACATATTTACGTCCGATTTTGTCCCCCAGCGGCCCACCAATAAAGGTTCCGGCTGCGACGGCAAACAGGAACGCGAACAGGTGAAACTGGGCGTTTTGTACCGATAGTCCGAATTTTTCCATCAGATAAAAGGTGTAATAGCTGCTGATACTCGCCATATAGAAGTATTTGGAGAAAATCAGCATCAGCAGGATGCTGACGGCCAGAATCACCTTGTTGCGTGGCAGGGGATTTATCACCGGCGCTTTTGGTTTGCCTTTATTGACCCGGTGCTGAGCCGCATACCAGCGGCTGATTTGCGCCAGCACCACAATCGCTAACAGCGCCGCCAGCACAAACCAGGCCACGTTGCCTTTGCCGTACGGGGCGATAATCACCGCCGCCAGCAGCGGACCGAGGGAGCTGCCGAAGTTGCCGCCCACCTGGAACAGCGACTGTGCCAGACCGTGACGGCCACCGGAGGCCATTCGCGCCACGCGGGACGACTCCGGATGGAAGACCGACGAGCCGGTGCCCACCAGGGCGGCTGCCACCAGCACCCCTTCAAAGCTGCCCGCCATCGCCAGCAGGATCAGGCCGCTCAGGGTAAAGCACATGCCAATCGGCAGCGACCACGGCATCGGATATTTATCCGTCCAGTAGCCCACCACCGGTTGCAGCAGCGACGACGCCAGCTGGAAGGTGAGGGTGATCATGCCGATCTGCACGAAGGTGAGAGAGAACTCGGACTGCAGTAACGGGTAGATCGCCAGAATAAGCGACTGGATCATATCGTTAAGCAGATGCGAAAGACTGATTGCGCCGAGAATACCGAATGAGGTGCGGGCCTTAGCCGCCGACACCGGAGGAGTAGATTCGCTGATTGCCATAAATACCACGTCGATTGTTATTGGAAGTGCAGGGAGTAATTATTATCTGACTAACATACCTGTCCCTGACATTTGAGGAAAGTCGCAATTCTGAAAACATATTTGTCTATTCTGATGACTCATTGTAATTTTTGCGTTTGTCTAAGATCAGGGAGTGAAGAAATGAAGTTAATGAAGCGAGGCGTCGCGCTGGCAATTATAGCGGCGTGCGGTCTGCTCAGCCTGCCAGCCCAGGCCTGGGAAAAAGATAAAACCTATAACATCACCATCCTGCATACTAACGATCATCACGGCCACTTCTGGCGCAGCGAATACGGTGAATATGGCCTCTCGGCGCAGAAATCGCTGGTGGACGGGATCCGTAAAGAGGTGGCGGCAAAAGGCGGCAGCGTGCTGCTGCTCTCCGGCGGCGATATTAATACCGGCGTGCCGGAATCCGATCTACAGGACGCAGAACCCGACTTTCGCGGCATGAATCTGATTGGCTACGATGCGATGGCCGTCGGCAACCATGAGTTTGATAATCCCATCGAAGTATTACGCCAGCAGGAGAAGTGGGCCAAATTCCCGTTCCTCTCCGCCAATATTTACCAGAAAAGCACCGGCGAGCGCTTATTTAAGCCCTGGGCCATTTTCAAACGCCAGGATATTAAAATTGCGGTGGTGGGGCTGACCACCGACGACACGGCGAAAATCGGCAACCCGGAATATTTTACCGACATCGAATTCCGTAAACCGGCCGACGAAGCGAAGCTGGTGATCCAGGAGCTGCAGCAGAACGAAAAACCGGACGTGATTATCGCCACCACCCACATGGGGCACTACGATAACGGCGAGCACGGCTCGAACGCGCCGGGTGATGTTGAGATGGCGCGCAGCCTGCCGGCGGGCTCGCTGGCGATGATTGTGGGCGGTCACTCCCAGGATCCGGTCTGCATGGCGTCGGAAAATAAAAAGCAGGTGGATTACGTGCCAGGCACGCCGTGCGCGCCGGACAAGCAGAACGGGATCTGGATTGTGCAGGCCCACGAGTGGGGCAAATATGTGGGCCGCGCGGACTTCGAATTCCGCAACGGCGAGATGAAGCTGGTGCACTACCAGCTGATCCCGGTCAACCTGAAGAAGAAGGTCACTTACGATAACGGCCAGAGCGAGCGCGTGCTCTATACTCCGGAAATTGCGGAAAACCCACAGATGCTCTCTCTGCTGACGCCGTTCCAGAATAAAGGCAAGGCGCAGCTGGACGTGAAGATTGGCACGCTCAACGGCCGACTGGAAGGCGATCGCAGCAAGGTGCGCTTCGTGCAGACCAACATGGGGCATCTGATCCTGGCCGCGCAGATGGCGCGCACCGGTGCCGATTTTGCGGTGATGAGCGGCGGCGGGATCCGCGACTCCATCGAAGGCGGGGACATCACCTATAAAGATGTGCTGAAGGTGCAGCCGTTCGGCAACGTGCTGGTGTATGTCGATATGAGCGGCAAAGAGGTGACAGACTATCTGACGGCGGTGGCGCAGATGAAACCGGACTCCGGAGCCTATCCACAGTTTGCCAACGTGAGCTTTGTGGCGAAGGGCGGGGTGCTGAGCGACCTGAAGATCAAGGGCGAACCGGTCGATCCGGCCAAAACCTACCGGATGGCGACGTTAAGCTTTAACGCCACCGGCGGCGATGGTTATCCGCATATCGATAATAAACCGGGCTATGTGAATACCGGCTTTATCGACGCCGAGGTGCTCAAGCAGTACATCCAGCAGAACTCACCGCTGGATGTGAATGCCTATGAACCGCAGGGTGAGGTGAGCTGGCAGTAACCGCCGTAAGTGCCGGGTGGCGGCTTCGCCTTACCCGGCCTACGAGGTAAAAGCAAAACGGTAACGCCCGTTACCGTTTTTGATGTTTGCGCCCTCTCCCGGTGGGAGAGGGACGGGGTGAGGGCACCAGGCCGCACAGCCCCTGCCCGGCAATGCCTTAATCCCGGCGCGCAATATCCGCAAACTGCGCATCCAGCATTTTCGCCAGATCGCTCGCCGAAAGTTCAATGTCCAGCCCGCGCTTGCCGCCGGAAATGTAGATTGTGTCAAACCCCTGTGAGGGCGCATCAATCAGCGTCGGCAGACGCTTCTTCTGCCCCAGCGGGCTGATCCCACCTACCAGGTACCCCGTGGTGCGTTGCGCAACCATCGGGTCCGCCATATCCACTTTTTTCGCGCCCAGCGCTTTGGCGACCTTCTTGAGATCCAGCTGGCTGGCAACCGGCGTCACCGCCACGGCGAGGTGTTTCATGTCGCCATTCACCGCGACCAGCAACGTTTTATAAACCTGGTCCGCATTCAGACCCAGTTTACGCACCACTTCATCACCAAAATTGGTTTCAGCCGGATCGTGGTCGTAGCTGTGGATCCGAAACGCAATCTTGTTTTTTTCGAGTAATTTAACGGCGGGAGTCATAGCAATCCTTCTTAGCCCGGACAATAAACGCCTTAAGAATACGCCTCAAAAGAGGCTAAAAAATAGCACCATCTTGCGCATATAGTGTTGGCAGTGATGGTCACTTTGAGCGACAATCTTCTGAACCGGAGGTCTCCTCCGGCATAATAACAATGATGAAATTCCTCTTTGACGGGCCAATAGAAATATTGGCCACTTTTTTATCTCAGCAACGACGGCAAATTTCCCTCGCCGTACAGATGCAATGCCCCAACCGCCACCACATACCGTCCGGCAGGCAGCGCGTGCAGCTTTTCGCACCACGCCTGATTGCGCTCGTGCATCAGCACGTCATACAGCGATTCGCTGAACGTGGCCGGAAGCGCCAGCCGGTCAACGGCAGGGGGCGAATCCAGCCACCAGCTCACCATGGTTTGCAGCAGCCGGGCATTGGTGTGCCAGTGGGTTAGCGTATCTTCCAGCAGCAGCAAACCGTCGTTTGGCATCTGGCGCAGCAGCGCAATCTGGCTGGCGGCACCCTCCAGTTCGATAACCGGCAACTGCTGCGCGCGTGCGGCATTCAGCAATTGATAGTCGATGCCGTAATCGCCCCGTAATCCCAGCCGCTGCGCCTGGGTGGCCTGCAACACCATCGCGATCTGCCATAGCGGCTGGCTCTCGAGCATCGAGACAGATAAGCCAAGCTCGTCGGCAACCTGCTGCAGTTCAGCCAGTTGCGTAGCGCTGAGACGCTCCTCCAGCGGAGGTGGTATCGCAAGCCCGGCGAAAGGCGACTCGTCCCCGGAGATATCCGCTTCGACGATCAGCGCGTCGGCCTGACGCAGTCGGCTAATCAGCCCCTCGGGCAACGGAGACATATCTCGCGTCCCCATATGGATGCTGCCGACCAGATGCAGATGCTGTCCGCCGGGAAGGGTGATATCGAGTCCAGGCCAGCGATAGCGGCGGGGAAAAAGGGCGCGAAACGATGCTTTCAGACGTTGAAACAGACCCATACGCGCTCCCTGAATGAAAAATTCATGCTAGCGCGTGGGGCAGGGCGGCGCAAGACGTCCTTGTCCTGCAACAGCCTCAGGCTTTAGGTTTAAAGCGCAACAGGCGGTTAGCGTTGCTCACCACGGTAATAGAGGAGAGGGCCATGGCGGCACCGGCCACTACCGGGTTCAGCAGCGTGCCGGTCAGCGGCCATAAGATCCCGGCGGCGATGGGAATACCAAAGGCGTTATAGATAAAGGCCCCCAGCAGATTTTGCTTCATGTTGCGCAACGTCGCTTTCGAGATGGCAAGCGCGTCGGCCACTCCGGTCAGGCTGTGGCGCATCAGGGTGATGGCTGCCGTTTCGATGGCGACATCGCTCCCGCCGCCCATGGCGATGCCCACATCCGCCTGCGCCAGCGCCGGGGCGTCGTTGATGCCGTCGCCAATCATCGCCACGCGGCGTCCCTGGCCCTGCAGTTTGATAATCGCATCCGCTTTGCCATCCGGCAGCACGCCGGCGATCACCTCATCGATACCCGCTTCCCGGGCGATAGCCTGGGCGGTGGTGGCGTTATCGCCGGTGAGCATCACCAGACGATAGCCTTCCCGGTGCAGGCGTTGCAGGGCAGCCACGCTGTCAGCGCGTAATGGATCGCGAATGGCAAACAGCGCCGCAGCCTGTCCGTCGACCGCCAGAAGCACCGGGGTTGCCCCCTGTGAAGCCCAGGTTTGCAGCTGCTCGTCCAGCGCACGGGTATCAATGCCGTTTTCTGCGAGCAGCGCCTGGTTACCCAGCAGCAGGGTGCGATTATCCACCTCACCGCTGACCCCAAGCCCGCGCAGGGTGCGGAAGTTATTCATCTGCGGTAATGCGTTGCCCGCTTTCTCCAGAATCGCCCGGGCCAGCGGATGGCTGGAGCCCTGCTCCAGTGCGCCCGCCAGACTCAGGGCCTCGGCTTCGCTCATCCCCCCCAGGGTATGGACGGCAACCACCTGGGGTTTACCCTCGGTGAGGGTGCCGGTTTTATCAAACACCAGGGTGTCTAAGGTGCTGGCGCGCTGCAGGGCGTCGGCATCACGTACCAGCACGCCCGATTCTGCGGCACGCCCGACACCGGAGATTATCGACATCGGCGTGGCCAGTCCCAGGGCACAAGGGCAGGCGATGATCAGCACCGTGGTGGCGATCACCAGGGTATAGACAATCTGCGGCGCGGGGCCGAAGAAGTACCAGATAGCGGCGCTGAACAGGGCGATACCCACCACCACCGGCACGAAGATGGCAGAGATTTTATCGGCCAGCTTGCCGATCTCCGGCTTGCTGCTCTGGGCCTGGCGCACCATACGAATAATGCGCGACAGCGTGGTGTGGCTGCCGACGGCACTGGCGCGGAACAGCACGCTGCCATCCTGCACGACGGTACCGGCATGAACGCTCTCCCCGTCGCTTTTCTGCTGCGGCACCGGCTCGCCGGTGAGCATCGCTTCGTCAAACCAGGCTTCGCCCTGGGTGATCTCCCCATCCACCGGCACGCGATCTCCGGTGGTCAGGCGCAGGATCATGCCTTCCTGAACCTCTGCCAGCGGCACGCTCTGTTCGCCGTTTTCGGTCACAACCCGGGCGGTAGGCGGCGTTAAGTCGAGTAATCTTTCCAGCGCTTTCGACGAGCGCTGACGGGCCCGGGCTTCCAGCATATGGCCCAGGTTAATCAGGCCGATAATCATCGCGCTGGCTTCATAATAAAGATGGCGCGCTTCCATCGGGAACCACTGCGGCCAGACGTTGACGCTCATTGAGTAGAGCCACGCCGCGCCGGTACCCAGCGCCACCAGCGTGTCCATGGTGGCGGTGCGGTTTTTCAGGCTCTTCCATGCGCTGGTGTAAAAGTGGCCGCCCGCGAAAATCATCACCCCAAGCGTGAGCAGGCCTATTGCCAGCCATAGCGTGCGGTTGTCGTCGGTGACCATCATGTTATCGCCGAGCATTCCCCAGCCCATCACCGGGATGCCCACCAGCAGGGCGACAATCGCCTGCCAGCGAAAACGTTTCATGGTGGCGATGGCGGTCTCCTGCTGGCGCGCCCGGCGTTCGATGTCATCTTCAATCGCCTCGGCGCCATAGCCTGCTTTTTCAACCGCCTGCACTAAATCAGCGGCGGAGGCGCTGCCCATGATCAGCGCAGTGCGCTCCGCCAGATTGACCCGTGCCTGTGCCACACCCGGAACCGCCTGCAGGGCATCCTGAACGCGGGTGACGCAGCTGGCGCAGCTCATGCCATTGATCAACAGCTGCTGGCTGTCATCGCTATCGTGAGCTGCCGGAAGCTCAGAGGGGGCCGCTGTCAGTGCTTCCGACGGAGTTGTTGACGCTGTCAGCGGATCAGCCTTTGGGTGGCTTAACGCCGCACCGTAACCGGCCTGTTTGATGGTGTCGATCAGGGCATCGGCGCTTGCGCTGCCGGTGACAACCGCGTGCTCGATGGTCACATCTGCACTTTCAACGTCCGGGCGTTGCTCCAGACTCTCTTTAACGCGTTTGACACAGTGGCCGCAGGAGAGGCCATCCAGTGTCAGGTCGATGGTTTGAGACATAGGTAAACTCCTTCTAAATCTCCAGCCAGATATTGACCGGAGAGACACTTTCATCTAACTGTTATGAAGGTTAAACCTTCCATCAAGGGGAAGGTCAAGGGGGAAACGTGAATATCAGTGATGTTGCCAAAAAAACCGGCTTAACCAGCAAAGCGATTCGGTTTTACGAAGAGAAAGGGCTGGTGACGCCGCCGCTGCGCAGTGAGAACGGCTACCGGAGCTATACCCAGAAGCACCTCGATGAACTGACGCTGCTGCGCCAGGCGCGACAGGTGGGTTTCAATCTGGAAGAGTGCGGCGACCTGGTGAACCTGTTCAACGATCCCGCGCGCCATAGCGCCGACGTTAAAAGCCGGACGCTGGAGAAGGTGGCGGAGATTGAACGTCATATTGTGGAACTACAGGTGATGCGCGATCAATTGCTGGCCCTGGCGGAGAGCTGTCCGGGGGATGACGGCGCCGACTGTCCGATCATTGATAATCTGTCCGGCTGCTGTCATCGCAAGGCGAAGGCCTAACCGCGGGCCGGGTTGAGCATAAACACCACCGTACCGCGATACCACGGGGATTGTTGCAGCTGCGCTTCGGCCTGCCGATCCCGCTGGCCGTTCTGGACCAGCCCGAGCTTGAATGGAATGCGCAGCCGGGCAAGCGCGGGCAGATAGGCCTGATAGTTGGCCACCGTATGGCGGCCCTGATAGCTCTGGATCACCAGTTCATCCACCGCCAGCGCGTTCAGCGTGGCGACATCCCCGGTTTTTGCCCAGTCCAGCAGCCCGGTGACCCCCAGCGAAAATTCGGCCGGCAGCTGCTGGCGCAACGCCTGCAAAAAGCGGGCGTAGTCCGCCAGCTGGTGGGTGGCCGCATCAAAATCAACCTGCAAACCCACCACCTGATTACCGGCCGCCTGCCAGCGCTGCATCAGGCGGACTATTCTCGGGAAGATCTCAGGCGGTACGTCGAGGGTGGTAAAGCGCACGGTCAGCCAGATTGAGGGAAAGGTCAGGCGGCTGACGGGCAGTCCGAGGCGCTGGAACACCACCTCATTCGGGCGGGCCAGCACCTCTCCCTGATGCAGATAGACCGTTTGCGCCTCCTTCAGCGCATCGCTGGCCTTAACCCCCGACCAGAGCCAGAAGGCCGGGTGCTCGTGCGCGGTAACGATCTCCTGCGCCTGCGCCTGACCGGCCAGCAGCGCGGCTACCAGTAGTATTTGAGTTTTTGTGCCCACGGACTGCCCGGATACTGCGTTTTTAACTGCGTGAACCAGCCTTTGCGCTGGGCTTTGTCCACCTCTGCTCCGCCACATTCGTTATAGCCGGACGGGGCATAGCACATGATGGCCCGATAGAGGGCGTAGCTTTTATCTTCATGCTCCGCCTTTGGCGAGGTGATGACCTGCTGATAGTAACCCTGCCTGTCGAACTGGCCGTAAGGTTCCTTGCGTTGGATCACCGCGCCAAGCAGGCCGTTGCCCGCGCTGTCTTTCCACAGATCGATATGGGTACTGGTCGTGCGGAAGAACTCGCCCAGACAGTTCAGGGCATGGGCATCATTGGCGTTCTGGCTGAGTACCTGCACCGTGTTGTCCAGACTTCGACAGACGTAACCGGCTTCGGCGGCATCGCCGTTCCAGTCGAAAACGCTCAGGTTAACATCGTCAAACGCTTTGCCCACGACCGGAGGCGCTATGGCGCTGGCGAGCTTCCTGTCGGTTAACCAGTCGCTGAAGCGGTTTTCGGTTAAATCACGCACCAACAGCGTGTGCAGCGCAATGGTGCGCTCCTCGTTGTTCGGCCCCTGGCTGGCCTGCTGGCGTAACCGCTCAGGCGAGGCCACCGCTTTCAGCACCTGTGAGCGAAGCCGCAGGTTGGTGACGGCGCTGTCAGGAGCAAAAATTGCTTCTGCGTTGCCGCTAAACACCAGCGTGGCGGCCAGCCTGGCCTGCACATACTGCTGCTGTTCGACATCCTTGCTCAGCTTCAGCAACGTCAGCCAGAAATCACCTGCCGCCAGCCACTGCTTTTGCGCCATCAGCGCGTCGCCGTACAGCACCTGTTCGCTAAAGGCGAGAATGTCGTGCGCCGGGAGTTTTTCCGCTGGCTTAACGGCCTGCAAAATGGCGGCATCGTTGTTTGTCGCCCGCCACAGGTTCAACTGCAGATTACGCCACAGCGCCAGCTTGCCGCTTTTTTCAAACACCGGTTTGCTGCTGTCGAGCACCTGCTGCGTCAGGGTCGGTTTCTCGTCGCTGTTCAGGCGAAGGGCGCGCAGCATTTCGGTATAGCTGACCAGCGGCGCGTCGGGGAATGCCTCCTGCACGGCGCTTACATAGAACTGCATGCCAAAGACATTATCGTATTCGATCACCAGCCCGCGCAGCGCCCCGGCGTCACTGGCCTGCTGGAACCGCTGCTCATACAGCCCCGCCAGCTGCGGCCAGGCCTGCAGATACCAGTTGATACGGCGCAACATGCCGCGCGCGGAATCGGCATAACGCCCCTCCGGCCAGCGCTGAAGATAGACCTGGGCAGCTTTCTGCGCCTGTTCGGCTGCAGAGCGATCGATGCGATCGAGAGTGAAATCGCCGTACTCCCCCGTGCTGTTCTGGCTGCTTTTGTTCAGCGCCGTACGCATCAGCATATAGTGCGCGGTTTCCGCCAGCCACGGGCGATTGCTGTCGATCAATGCGCTAAATGCGCGATCCGCCCCGGCGTAATCCCCGGCATAAAAAAGGGCTGCCCCTGACAGATAGGTTTTGTACTGCACGGCTGTCGATTGTGCCGGAAGAGTCTCCAGAGATGCCGCCAGCTGCTCGTCGGTCGCGCCGGAATAGAGCCCTGAACGCGCCCGGGCCAGGGCATGGCGCTGTTCGGCCGTGAGCGTGTCATCGGCCAGCAGGACGGCAAAAAACTGGCTCACGCTGTCGGCACTGTTCGAGACGAAGCGGTTTTCCAGCTCACCGTCGTTGCGGATCTCAACGGGGTCAAGCTGCAGAGCGGCGAGCTGTTTGCTGAGCGAACTCTCTTCAACCGGTGCTTCCCCTGCGGCGGTGGCAGGTGTCGTTGCGGCATCCCACTCCGGATGATAAGCAAAATAGAAGTCTCGGGAGCGGGTGATATCCGCAGGCGTGGCCTGCACGGGCAGGGCAAAGGATTTTGCTTCGCTCAGCAGGCGCAGCAGGTTGTCGCGGGAATCATTGCCGGGTGTCAGCACCGGGTCGCCTTTCAGCAGGCAATGGTCATCGCTCCATTTACAGTCTTCAATATCAAACGAGGCGTATGCCGGTACGGCACTTGCCAGTAATGCGCTAACGCTCATTGCCAGCGTTGTCTTCCTGACCATTCTGTTAATCCTGTTCTTATCGGGAGAGGGCGCGGATGCGAAGGGTGATCCCCTCGACGGCCACCACTTCAACTTTTGTACCGGCGACAAGGTCGGCATCGGCAATCACCGGCCATGAGCTGTCGCCGACGCGCATATGGCCGCGCCCGTTCACCAGGGCGGTATCCAGCGTAAACTGCATCCCCACCAGCTGTTGTCCACGCTGGTTGAGCCGGGCATCGGCGGGTTTCTGGGCGCGCACCTGGCGTGAGAGCCAGCGCCACCAGAGCCAGGCGGCAATCAGGGTGAGTACCGCGAAAAGCACCCCCTGCCAGGCCCAGTCGAAGGGTAAGATCCACACCAGCAGGCCGGTGATAACGGCCGCCACGCCGCTCCACAGCAGATAGCCGTTGCCGCCGAGCATCTCTGCCGCCAGCAGCAGGCCGCCGAGACTCAGCCAGAAGACGTGCGGATGTGCAGCAATTAACGCGATCATAATTTGCGCTCGTTGCCGCTGTTTTTAATCAGCTCCGCGATCCCGCCGATCGAGCCCATCAGGCTGCTGGCATCCAGCGGCATCATTACCACCTTGCTGTTATCCGCCGAGCCGATGGCCTGCAGCGCTTCGGTGTACTTCTGCGCCACAAAGTAGTTCACCGCCTGGATATCCCCGGCAGCAATCGCCTCCGAAACCATTTTGGTGGCGCGGGCTTCTGCTTCCGCCGAACGTTCACGGGCTTCGGCCTGCAGGAAGGCAGACTGGCGTTCGCCTTCGGCTTTAAGGATCTGCGACTGTTTTTCCCCTTCGGCTTTGAGGATCTCCGCCTGGCGCACCCCTTCGGCCTCCAGAATGTAGGCGCGCTTGGTTCGCTCGGCCTTCATCTGGGCGTTCATCGAGGTGATCAACTCTGCTGGCGGGCGCACATCACGGATCTCAATACGCGTGACTTTAATGCCCCACGGGTTGGTGGCTTCGTCGACGATGTGCAGCAGGCGGGTATTGATGCTGTCGCGCTGGGAGAGCATTTCGTCCAGCTCCATCGAGCCCAGCACGGTTCGGATATTGGTCATCGTGAGGTTGATGATGGCTAACTCAAGGTTGCTCACCTCGTAGGCGGCTTTCGGGGCGTCAATCACCTGAATAAAGCACACCGCGTCGATGGTCACGTTGGCGTTATCCCGGGAGATGACCTCCTGCGACGGGATATCGAGCACCTGTTCCATCATATTGATCTTGCGGCCAATGCGGTCCATAAACGGCACGACCAGGCTTAACCCCGGCTGCAGCGTATTGGTGTAACGACCAAAACGCTCAACCGTCCACTGGTAGCCCTGCGGAACAATTTTGACGCCAGCGGCGACGATCACCAGCGCCACGAAGATGAGAATAGGGATGACGATGAACATGTAAAACCTCCTGTTTTGTATTCCATGTTGCGATAACAATTGTTCGTTTGTTGCCCATTAGTATATCGGCAAACAGGGGGAAATTCGCCTTGAATCAACGAGCCGGGCAGGGTCCAGACGTAAAAAAGCCCCGCTAAAAATAGCAGGGCGACGGGGTTTTTAGTCGGCAGCGGCAGGTCAGGCGTCGGGATGGGTGTAAGCGAAGTCAGAGATGTACTGCTCGCCCGCTTCGTTGATTGCCCGTGACAGCCCGGCATAGTATTTTTCCAGGCCAATGGCTTCAATCTGCTGCAGCTGTTCGCGCACCGGGGCGCAGAACAGACCGGCATTACCGGCTTCGACGCGCTTATTGTTAGGCGGCAGATCGCCGGTGATCGCTTTGAACCAGGTGCGGATCCCCTGTTTGAGGTTATTTGGCGCTTTTGACAGGTTATCGATACCGGTCAGCACCTGCAGGGTCGGGAACTGATCCTCTGCCACGGCGCTTTTCAGGCGGTCAAAGAACTGGCTGAACAGCTCAAAGGAGCCCAGTTCGATGATTTTCGGCTTCGTTGTTTTACCGTTTTTATTGCCGATTTTGCTCGCGGCAGGAGTCGTGGACGGCACGATACCTGTCTTATGCAAGTCTAATCCGAAGAGCAGATTGCAGTGGGCACGACGCTCTTTCAGCGGGTAAGACATCAGCACTTCGATAAACTTCGTCGCCATCACATCCGACAGCTTATGGTTGATCAGCCACTGCGAGCGGGAAAAGTCTGCCGGGGAGACAAACCATTCCGGAACCTCGTCGTAGCGCTTCGATTTACCTTTCCCATCAAATTCAATGAAGTGCGTGCCGTTGTCGAAAGCGAATTTGCAATTTTTAAAGCTGCCAATAGTGGTATTAACGATCAACGCTTTTTTTACGAAATCAACGACTTCAGGGCCAATAACAAAACTGGTTTCTGCCGAGGAGTGGATGACTTGCATTAATGTTTCTACATTAGGAACACCCGGCTTAAGGGAGGTGAACTCATAAAAGATATGTGTCATGCCGCATACTTCCTATAGTTAAAAGCGAGCCATTTTTATCGCGAAAAAGTTTAACATCTCCCGCAAGATGAGGCTATTAGCACCGCGTGCGGGAGTTTTGCGCCGATCACAAATGGAAAATAAAGGTTACTGCAGGCGGGCTATCCGTTCAGAAGCGTGGACATGCTAAAGACTATATTTTACATCGTTAAAGACTCATTAACTTTTTTCAAAATAAAGCATTAGAAAGACTTAACGAACGCTAGCGGCAGATATAAAAAAGCCGCCATAACGGCGGCTCCAGTATTTTCTCAACGATCAGTACAGCAGAGCGTAAAGCTTACGGCGATAGGAGGAGGCCAGGGAGTCACCCGTGCCGAGTGCCGCCAGAATGTCCTGGAACGTTTTACGCGCCTGGCCGTCAGCCGCAGCCAGATCGGTTTTGAGATGGCTGAACAGCAGTTCCAGCGCTTCTTCGTTACGACCTACCTGATGCAGCTGCAGTGCAAGCTGGCTGGCCAGCGCCGCGTCGCCAGGGTTGTTGGCCACCTGCTGTTGCAGTTGCTGAATTTCCGGCGTATCCGCGGCTTTCTTCAGCAGTTCAATCTGCGCCATCAGCCCCTGGTAGCGGGTATCCTGATCCTGAAGTGGGATAGTTTTCAGCACCACTTCGGCGTCTTCAGAACGCTTTAAGACAATCAGCGTTTCCGCCAGCAGCAGGCCGGTTTCGCTGTTCTGACCGGAAAGCTGCCACGCCTCTTTCAGCAGCGGCAGGGCGTCGTCATGCTTGCCTTCGGCCATCAGTGCCGCCGCCTGCTGCGCTTTCAGCTCATCTTCGCGCGGTAGCACTTTATCCAGCAGGGCGCGGATCGCCTCTTCCGGCTGCGGGCCCTGGAAGCCATCCACCGGCTGACCGTTCTGGAACAGATAGACCGTCGGAATGGCGCGCAGGCCAAACTGCGAGGCGATCATCTGCTCGGCGTCGCAGTCGAGCTTCGCCAGAATAAACTGACCATTGTACTGGGCGGCCAGCTTCTCAAGGACCGGGGTCAGTTCCAGACAGTGCTGACTCCGCTCAGACCAGAAGTAGAACAGCACCGGTTTGGTCATCGACTGTTCAAGGGTCTGGTGCAGGTTTGCTTCGGTAATGTTGACAATATTCTGTACGGACATGCGGCATTCTCGATTATGAGTTTCTGTTTACATGGGGGCGTGACGCGTGGCTTCAACTCAGCCCTGTAAAATTTTGTCCATCATCCGGCCCGGCAGCAGGCGCTTCAGCAGGCCGACGGCGTGGGTCACCAGCGTGACCGGATAACGCATTTTGGGGTTTTTGCTCTCAAAAGCATGGCGCACTTTGGCGACCACCGCCTCCGGCCCCAGCGTAAAACGTGCGGCAATGCCGGGATTTTCCACCGGCTTGTCGGCCTGGGTTTGATTGACGTTGTCGGTAAAGCGGGTGCGGATAGGGCCCGGTTCAATCAGGCTCACCTTGATTCCGCTGTGGCGCAGCTCCATGCGCAGTGCATCCGACCAGGCTTCCAGCGCATATTTGCTGGCGGCGTATGCCCCGCGACCCGGCGTGGAGATGAGCCCCATCACCGAGGAGGTCATCACAATCCGGCCCTCGCCGTGCGGCAACATGGCGGGCAGCAGGCGCATGGTAAGCTGATGGACGCCAAAAAAATTGGCCGAAAACTGCTGTTCAAGCTGCTGGCGCGTAATAGTCTGCAGCGGGCCGTAAACGCCAAATCCGGCGTTGTTAAACAGCCCATACAGGCGATTACCGGTCAGGGCGATCACTTCATCGGCGGCGCGTTCAATGCTTTCTGCACAATCCAGATCCAGCAGCACGCCGGCAAAACCCATGTTGTTCATCCGTTCAACGTCTTCGGGTTTGCGGCAGGCGGCCAGCACCCAGAATCCCTGACGCTTCAGTTCAAGGGCGCTTTCAAAGCCAATTCCGCTGGAACATCCTGTTATTAAGACCGATTTTTGCATAACTTTACCTGTCAGGATCTCCGCTGAATTACGAGTCATGTTTAACTAAAGGAGCCAGCCGGGTTGCCATCCAGTCTGCGATAAACGGCTGGGCGTCCCGATTGGGGTGAATACCGTCGTCCTGCATCCACTGCGGTTTCAGGTAGACCTCTTCCATAAAAAAGGGCAGCAGCGGAACATCGAACTCTTTGGCGAGCTTCGGATATATCGCGCTGAAGGCTTCATTATACCGACGACCATAGTTAGCAGGCAGGCGAATTTGCATCAGCATCGGCTGGGCGTTGGCGGCGCGGATATCCTGCAAAATTTTGCGCAGGGTCTGCTCCGTCTGCTGCGGCTGGAAACCGCGCAGGCCGTCATTGCCGCCAAGCTCCACCAGCACCCAGCGCGGCTGATGCTGTTTCAACAGGGCAGGCAGACGGGAAAGTCCCTGCTGGGAGGTGTCGCCGCTGATGCTGCCGTTGACGACCGTCGTTTTGCTCTGCCATTTATCGTTCAGCAGCGCAGGCCAGGCGGCACTGGCCGCCATCCGGTAGCCAGCGCTCAGGCTGTCACCCAGAATTAATAGCGTGTCCGCCGCCGCGGCGCGAAATGAGAACAGAATCAAAAACAGGAAGGGCAAATGCCAGCGGAAAACATTGTTGAAGTTCATCATCTTAAGAAGTCCGTGGGTCAGGGGGAGCACGAGCTTTCCATCCTTACCGGAGTTGAACTCATTGTCAAACGCGGGCAGAGCATCGCCCTGATTGGTGAATCGGGTTCGGGCAAATCCACGCTGCTGGCGATCCTCGCCGGTCTGGATGACGGCAGCAGCGGTGAGGTCAACCTGGTCGGCCAGCCCCTGCATGCGTTGGATGAAGAGGCGCGCGCCGCCCTGCGGGCAAAGCACATTGGTTTTGTTTTTCAGTCGTTTATGCTGATCCCGACCCTTAACGCGCTGGAGAACGTTGAGCTGCCGGGGCTGCTGCGCGGCGAGAATACCGCCCACAGCCGGGAGAGCGCCAGGGCGCTGCTGGAACAGCTGGGGCTGGGTAAACGCCTCGATCACCTTCCGGCGCAGCTCTCCGGCGGCGAGCAGCAGCGCGTGGCGCTGGCCCGTGCGTTCAATGGCCGCCCGGATGTGCTGTTTGCCGACGAACCCACCGGTAACCTCGATCGCCAGACCGGGGACAAAATTGCCGATCTGCTGTTCTCGCTTAACCGCGAGCACGGCACCACGCTGATCCTCGTCACCCACGATCCGCAACTGGCTGCCCGCTGCGATCGCCGCCTGCGCCTGGTGAATGGCGAATTGCAGGAGGAAGCATGATTACCCGCTGGTTCTGGCGCGAATGGCGCTCCCCCTCGCTGCTGATCGTCTGGCTGGCGTTAAGCCTGGCGGTGGCCTGCGTGCTGGCGCTCGGCAGCGTCAGCGATCGCATGGAAAAGGGGCTCAGCCAGCAAAGCCGTGAGTTTATGGCCGGAGATCGCACGCTGCGCAGCTCCCGCGAGGTACCCCAGGCGTGGCTTGAGGAGGCGAGAAAAGAGGGGCTGAAGGTCAGCGAGCAGTTGAGCTTCCAGACCATGACCTTTGCCGCCGATACGCCGCAGCTGGCAAGCGTAAAGGCCGTCGATGATATTTACCCGATGTACGGCGAGCTACAAACCAACCCGCCGGGCCTCAAGCCCGCGCCGGGGACGGTGTTGCTGGCCTCGCGCCTGATGGCGCTGCTGAATCTGAAAACCGGCGACAGCATTGACGTCGGGGATGCCACACTGAAAATCGCCGGAGAGGTGATTCAGGAGCCGGATTCCGGCTTCAACCCCTTCCAGATGGCGCCGCGCCTGCTGATGAACACCGCAGATGTCGCCAAAACCGCGGCGGTACAGCCCGGGAGTCGCGTCACCTGGCGCATTAAGTTTGGCGGTACGCCCGCCCAGTTGAGCACCTATGAAAAATGGCTGCTGCCGCAGCTGAAGGCGGAGCACCGCTGGTCCGGAATGGAGCAGGAGGATGGCGCGCTCGGCAAGTCGCTGGAGCGTTCCCAGCAGTTCCTGCTGCTGTCGGCGCTGTTAACGCTGCTGCTGGCGGTCGCGGCGGTGGCGGTGGCCATGGGCCACTACTGCCGCAGTCGCTACGACCTGGTGGCGATCCTCAAAACCCTCGGCGCGGGCAGGGCACAGCTGCGCAAACTGATTGTCGGCCAGTGGCTGATGGTGCTTACCCTTTCTGCTGTCACCGGCGGGGCGATGGGGCTGCTGTTCGAGAAGGTGCTGATGGTGCTGCTCAGGCCGGTGCTGCCCGCCGCGCTGCCGCCTGCCAGCCTGTGGCCGTGGCTGTGGGCGATTGGGGCCATGACCGTTATCTCCCTGCTGGTGGGGCTGCGCCCTTATCGCCTGCTGCTGGCGACGCAGCCGCTGCGCGTCCTGCGCCGCGACGTGGTGGCCAGCGTCTGGCCGCTGAAATATTATATTCCGGCGATTGTGGTGCTGGTGGTGGTGCTCCTCGCCTGGCTGATGGGCGGCAGCATGTTGCTGTGGGCGGTGCTGGCCGGGGCCGTGGTGCTGGCGCTGCTCTGCGGCGTGCTGGGCTGGATGCTGCTCAGCGTGCTTAAGGGGCTGACGGTAAAATCCCTGCCGGTGCGTCTGGCGGTGAATCGCCTGCTGCGCCAGCCGTGGTCAACCCTCAGCCAGCTGTCGGCCTTCTCGCTGTCGTTTATGCTGCTGGCTTTGCTGCTGGTGCTGCGCGGCGACCTGCTGGATCGCTGGCAACAGCAGCTCCCGCCCGAAAGCCCGAACTACTTCCTGATTAACATCGCCCCGGAGCAGGTGACGCCGCTGAAGACGTTCCTCTCGGAGCATCAGATTATCCCCGAGTCCTACTATCCCATCGTGCGGGCGCGTCTGACCCGGATTAACGGCCAGTCTACCGAGGGTAATAAAGATGAATCCCTTAACCGCGAGCTGAACCTGACCTGGCAGGATAAACGCCCGGATCATAACCCCATCACCGCCGGAACCTGGCCGCCAGGCGCGGGGGAAGTGTCAATGGAAGAGGGGCTGGCAAAACGCCTGAACGTCGCCCTGGGAGATACGGTGACCTTTACCGGCGATACCCAGGACTTCAGCGCTAAAGTCACCAGCCTGCGCAAGGTTGACTGGGAGAGCCTGCGGCCAAACTTCTTCTTCATCTTCCCTTCCGGGGCGCTGGACGGACAGCCCCAGAGCTGGCTGACCAGCTTCCGCTGGGAGAACGGCAACGGCATGCTCACCCAGCTTAACCGCGAGTTCCCGACCATCAGCCTGCTGGATATCGGCGCGATCCTCAAGCAGGTCGGGCAGGTGCTGGAGCAGGTAAGTCGGGCGCTGGAGGTGATGGTGGTTCTGGTGACGATCTGCGGCGTGCTGCTTTTGCTGGCGCAGGTGCAGGTCGGGATGCGTCAGCGCCATCAGGAGCTGGTGGTTTATCGCACCCTGGGCGCCGGTAAAAAACTGCTGCGCACCACGCTCTGGAGCGAGTTCGCCCTGCTGGGACTGGTGGCTGGCCTGGTGGCGGCCATCGGGGCCGAAACCGCGCTGGCGGTGCTGCAAACCCGGGTGTTCGACTTCCCGTGGGAGCCTGACTGGCGGCTGTGGGTGATCCTGCCGCTCAGCGGCGCGGTGATGCTCTCGCTGTGCGGCGGCTGGCTGGGGGCCCGGCTACTTAAGGGCAAAGCCCTGTTCCGCCAGTTCTCCGGTTAATCCCTTTCCGTAATCATCGCGCACCGGTTTTTATATCGGTGCGTGATGTCTTAGTAGCATAAAAAGATAAAACACTGAGTATTAGTGGCACAAATCATTAAAAACCGGACAACACGGACAGATAAATCCTGGTTAATATTCACCTGCCAAATAAATGGCAGTGTGTCTATCAAGGAAAAACAGTGACAATAAATAAAAAAGCGCTGGCAGTCGCTATTGGCGCTGCAGTGGCATTGACGTCTTTTGCATCCCGGGCTGAAATCACCGTTCTGAAACAAGATCCGCAGGCGGGCAACCCGCTGAGCCGCCTCAACTTTACCGTTGGCGGCAGTATTCGTCCCCAGTTCCAGAATATGACCGGCGACGACGGCAAAAACAGCTACAAGCGTAACGGCTTTGACGGCGGCACCCGCTTCCGTTTCGCGGCAGATTACTACCTGTTTGATGACATCAGCTGGGTGAGCTACTACGAGCTGGGTGTGAACATTCCGGCCCAGTTCAACTGGGATAACCACCATGCAGACGGCGCGCGTGATACCTCCCGTCGTATGCTCTACACCGGCCTGAAAAGCGATACCTGGGGTACCCTGACCTTCGGTCAGCAGAACAGCGTTTACTACGATGTGGTTGGCGCGAAAACCGATATCTGGGACTACGACATGATCGGCCAGGCGCCGGGTAACGGCATCAACGGCGACTACGACGGCTCTTACCGTTCACGCCAGATGCTGAAGTACAAGAAAACCCTTGGCGATGCGGACATCTACGCCTCTTACCTGTTCGAAGACAGCGAATACCTGCCGGGCAACGGCCTGCGCTACAAGCGTAAAGGCGGCGGTTCACTGGGTCTGGATTATCGCCTGACCACCGACCTGACCTGGGGCGCGGCGTGGAACTACACCCGTGCGGACATGCGTAACCCGGATAACGGCGACAGCAAAACCTGGGATCAGAATATCCTTGGTACCGCGCTGAGCTGGACCCCGGACAACTGGACCTTCTCCGCAGGCGGCGGCTGGTATCAGAACTTCATGACCAGCAAAAAAGTGTCAGTAAACGACTACTTCGCGGGTGACGCGTGGGGTATTGAGTACTTTGCGGGCTATAAATTCCCGATTGGTCAGTATGCGGTGAAATCCATCCAGCCTTACTTCATGGGCGACCGCATCGAGACCATGAATGGCCGCAACTACCAGCGCATCGACAACGGCGTGGGTATCAGCTTCCAGCTGGATTACGGCTTCCGCGTGGATTACGAGCACGTGTTCACCTCCAGCACCGACGATCTGGGCGATATGAACCTGGTGCGTTTGCGTTACGACTTCTAAATCGTCTGTTCCCCGGTGGCGCTGCGCTTACCGGGGTTACGTGGGGTGCGGTCTATTCCCCGGTGGCGCTACGCTTACCGGGGCTACGTGGGGTGCGGTCTGTTCCCCGGTGGCGCTACGCTTACCGGGGCTACGTGGGATGCGGTCTGTTCTCCGGTGGCGGGGTTACAAAAACGCGCCGAACCTGTAGGCCGGGTAAGGCGTAGCCGCCACCCGGCTTTTTTTCAGCGGCTCAGCCACTCTGAAACATCCCCGTACGTCCCGCGATACACAATCTTCTCCGCTTTTTTCTCCAGCTGATAACGGTACATCGGGTCGTAATAGTCATTCAGCAGCGGCGCAAGCCAGCTGAAATGCGCTTCGGTGCTGCCGGTACGCTGCTGATCGTCCAGGGCGCAATCCAGCAGGGCGGTAAATTCTGCATAACGCTGCAACCCCAGACGGCGGCGGATGGCAAACAGTCCGTGGTGCAGATAGTCGCGATACTCCAGCCAGCCCGCTTCTTCTCCCCGCGCCTCGCGAAAGGCCTGCCACATCTGCGCGAAATACTCTTCCCGAAGGCGCTCAAGACGCACTTCAAACGGATCCTCGACCACCACAATCGGCGACTGCGTCATGCGATCGCGCAGGCATTCCGGCAGGTGGTTGGAGCCGATCATCCGGCCTTCGTCTTCCAGTACCCAGCGCGTGGCGTCTTTTTTTAATAGCTCAACCGCCAGATGGTTTTCAAAACTCGCCTGGGAGAGCTGCGGGGCCAGCGTGCGGCCAAAGGAGGAGCCACGATGGTGCGCCAGCCCTTCGAGATCCACGCCCTCAGGATGCGCCTTCACTAACAGCGTTTTGCCGCTCCCGGTGCAGCCGCCAATCAGCACGCTGGGTTTTTGCGCCTGCTCGACGGTCGCCTGCATTGCCGCCTGACGCAGCGCTTTATAGCCGCCCCGGATCAGCGGGTAATCCACGCCTGCCTCTTTCAGCCACGCCTGCACGATATGCGAGCGCTGCCCGCCCCGGGCGCAGCAGATGTAGCCCTGCGGCCGGGCAAAGCAGGCGGCGCGCCAGGCCTCCAGGCGCTGTTCGCGCGTCTCGCCACTCACCAGACGGTGGCCGAGCGCGAGCGCGGCTTCCGGCCCCTGGCGCTTATAGCAGGTGCCCACGGCGGCGCGTTCGTCGTCGTTCATTAAAGGCAGGTTGATTGCCGCAGGCATGGTGCCCTGAGCAAATTCCACGGGCGCACGCACGTCAATCAATGGCGTGTCGGCGGTAAGAATGGCGCGGTAGTCCGTCCCATCGTTCATAAGGATCCCTCAAAACAGCGATGGGCAGGATTTTACGCCGGGGAAGGGGAAGGTCAACTCCCCGGCGGTGAGGCTTAGCTGAGTGCGGACTGCGCCCAGGCAATACCGCTGGCGTACTCTGGCGGCAGCAGCGGCACGATAGCGTCCAGCGCGACGCTCAGGCGCGCGGTGTCGGTATCGTTCAGGTTCAGGTGGCCGACCTTACGACCCGGACGCACCTCTTTGTCGTACCAGTGCAGGTGCACCAGCGGCAGGTTCAGCCAGTCGTAGTTCAGATCGGTGCCGATCAGGTTGATCATCACCGACGGGCTGTTCACCACCGGCTTCGGCAACGGCAGCCCGGTGATGGCGCGCAGATGCAGCTCAAACTGACTGATGGACGCCCCGTTTTGCGTCCAGTGACCGCTGTTGTGCACGCGCGGTGCCAGCTCGTTGATCAGCAG
Source organism: Leclercia sp. LTM14 (assembly GCF_023736175.1). NCBI lineage: Bacteria > Pseudomonadati > Pseudomonadota > Gammaproteobacteria > Enterobacterales > Enterobacteriaceae > Leclercia > Leclercia sp. LTM14. The sequence continues at coordinate 157,503 of NZ_JAIKTT010000005.1, forward strand.
ACCTTCCGGCGTAACGAAACACTCCATCGCCATCACACCCACGTAGCCCAGCTCCTGCATGATGGCAGAGAGTATGCTTTCAGCCTGCGCCTGCTGGGCTGCGTCCGCCTGCGGGAAGACCACGCTGGTGCGCAGAATGCCGTCCTGATGCAGGTTGTGGGTCAGGGGATAGAAAACCGTGCTGCCGTCGTGGGCGCGGGCACCGACCAGCGACACTTCGCCGCTGAAATTGATGCCCTGCTCAACGATGCACTCGCCGTAGCACTCGTCCGGCAGCTGGTCGGTTTCACCGGCGCGCAGACGCCACTGGCCGCGGCCGTCGTAGCCGCCCACGCGACGCTTGACGATCGCCAGCTCGCCCAGCGTGTCAAACACGCCCGGCCACTGGCCTTTTTCGGTCAGCAGCTGCCACGGCGCGGTGGCGAGATGCAGATCGTCAAACAGCTGTTTTGCGTCAGGCGGTCGGCGATGATCGGAAAGACGTCGCGGTTGACGAAGGCGTTATGACGCGCCAGCTCGCGGGTTAAGGCGGTTTCAGGCCAGCGCTCAATCTCTGCGGTGATGACGCTTTGCTGAAACGGCACGGCTTCAGGTTCATCGTCCAGCCCAACCGGCCAGACGGTGATCCCCAGCGGTTCACCGGCCTGACGCAGCATACGGCCTAACTGGCCGTTACCAAGGACGCAAACCTGCTTCATGCCGCACCTCGCGGGTCGGGATTGTCCAGCACCTCGTCGGTCTGGGCTTTACGCCAGTCCGCCAGGCGCTGATGGAGTGCTTTATCGTGGGTTGCGAGGATCTGTGCGGCCAGCAGGGCGGCGTTGGCAGCGCCCGCTTTACCGATGGCCAGCGTACCAACAGGAATGCCGCGCGGCATCTGCACGATGGAGTAGAGGCTGTCGACGCCGCTCAGGGCTGCGCTCTGAACCGGGACGCCGAGCACCGGCACCAGGGTTTTGGCAGCAATCATGCCGGGCAGATGCGCGGCACCGCCGGCACCGGCAATAATCACCTGATAGCCGTTCTCTTCTGCGCCTTCGGCGAAGCTGAACAGTTTATCGGGGGTGCGGTGCGCGGAGACCACTTCAACGTGGTGAGGAACGTTCAGGATGTCAAAGATTTCGGCGGCGAACTGCATGGTAGCCCAGTCGCTTTTGGACCCCATTACGATGGCGACACGCGCCGGATTATTGCTGGAAGACATGCGTCTTAAAACTCCTGTGGTGCACAACTCTCGGCTTTTGAGGTGACAGAGAATAGCACGATCTACAGGCAAGGAAAACGGTTGCGCGGCTAAAACTTCCGCCAAAGTCTGTCGCTTTATGCAATAAAAAAACCGCCAAAAGGCGGTCTTTTTACAGTCTGCTTTACGGCTTACAGCAGATTGCCTGCGGTCAGGTTCTCTTTGTCGAAAGCATGGTTCACATCAATATGATTCTGATGCACCGCCGTGTCGATATTCGAACCCGCTTCCGGGGTGGAGAAATGGTGCTCTGCAGCCATCGCGCCAGAGGACAGTGAAGCGGCCAGCAGCAGGGCGCTGACGATACTGATAGTTTTCATTCTCTTTTCCTTTTTCATCGTATTGTCGCTGTCGCTGGGCTCTTATCTGGCGGCACGGCAATCGGGCAAATTATTTAGTCAGTTCAGCGGTCATGTGCACGCGGTTGTCGAACTGGGCGCTGGTGATTTTGTAAGCAGCACCTTCTTTTGCGGCCTGAGCGGCAATTTTCGCTTCTGCACGGTCAAGGGTAGAGGCGGTAGCGCTCACGCTCTGGGCGAAAGAACCGAAAGAGATCAGAGACAGAGCGGCAACTGCAACGAAAGTTTTGATGGATTTCATGGTCATGTTCCTTAAGCTGTTTTGTTTGGAATAGGGCGTTGTTGCCCTGATGTGAGTAATCATAGGCCGACCAGAGTGTGATTAAAATCAAAACAATTTGCTGAGATAGTCCAAAAAATTTGAATGATTTCTGGGCAGGGATTTCAGAACGGGAAGGCGATAAGATCCACATCTTCAGGCGTGACTTTGACCATCGAGCCTTCGGTGTGCCAGGCCCCTAACACCACGCGCTTAGCGGGTTCGCCGTTTACGGTCAGTCTATGGACGTCCGGGCGATGGGTATGGCCGTGGATCAGCCACTGCACATGGTGCTTTTCCATCACGCTGACCACCGCCTGCGGGTTTACGTCCATGATGGTCATTGATTTGCTGCTGTTAGCGGCTTTGCTGCCGGCACGCATTTTTGCGGCGATACGGCTGCGGATAAACAGCGGCAGGGCGAGAAACAGCGTCTGGATCCAGGGGGTGTGCACTTTGGCGCGAAACGCCAGATAGCCGGTATCGTCGGTGCAGAGCGTATCGCCATGCATGATCAGGACTTTACGGCCATACAGGTCGAGGACGGTCTCTTCCGCCAGCAGGGTCATGCCGCAATCACGGGCGAAGCGTTTGCCCAGCAGAAAGTCGCGGTTACCGTGGATAAAGAAGCAGGGGACGCCGGAGTTGACCAGCGCTTTAAGCGCACTCGCTATGTCGCGGTGCAGCGGGTTCGGATCGTCATCGCCAATCCAGGCTTCAAACAGATCGCCCAGGATGTAAAGCGCGTCGGCGTGGCGGGCTTCGCCCTGTAAAAAACGCAGAAAACCGGCGGTGATCGCCGGTTCTTCTGTTTGCAGATGCAGATCTGCAATAAAGAGTGTCGCCACGAATTATTCGCTGACGGTCACGCTTGTGATCACAACGTCTTCTTTTGGAACGTCCTGGTGCATGCCGCTGCGGCCGGTAGAAACGCCTTTGATCTTGTCAACCACGTCCATACCCTCAACCACTTCTGCAAACACACAGTAGCCCCAACCCTGCAGGCTTTCGCCGGAGAAGTTCAGGAAGTCGTTGTCTGCTACGTTGATGAAGAACTGCGCGGTGGCAGAGTGTGGCGCCTGAGTACGGGCCATTGCCAGGGTACCGCGGGTGTTTTTCAGACCGTTGTTCGCTTCGTTTTTGATCGCCGCTTTGGTCTCTTTCTGGTTCATGCCAGGTTCAAAACCGCCGCCCTGGATCATAAAGCCGTTAATAACACGGTGGAAAATAGTGTTGTCGTAGAAACCTTCGCGGCAGTAGTCCAGGAAGTTTTTAACTGTTTCAGGCGCTTTGTCATCAAAGGTTTTGATTACGATATCGCCATGATTAGTGTGGAAAGTAACCATTTTTGCATCCTGTTCCGTTATAGTGGTGCTTCGACCCCGCCAGGGGCCACAATAAGCGCTTGTTATAGCATAACCGCAACGCGCGATCACCTTGCATTACTTGCTGCTTCCGGTTTGAATTACCATTAGAATATGCCGTTTTCACCCACACACGTCTCACATGGAATCTTCGATGTTAAAAATCTTCAACACACTGACGCGCCAAAAAGAGGAATTCAAACCTATTCATGCCGGGGAAGTCGGCATGTACGTGTGTGGTATTACCGTTTACGATCTCTGTCATATCGGCCACGGCCGTACCTTTGTCGCCTTCGACGTGGTTTCACGCTACCTGCGTTTCCTCGGGTACAACCTTAAGTATGTACGCAATATCACCGATATTGACGACAAAATTATTAAGCGCGCTAACGAAAATGGCGAAAACTTCGTCGCCTTAGTCGATCGCATGATCGGCGAAATGCACAAGGATTTTGACGCGCTGAATATCCTGCGCCCGGACCTCGAGCCGCGCGCAACGCACCATATTCCGGAGATCATTGAGATCACCGAACAGCTTATTGCCAAAGGCCATGCCTACGTGGCGGACAACGGCGACGTGATGTTCGACGTGCCGACCGACCCGCACTACGGCCAGCTCTCCCGTCAGGATCTGGATCAGCTCCAGGCCGGGGCGCGCGTGGATGTGGTTGACGTGAAGCGCAACCCGATGGACTTCGTGCTGTGGAAGATGTCCAAAGAGGGCGAGCCAAGCTGGCCATCCCCGTGGGGCGCGGGCCGTCCAGGCTGGCACATTGAATGTTCGGCCATGAACTGCAAACAGCTGGGTAACCACTTCGATATTCACGGCGGCGGTTCTGACCTGATGTTCCCGCACCATGAAAACGAAATCGCCCAGTCCACCTGCGCGCATGACGGCGAATACGTGAACTACTGGATGCACTCCGGCATGGTGATGATTGACCGCGAGAAGATGTCTAAATCGCTGGGCAACTTCTTCACCGTGCGCGACGTGCTGAAGTATTACGATGCCGAAACCATCCGCTACTTCCTGATGTCCGGCCACTATCGCAGCCAGCTGAACTACAGCGAAGAGAACCTCAAGCAGGCGCGTTCTGCCCTGGAGCGTCTGTACACCGCGCTGCGCGGCACCGACACCTCCGTGCCAGCGGCCGGCGGCGAGGCGTTTGAAGCCCGCTTCGTCGAGGCGATGAACGACGACTTCAACACCCCGGAAGCCTACTCTGCACTGTTCGATATGGCCCGTGAAGTGAACCGCCTGAAAGGGGAAGATGCCCACGCCGCCAACGCGCTGGCTTCCCATATGCGTAAACTCTCCGGCGTGCTCGGCCTGCTGGAGCAGGAGCCAGAAGCCTTCCTGCAGAGCGGTGCGCAGTCGGATGACGGCGAAGTGGCGGAGATTGAAGCGTTAATCAAAGCGCGTCTGGAAGCGCGTCAGGCGAAAGACTGGGCCGCTGCCGATGCCGCGCGTAACCGTCTGACCGAGATGGGTATTATCCTGGAAGATGGCCCGCAGGGTACGACCTGGCGCCGTAAGTAACCCCTCACCCTAACCCTCTCCCCATAGGGGAGAGGGAATAGTCCGGTTTTCTCCCTCTCCCTGTGGGGAGGGCCGGGGTGAGGGCATCAGCGCGCACGCCGCCACCACAACATCCCCATCACAACCACCCCCGGCAGCCACACCCACAGCAGCTCCGAGATAATCACCTGATGCCCGTACGGCGTGGTATAGCGTGAGAGGGCAAAGGGCGCGACCTTAATCACCTGCCAGGGCGCGAAGAAGCGTTCATCCGACCACGGCCACAGCCAGCCGACCCCTTTCCCGCCCGTCGTCACCGAATCCAGCAGGCTGTGCGACAGCAGCGACACGGTTAAAAACAGCCAGCAGCGCATCAGCCCCGCCCGGAACCATCGTCGCCCGGCCAGCACGCAGAGTAACGGCACCACAAAGGCAAACAGCAGCGAGTGGGTAAATCCGCGATGACCAAAAATATTGCCGTAGGCGACGCCAAACTTAAATGACAGCACGTCGGCATCCGGCAGCATAGCGAGAACGATCCCGGCGAACAGCAGGCGAGGGGGAATAACCCGGGTGCCCAGCCCCAGACCGAGGCAGATCGGTACGGCGGCGTGGGTAATGATGGTTGGCATAGTGATTATCCATGGCAAATCATGGAAATATAGCAGAGCGCCGCTGAACTCAGGTCCCGGCGGAAATCTGAATTACGCCGATTCCCGCGCGACAAGCTGTCCGGAGAGGGTAATGCGCTGGGTTTGCAGCTCAGGCTCTTTCAGCTGGCGGATCATCAGCCCCGCCGCCTGACGCCCGGTCTCTTCGCTGGCGGAGGAGACATAGGTAAACGACGGGGAGGTGAGATTAACGTGCAGCATATCCTCAAACCCCACCAGCGCTACCTGCTGGGTAAGAAAGACATCTTTCCCCACCGTGCGGCCAACGTGATGAATACCGGAGATAGAGCCGATCATCGCATCCGGGGAGTGGCAGAGCAGGGCGGTGATGGTGTTGTTTTTCTCCAGCAGCTGGCGGGTGGCGAAGCTCACCGCCTGGGTATCGTCGCTGCATGCGGGGGCGGATTCGTCGCGGAACACCAGCCCGTTTTGCGTCATCGCGCTGCGAAAACCCAGCAGGCGCTGCTCGCGGATCAGATCTCCCTCCCTGCCGCCGATATAGGCGATATTGCGATGGCCGCGCTCAATCAGATAGCGGGTAGCCAGATGCGCCGCCTGACGATTATCGCGCATCACCAGATTGCAGGTTTCGTTGAGCAGCGACTGCGACACCGCCACCAGCGGCAGCGGGCACTGGCGGATCAGCGCCGGCAGCGCGGCATGACGCGTATCGGAAGCCAGATAGATTACCCCGGCGACGCCCTGCTGTTTGAAAGAGAGCAGGCAGCGCTCGAGGTGCTCGCCGTCGTTCAGCGGCTGGCCGAGAAAGACCATATAACCCTGCTTTTCCAGCTCCTGGACGATGCTGGCCATCACTTTGATGGAAAAGCTGTCGCTGAAATCGCGCAGGATCAGGCCGATAAGATTGGAGGTGTTGGCGCGAAGATTGGCGGCGGCCACGTTATGCACGTAGCCCAGGGCGGTGATGGCGGCGTGGACTTTTTCAATCGTCGCCTCTGAGATCTTTCCTTTCTGACGCAGAACCAGCGAGACGGTAGAAACAGATACCCCTGCCTCTCTGGCGACATCTATGATGCTGACCTTCTTCACATCTTCTCCCTGAAATGCCTGATAAGACAACGCCTCCCGTAAGAGTACAGGAGACGTGTCGGTCAGGCAGCTTATTATTTACCGATTATGGTCGACATCGTCTGGGCGATAAACTGCGCCCGGGCGCCAAAGATAACCTGAATACCGGAGTCGCCAACAAAGACCACGCCGCGCGCGCCGAGGCCGTTCAGACCGTCCTTATCCACCATGTCGCTCTTCGCCACTTCCAGACGCAGACGGGTGATGCAGGAGCCCACAGAGTCGATGTTCTGCGCCCCGCCCAGCAGGCCGATGATCTCCGTGGCGATTTCGGTGTCGGTTTTATCATCCGCGTTGGCCGTCACGTCGGTGCGGCCCGGCGTTTTCACGTCGAAACGACGGATCACGAAGCGGAAGGTGAAGTAGTAAATCAGCGCCATCGGAATACCGATGATAATGGCGTTCAGGAAGTTGGTCTGATAGCCGTTAAACGACGGCAGGATCCCGAACGACAGGTAGTCGATAAAGCCAGCGGAGAAGGATTTGGCGATGTGCGCATGCAGCAGGTACATGGTCATGTACGCCAGGCCCGCCATGATGGCGTTAAAAACATACAGGATTGGTGCCACGAAGATAAAGGTGAACTCGACCGGCTCGGTGATCCCCGTCAGGAAGCAGGTCAGCGCCGCAGAGAACAGGATACCGGCGGCAATCTTTTTGTTTTTGGTGTGCGCTTCGTGGTACATCGCCAGACAGGCCGCAGGCAGGGCAAACAGCATCAGCGGGAATTCGCCCTGCATGAACTTACCGGCGTTCTGATAGGTGTCGCTGCTGAAGGATTTCACCCCTTCTTCCAGCATCTTGAACCAGATGGTCTGGTCGCCGTGGATCACCTGGCCCGCCTGGGTGGTGTAATCCCCGAACGAGTACCAGAAGGAGGGATACCAGATGTGGTGCAGACCCAGCGGGATCAGCGCGCGTTCCACCAGACCGAAGATAAAGGTCGAGGCTGCCTGGTTATCGCCGTTCACAATCACCGACAGCGCGTCGATACCGGCCTGGATATGCTGCCAGACGTACGGCAGCAGCAGACCCATCACAAACGCCAGGAACGCCGTGGCAATGGCGACAAAACGCTTCCCGGAGAAGAAGCCGAGGAACTCCGGCAGCTGCATGGTGTGGAAGCGGTTATAACACCACGCGGCGAGGATCCCGCACAGCAGGCCGCCAAAGACGCCCATCTGCAGCGTCGGGATGCCCACCACCATGGCGTACTTACCGCCCTGAGAGGCCATCTCCGGCGTGATGCCGAGTACGGTGCCGATGGTGATGTTGGTGACGAACACCGCCACCGCCGCCGACAGCGCCGCGATACCGGATTCAGATGCCAGACCGACGGCCGAGCCGATGGCGAACAGCATCGGCAGGTTATCAAAAATAACGCCGCCCGCGTTCATCATTAGCGGCAGATGGAATTTATCGCCGAAAGCCAACAGCAGGCCTGCAGCGGGAAGCAGCGAGATCGGCAGCATTAACGCGCGACCAATCATCGACAGTTTTGACAACGATTTAACCAACCCTGACATCAGACCCATGCTGATTTCCCCCGAGTACGCTCTGTGAGCGCTATTATAGTGAGTAGAACGTTTTAGTAGAACGTTCTACTTATCGTGAGGAAAGCCTGAAATTCGCGCAACTTAATTTTCACATTTCAACAGATGAAATAGTGATTATTTGAAGTTGATCGATAATTAACCGCGATGGAGGTGGGGGAATGTTGAGGAAAATTGCCGGGTGGCGGCTGGCGCCTTACCCGGCCTACCGACTCATGTAGGCCCGGCAAGCGAAGCGCCGCCGGGCGTGCCAGATCGCTCAGGCAGTAACCGTAACGCTCTGACCTTCAAAACTCACGGTCTGCCCGGCAACGATTTTGCAGCGCTTACGGGTTTCTACCACGCCATCAACCTTGACCAGACCGTTGGCAATAACGATCTTGGCCTGGGCGCCGCTTTCGCTCCAGCCTTCGAGCTTCAGTAGATCGCACAGCTCAACGTGCGGATGTTTACCTAATGAAAATGTCGCCATCTTACGCTTCCTCTACGTCGTGATACTCAACGCATGCCTGCAAAGTATTCTGAATCAGTGTTGCTACGGTCATCGGGCCTACGCCGCCCGGAACCGGAGTGATATAAGAGGCACGTGCGGCGGCATCTTCATACACCACGTCGCCGACCACTTTGCCGCTCTCGAGACGGTTAATCCCCACGTCCACGACAATTGCCCCTTCCTTAATCCACTCACCCGGAATAAAGCCCGGCTTACCGACCGCCACGATCAGCAGGTCGGCATTTTCGACGTGCTGGCGCAGATTCTTGGTAAAGCGGTGGGTGACGGTGGTGGTGCAGCCGGCGAGCAGCAGCTCCATGCTCATCGGGCGACCGACGATATTGGAGGCGCCAATGACCACGGCGTTCAGGCCGTAGGTGTCGATATTATACCGCTCCAGCAGGGTGACGATGCCGCGCGGCGTACACGGACGCAGGCGAGGCGCACGCTGGCACAGGCGGCCCACGTTATACGGGTGGAAACCGTCGACGTCTTTATCCGGCGCGATACGTTCCAGTACCTTCACGTTGTCGATGCCCGCAGGCAGCGGCAGCTGAACCAGAATGCCGTCGATCTCTTTGTCGGCGTTCAGGGTATCAATCAGCTCAAGCAGCTCTGCTTCTGAGGTGGTTTCCGGCAGATCGTAAGAGCGGGAGAGGAAGCCAACCTCTTCGCACGCTTTACGTTTGCTGCCGACATATATTTGTGAAGCCGGATTGCTGCCGACCAGCACAACGGCCAGCCCGGGAGCGCGTTTTCCAGCGGCCCGACGTGCTGCCACTTTTTCCGCAACCTCAGAGCGCACCTGCTGCGCAATCGTTTTACCGTCAATAATCTTTGCTGCCATCAGAGAGAAGATTCCGTCTGTAAGGAGTGAAAGGGGGGATGAGCATATTTTGTCAGAAGCGCGCGCTGCTGTCAGTCACACTTTGCGGATTTTCCTGTTAAGCGGTCCTGTTGCAGGGCATGGGTATGAACTACAAGAGGATTGTACTAAAATGCATTGACTCAACCTGAGTTGACCGTATAATTCCACGCGCTTCACCACTGCGAAGTTTCTTCTTCTCCGTGCGCCCTTAGCTCAGTTGGATAGAGCAACGGCCTTCTAAGCCGTAGGTCAAAGGTTCGAATCCTTTAGGGCGTGCCATTCAAGCACCGTTTTCTCCCCCAGACTTTTCACTTTTATTGATTCTGCGTCATGTGCTTTTTCACATCTCTGCGTTAAACTATCTCAAATATTGGATATTTTGAGATAGTTTAATCATGGCCATTAAACGTCCCCCCGGTCTGATACCTCTGGAATTTCTGACGGGAGCCGATATTGCTGCCCATCAGCAATATGCACGCACCACTGACGACAAAGGCCGGTATCTTCCCTTTGATGCATTCAGACACCGGGTATCCCCGCGCGAGAACGTGGCGCTTGCCTGGACCCTGACGCGTCGCGCCCGCGATGCCGCGCTGCAGCGAATCGATTACCGTAACCAGGCGGGTGATCAGGCCGGATTCGTGCTCACCTCCGCCCTCTTCGCCACCTGCGAAAGGGTAGATAAACAGGCCACCGGTCTGGCGCTGGATAGCCTGATAAACCGCCTGCGTGGCGCGGGAGCGGCGTTGATCCAGCTCCAGCTCGATGAACCGATCACCAGCTCGCAGCTGGAGGGGGCTAATACCACCACGCTGGTGGCCAGAAACATGCTGGGCTCCGGTCGTGCACCGCGTACCGAAGGCGAGCATATGATCGTCGGTAATGCGCGGCTGATGGCAGCAATCCCTGAATGGTTGAATGAGCCCCTTACACCAGAGCTTATCCGCCGTATGCATGCGACAGGGATGGAGGGGATTAACGATGCGAAGTATCAGCCCGGCGAGTTCCGCACGACAAACGATGTTGTGATTGCCGATTACGACGGCAACGTGATCCATCAGCCGCCAGCGGCAGACCAACTCCCGGCCCGCCTGCAGGGCATTTGTGACTGGGTGAACAGCAGCACGGACTATGTACACCCTCTGGTGAAAGCCTGCGTCCTGCATTTCATGATCGCCCACGAGCATCCTTTCCGGGACGGAAACGGGCGCACCAGCCGGGCGCTGTTTTACTGGTTTATGCTGAAATCGGGTTACGAGGCGTTTAAATACATCTCGGTAAGCAGCCTGCTGCATGCCGCCCCGGTGAAATATGCCCAGAGTTACCAGTACACGGAAACGGACGGCATGGATCTGACTTATTTTCTGGAGTACCAGACCGGCATCGTCCGCCGCGCGCTGGACCGGCTTCTGCAGCATGTTGATGGCCTGGTCACCCGGGCGGCAAACATTGAGCGGTTCCTGTTCGAATCGCGGGCCTTATCGCGCCTGACGTCCCGCCAGATCACGCTGCTGAATATCATGCTGGCAACATCGACAACGGCCTATACCGCCGCAGACGTCAGCGAGGCGCTGGGGATATCCGATAATACCGCCCGTAAAGATTTACGCGCCCTGGTGCGTGAAGGGCTGGCTGAGGAAACCGCGGCAAACGATCAGAAAACGGTTTACAAAATCGCGCGAAACCTCGTTTAACCTTCGGTTCCATTCTGCGATATAGTAGGGGCATTCTCGTCTCCTTCTGACAGGTAACACCGGCAATGGCTCTGATCCCCAAAAACTACGCGCGGCTGGAAAGCGGCTACCGTGAAAAAGCCCTTAAAATTTATCCATGGGTATGCGGACGCTGCTCGCGGGAGTTTGTTTACTCAAACCTGCGCGAGCTGACGGTTCACCATATCGATCATGACCATACCAACAACCCGGAAGATGGCAGCAACTGGGAGCTGTTGTGTCTGTTCTGTCACGATCACGAGCATTCGAAGTACACCGAGGCCGACATCTACGGGACAACCGTGGTGGCGGGTGAAGATGCGCAAAAAGATGTAGGTGAAGCCACCTATAACCCCTTTGCCGATCTGAAATCGATGTTGAATAAGAAGAAGTAAATCAAGCCGGGCTGAAAACGGGTAAGTATGTTGAGGGAATGATGTCCGGTATTGCGCATTACTATGTACAGCAGCAGAGCGTGAACACCCAGCAGGTGGCGACGCTATCGGCTCAGGTCTCATCTTCCGGGGCGTCCCAGACCAGCGTCCCGGCCTCCTTTCAGCAGATGTCCAGTGCGTCGCAACCGATCGTAACGCAGCCTGCGATCCCGACGCTGCATGCCGCCGATACCCGCCAGACCGCCGTTGCCGCCACGCCAGCCTCGTTTGGCCAGCTGGATCAGTACGCCCGCATCCAGGGCTGGAGCGAAAATCAACTCGCGCTGATGAACCGCCTGTCGCAGTACAAAAAGGGTCGCTCTGGTCCGTCGTGGACGGCACCGGGCGGAAGCGTTCGCGGTATTCGCAATAACAACCCGGGTAATCTCGAAGCCAGCTGGGCATTCAGCTGGCAGGGTCAGAATGGCACCGACGGGCGCTTTGCCACCTTCGCCACGCCGGAGCACGGCATCCGCGCGCTGGGCGTTAACCTGCTCTCCTACCAGCGACGTGGTCTGGATACCATCAGTAAAATTATCTCGCGCTGGGCGCCCCCGCAGGATAACAACGATACCACCGCCTATATTCAGAATGTCAGCCAGGCCCTCGGCGTCTCGCCCACGACCCGCCTGGATGTGACCTCTCCGCCGGTCCTGCTTGCGCTAAGCAAGGCGATCATTCGTCAGGAAAATGGGAACGTGCCTTTTACGGATGAGGTCATCAACAGCGGTGTCTTCTCCGCGCTGGGGATGGCGGAGCTGTCCGGCGTTGAGCCTTCGGTGCTGAAAAGCGCGCCGGTTGAACAAGAACACGCCCCGTTTGTGCTGCAGGCCCGCCAAAATTAAACCGCCAGTTAACGCGGATTATCCGTATTTGTGAAGCAACACTCTGTTATAAAAGAAACTCCCCGGAAACGTGGCTTTTCCTGCGCTTGTTCACCATGCTGATTAAACCTCACGCTATAGAGTGAGGCGATCGCTGCTCGTTTACTCATCACAAGGGATCAGGTTATGAAAAAGACGATTGCTGTTCTGCTGGGTACCGCCGTGTTGTTCACCTCCAGCGCTTTCGCTGCTGAATTGCTGACGCGGGAAGACTTTAAAAAAGTCGAAACGCAGTACACGAAAATTGGCACTGTTTCGACCTCTAACAAGGTGTCGGTTTCAGATGCCAAAAAGGAGTTGACGGAAAAAGCGGATAAAAAAGGTGCAGACGTACTGGTACTGACGTCGGGGCACACGGAAAACAAAATCCACGGCACCGCGGATATCTACAAGAAAAAATAATTCTGACGCCACCCCGTAGCGGGGTGGCGCAGCGCACACCCCGTATCTGGCGACCGTCCATGCTTTACTGGCTGGCAGGGGCGATTTTTTTACTCTCCTGCGCCGTGCTCTTTCCTGAAATAAAACAGGCTGAACCGGTATTTGTTGGCTATCACCTGACAGGTACGATTGACGGATGTGAGGTCTACCGATAAAAGCCAAAGAGCGTGGGCCTCGCTGTCACAGCGCTTTCCATTAACCTGCAAAAAAGGCAATGTGGCCTATATCACCCTCAATCATGCTCAGCTTGGAATATCGGTGATTATCTGCGATCGCGCGCCGGAAAAACGCGATGCGCGCTGCGAGTCTATTTTTTACAGGCAGCCCTATTATGATAATGAATAACAAAGCAATGCGCTGGAGCATTATTTTTTCTGCTGGCCGTTTCCCCGCTGTTTGTTGCCGGGTATCTGCATTATTAGCGCAATAATTTTAGCTGCGAGACGCATGTGATTATTGTTGAACAGGGTGCGGTAATCGATACGGTAATGAACTTTTCGTTTAATAATGGGGTCGGGAGTTACGACGCATCAGGAGAGTATATCGAAGAGAATGCCCAGCCGGTGGCGATCAGTAATAAGGTAGGGTTCAGTTACTGGCGCGAAGGAGACGAAACGATCATGGTCTCTGACGAAACCAACGTCCTGCCGAAGAAAAAATTAAATTACCTTTCTTATGTCCCGGATTTCTTTCAGCACCGGGAGCGGGGAATAAGACTGAATATCCTGCCTGCGAATGCGGACAGCTATTACTTTATCTACAGTAATTCCCCCGTCATATATTGCACCAAAGGATAATATCCCGCCATTAAGGGGGTAATTTCTTACCCCTTTTTTACTTTGTTGCCCCTATTTACACTTGATCACAGATAGATAATGCGTATAGTTCTCATTCTCTTTAGTGTTTGTGGGCGCGAATGGACTTTCCCGCAGCAACAGTGAATGCACTTTTCACACGGAACACTGAGCGTTACGGGAGACGCTGCACTGGCCTGACGGTCTGAATCCACAAACCTAATCGCAAAACATAAGCGACGCAGGCGTCCTCCTCACATTTTGCACGGTAAAGGATGTTCCTGATGACCAAAAAATTATCCGCTCTGGCGCTGCTCGTGGCCGTCTCACTCAGCGGCTGCGCTGCACAGCACACCGCGACAAGCGCACCCGCCGCTGACGCTCCGAAACCGGCCGCCCCTGCCCAGACCAACGTCGTAAAACGCGATCTGGCTGACGGCCTGTACGAAATGGTCCTGAGCCCGAAAGGGGACGCGCTGTACGTTGCCAGCTCGGAAGGCTTTAAGGATGTGCAGGGCGGGGTGGTGTATAAGCTCGATCCGGCGACCCTTAAAACCATTGGTCGCAGCCATACCGATCTGAAAAACTTCGCCCTCGCTATCTCCCCGGACGGTAAAACCGTTTATGCCACCAACTCGCTGGACGGCGGGATCAGCGCCATCAGCACCGAAGACGGCAAAATCAAAAAGCGCCTGCTGTTTACCGAGCGCAACAAAGAGGGCTACCCGTACGGCGCGCGTCAGGTTCTGCTGCATAACGACGTCCTGTACATCGGCGGCGTAGCCGATCCGGCGGTGATTTGGGTGGTGGATGCCAAAACCCTGACACTGAAAAAAACCATCAAAAACGCGGGGCAGTGGGTCACCGGCCTGATGTGGTCTGAACAAACCCAGCGTATCTATGTGGCAAACGGCGGCGGTGAAATTCTGATTGTTAATCCTGAGCGCAACCGCATCGAAAAACGCTGGAAGCCGCTCGGGGATAAACCGGCCCTGCTGCTGAACCTGGCGGAAGATCCGGCCACCGGCCGCCTGTTCGTCACCGACAACTCAAAAGCCAAAACCACGCTGGTGCTGGATATCCACACCGGGGCGCTCGTTAAACAGCTCGATGTGGGCGATTCGCTGGCGGTGAAATTCAACGCTAAGCGCAACGAGCTGTACATCACCCAGCGCGAAAGCGGCAAGCTGCTGAGCCTGGATGCCACGACCTATGCCGTGAAGCAGAGCTGGGATCTGCCGCCGAATCCGAATAGCCTGCTGCTGTCGGCGGATGGTCAGACGCTGTACGTCACCGTGAAACAGGCGTTCAACAAAGACCACTCTACCAACGGGCCGGACAGCGTTGTCCGTATCGCCCTGAAATAGACGTTTTTATAACAATTAAGGCCCGGCAACGGGCCATTTTGCGCGAACTTTGAACGAGTTAATCATGAACAACACCGGAAAAATGAACAAAACGCTGCTAGCCCTCGCCATCGGCACGATCGCTCATTCCGCCGTCGCGGCGGAGAGCAAAAAAGAAGAGACCATCGTGGTGCAGTCCGCTGCCAGCGACTTCAAACCCGGCGGCGACCAGCTGGTACCGGCCTTCCTGGACGGCCAGGTGGCAAACGGCGGACGCATGGGGATGCTCGGTCAGCAAAATGCGATGGACGTACCGTTTAATATCATCAGCTACACCTCGAAGCTGGTGGAAGATCAGCAGGCCCGCACCATTGCTGACGTGGTCGCAAACGATGCGGGCGTGCAGTCCGTGCAGGGCTACGGCAACAGCGCGGAGAGCTATCGCATTCGCGGCCTGAAGTTCGACGGGGACGACATGACCTTCGGCGGACTCTCCGGCGTGCTGCCGCGCCAGGTGGTGGACGCCCAGATGGTGGATCGCATTGAGATCTTCAAAGGCGCCAACTCCCTTATGAACGGCGCAGCCAGCTCCGGCGTGGGCGGGATGATCAACCTTGAGCCGAAACATGCGGGCGCTACGCCGCAGGCGAAAGTGGGCGTGGACTACACCTCCGATTCGCAGATTGGCACCACCCTGGATGCCGGTCGTCGCTTTGGCGATAACGACCAGTTTGGCGCCCGCGTCAACGTGGTTCACCGTGAAGGCGAGGCCCCGGTAGCCAACGATCGTCGCCGCACCACGCTGCTCTCCACCGGCCTGGACTATGCGGGCGATAAGTTCCGCAGCTCCGTGGACCTGGGTTATCAGATGAAAACCTTCCACGGCTCAGAAACCGGGGTCAACATCTCCGGCGTTGATTTCGTGCCCGAGCCGCCGAAAAACGATCGTAACTACTCGCAGAAATGGGCCTACAGCAACATCGAAAACGAATTCGGCATGTGGCGCAGCGAGTACGACATCACCGACAACTGGACGGCTTACACCGGTCTGGGTGCCCAGCACGCCCATGAAGAGGGGCTTTACAGCGGTGCGAAGCTGGTGGACAAGAGCGGCAAAGCCACCGCGTCGCGTCTCGATACCAACCGCATCAGCGACAGCGTGAGCGGCATGGCGGGCATCCGCGGTAACTTCGATACCGGTTTTGTGTCGCACAAGGTGAACGTCGGCTACTCGGCGATGAGCAAAAACGAGAAAATCGCCTGGAAGATGTCGGCCGCGAAGGATAACCCGGTCACCAACATCTATCACAATACCGGCGTGGACGCGCCGCCAAGCACTAACTTAAACGGCTCCGGCGGTAACTACAGCGATCCGCTGACCAGCGGCCGCACCCGCACTCAGGGCTGGCTGCTGAGCGACACCCTCGGGGTGCTGGATGACACCCTGCTGTTCACCGTTGGGGCCCGTCATCAGAAGGTGGTGATCCGCGGCTATAACAAAATCACCGGTCACGAAAACGAGGCGGACAGCTTCGACGGCAGCCGCTGGATGCCGACCTATGGCGTGGTCTACAAACCGTGGGAGACGGTATCGCTGTACGCCAACCACACCGAGGCGCTGCAGCCGGGTAAAACCGCGCCAAACACCGCCACCAACTACGGCCAGAGCACCGGGATCGTCCACTCTAAGCAGAACGAAGTGGGCGTGAAGGCCGATTTCGGTCGCGTTGGCGGCTCGCTGGCGCTGTTTGAGATCAAAATGCCGTCCGCCATTCTCGACAGCCAGACCAAACACTACGGTCTGGATGCCGAGCAGCGTAACCGCGGCGTGGAGCTGAACGTCTTTGGCGAGCCGGTGCTGGGCCTGCGTCTGAACGCCAGCGCCACCTGGCTGCAGGCGGAGCTGACCAAAACCAACAACGGCGTTAACCAGGGCAATGACGCCATTGGCGTCCCGAGCTTCTACGGCGTGCTGGGGGCAGAGTATGACATCAAGCCTGTCGACGGCCTGACCGCCACAGCCCGCGTAAACCACTCCGGCTCGCAGTATGCGGATCTCGCCAACAGCAAGAAGCTGGACAGCTACACCACCCTGGATCTGGGCATGCGTTACCGCTTCGCGGTCAACAATGACCAGAACCAGATGACCGTTCGCGCCGGGATCGAAAACATCACCGACGAAAACTACTGGTCAAGCGTGGACGACGGCGGCACCTACCTGTTCCAGGGGGAGCCGCGCACCTTTAAGGTCTCTGTCGGCTACGAGTTCTGAGTTCGACCCTCGTTATCGGGGCAGGGATGCCCCCTTCTGACTGTTATAAAAATGTAATCAATTGTACTTATAGTGTTCCCACTTTATCGTTTCTTAGCCTGAAGAAAGGAAGCCATTGTGGGTAAACCTCTTAAGTCCGTATTCAAAAAAGAACATCGCGACGATGTCAGCAATTCCAGCGCTAACCCGGTCTTTTCCAGCGTGCTCTCCCGCCGCCGTTTCCTGCAGATGGGCGCCATTGCCGGTGCCGCCGCCTCTTTCCCGTTCCTGCTTAAGTCTGAAAATGCCCTGGCCGCGGTTTCCCGGCCTTCAGCCCTGAGCAAGGCGGTCGCGCTCGGCTTTACCAGCATTCCGGTGTCGACTGACGATACGGTCAGGGTGCCCGAGGGTTACGTCGCGCGTCCTTTCTACCGCTGGGGCGATGCCACCGGCATTAAGGGCGCAATGCCGGACTTCAAATTTGACGCCAGCAACACCACCGACGAACAGGCAGCGCAGGCGGGCATGCACCATGACGGCATGGCGTGGTTTAGCCTGCCGCAGGGGGAAGAGAACTCCGGCCACGGCCTGCTGGCGATGAACCATGAGTACATCGACAACGGCATGCTCTTTAGCGACGGCACCGCCAACTGGAGCCTGGATAAAGCGCGTAAAGGCCAGAACGCCATGGGCGTGTCGGTTATCGAGGTGAAAAAGAACGGCAGCGACTGGGAAGTGGTGCGTCCTTCCGGCTTTGCCCGCCGCATCACGGTCAACACACCGATGCAGCTCACCGGTCCGGCGCGTCAGCAGGACTTAATGAAAACCGCCGCCGATCCGCAGGGCGAGAGGGTGCTCGGCACCATGCAAAACTGCGCCAACGGCCACACGCCGTGGGGCACCTACCTGACCTGCGAAGAGAACTGGTCGGATATTTTCGTCAAGAAAGGCGAACGTAACGCGCTGGAGAAGCGCTACGGCATCAGCGACAGCGATGAGTCCTACCGCTGGAGCGAAGTGGACGACAGGTTCAGCGTCGATAAAACCCCTAACGAGCCGAACCGCTTTGGCTGGGTAGTGGAGATCGATCCCTACAACCCGGACTCCACGCCGCGCAAACACACCGCGCTGGGGCGCTTCAAGCATGAAGGTGCCGCCGTCACCCTGGCCGCCGACAAGCGCGTGGTCACCTACATGGGCGACGACCAGAAGTTTGAGTACATCTACAAATTTGTCTCCGACAACAGATACAATCCGGCCGATCGCGCCGCCAATATGCAGCTGCTGACCGCCGGCACGCTCTACGTCGCCCGGTTCAACGACGACGGCTCCGGCGAGTGGCTGCCGCTGGTCTTCGGCCAGAACGGGCTGGACAAGAGCAAAGGCTTCGAAAGCCAGGGCGATCTGCTGATCAAAACCCGCCTGGCGGCCGATGCGGTGGGGGCCACCAAAATGGACAGGCCGGAGTGGATTGCGGTCGATCCGCACGCCAGCGGCAGCGTTTACTGCACCCTAACCAACAACAGCGATCGCGGCAAAGAGGGCAAAGCGCCGGTGGACGCGGCCAACCCGCGAGCCAGTAATGCCTTCGGCCACATCATGCACTGGCACGAAGAGGGCGAAGATCCGGCGGCGTTACGCTTCAAATGGGACATCCTGGTGCTGGCCGGGCGCACGGACACCGTGGATGAGAAGGCGAAGGGCAGCATGAAGGGGGCCGAATTTGGCAGCCCGGACGGCCTGTCGTTCGACCATCAGGGCGTGCTGTGGATCCAGACCGACGTCTCCTCCAGCACCATTAATAAGAAAGCCTACGAGGGAATGGGCAATAACCAGATGGTGGCGACCATTCCGGGCACCAACGAGTACCGCCGCTTCCTGACGGGCCCGCGCGGGTGCGAAATCACCGGCATCGCGTTCACGCCGGACAACCGCACGCTGTTTATCAACATTCAGCATCCGGGCGAGGGCGGGGACGACATTACCGACCCGGCAAACCCGCGCGCCGTCTCCAACTGGCCGGACAATAACCCGAACGGACGCCCCCGCGCCTCGACGGTGGTCATCACCAGAGCGGACGGCGGCATTATCGGGTCGTGATCCGCTCGCACCGGGCAGCAACCGCTGCCCGGCGTTTAACTTGCTCCCGTCTGTCTGAAGTGTTAAAAGGTGCCCCTTCCATAGAAAGAGACAGGGCCAGGCCGTGAGAAACGCCTCATCCGCTTCAGATAAAAGTGTTGCTGAAGCCGCGTCGGAACAGACACCGACGCTCCACCGTGGTTTACAGAACCGCCATATTCAACTTATCGCCCTCGGCGGCGCAATTGGTACCGGGCTGTTCCTCGGTATCGGGCCCGCCATTCAGATGGCCGGCCCCGCCGTGCTGCTGGGTTATGCCATTGCGGGCATCATCGCGTTTCTGATCATGCGCCAGCTCGGGGAGATGGTGGTTGAAGAGCCGGTGTCCGGCTCCTTCGCCCATTTCGCCTACAAATACTGGGGCCCGTTCGCCGGGTTCCTCTCCGGCTGGAACTACTGGGTGATGTTCGTGCTGGTGGGAATGGCGGAGCTGACCGCCGCAGGGATCTACATGCAGTACTGGCTGCCGGACGTACCGACCTGGGTCTGGGCGGCGGTGTTCTTCATCATCATCAACGCCGTTAACCTGGTGAACGTGCGCCTGTACGGTGAGACGGAATTCTGGTTTGCCCTGATCAAGGTGCTGGCGATTATCGGCATGATCGGCTTTGGCCTGTGGATGCTCTTCACCGACCACGGCGGCGAGCGGGCGACCATCGACAACCTGTGGCAGCACGGCGGCTTCCTCGCTACCGGCTGGAAAGGGCTGGTGCTCTCCCTGGCGGTGATCATGTTCTCCTTTGGCGGACTGGAGCTTATCGGCATTACCGCCGCCGAAGCCCGGGATCCGCATAAAAGCATCCCGAAAGCGGTCAACCAGGTGGTGTACCGTATTCTGCTGTTCTATATCGGTTCGCTGGTGGTTCTGCTGGCGCTCTATCCGTGGGTGGAAGTGAAGTCCGACAGCAGCCCGTTTGTGATGATTTTCCACGATCTGAACAGCAACCTGGTGGCCTCTGCGCTGAACTTCGTGATTCTGGTGGCGTCGCTGTCGGTCTATAACAGCGGCGTCTACTCCAACAGCCGGATGCTGTTTGGCCTCTCCGTGCAGGGCAACGCACCGAAGTTCCTGACCCGCGTCAGCCGTCGCGGCGTGCCGGTGAACTCGCTCCTGCTCTCCGGGGGCATTACCTCGCTGGTGGTGCTGATCAACTACCTGCTGCCGCACGAGGCCTTTGGCCTGCTGATGGCGCTGGTGGTGGCAACGTTGCTGCTGAACTGGATCATGATCTGCCTGGCGCACCTGCGTTTTCGCGCCGCGATGCGCCGCAAAGGGCGCGAAACGCAGTTCAAAGCGCTGCTCTACCCGGCGGGTAACTACCTCTGTATCGCTTTCCTGGCGATGATCCTGGTGCTGATGTGCACCATGGACGGCATGCGCACCTCGGCAATTCTGCTTCCGGTGTGGATTCTGTTCCTGTTTGCGGCGTTTAAGCTGTCGCGCAAGAAGTAGTCGGCTATTGCCCGGTGGCGCTGCGCTTACCGGGCCTACGGTTTGTGCGGTTTGATGCCCGGTGGCGCTCTAAATATTCGCACGGACGATCCCCTCGCCCCTTTGGGGAGAGGGTTAGGGTGAGGGGAAGCGCCACCCGGCATCTCCCCGCACCCACCTTCACCTTTATCGTGACCCCCCTCCCACTTCTTGATCGATCCCCAGGATCTTTGTTTTGTAATCGATTACTTTTCATTAGATACGATTTGTAATCGATTACTTTTTAAGGGTGGGGCTGATCATGGTGTCAACAACTGAAAGTAGTGGAAAGGTGATAGGGCAGCACCGGATGCTGGTGCCGCGCCTGTCGCTGATGATGTTCCTGCAATTCTTTATCTGGGGGAGCTGGTCGGTCACCCTCGGTCTGGTGATGACCCAGCACAACATGTCATTGCTGATTGGCGATGCGTTCTCCGCCGGGCCAATCGCCTCTATTTTATCGCCATTTGTGCTCGGCATGCTGGTGGACCGCTTCTTCGCCTCGCAAAAGGTGATGGCGGTGATGCATCTGGCCGGGGCGGCGATCCTCTGGTTCGTGCCGGGTGCGCTGATGGCGGAAAACGGCGCGCTGCTGATCGGCCTGCTGTTTGGCTACACCCTCTGCTACATGCCGACCCTGGCGCTGACCAACAATATCGCCTTCCACAGCCTGGCGAATGTCGATAAAACCTTCCCGGTGGTTCGCGTGTTCGGCACCATCGGCTGGATTGTGGCGGGGATTTTTATCGGCGTCACCGGTGTCGCCGCAAGCGTCACCATCTTCCACGTCGCGGCAGCCAGCTCCGTCCTGCTGGCGCTCTATAGCCTGACGCTGCCGCACACGCCTGCGCCTGCTAAAGGCATGCCGGTGAAGATGCGCGATCTCTTCTGCGCCGACGCCTTCGCCCTGCTGAAAACCCGTCACTTCTTTATCTTCTGCCTGTGCGCGATGCTGATCTCCGTCCCGCTGGGCACTTACTACGCTTACACCGCGTCCTATCTGGCGGATGCCGGGATCGCGGATGTCAGTACCGCTATGTCCTTCGGCCAGATGTCCGAAATCTTCTTTATGCTGGTGATCCCGCTGCTGTTCCGCCGCCTGGGCGTGAAGTACATGCTGCTGATCGGCATGCTGGCGTGGTTTGTCCGTTACGCGATGTTTGCCCTCGGCGTGAGCGAAGAGGGACGCATTCTGCTCTATCTCGGCATCCTGCTGCACGGCGTGTGCTATGACTTCTTCTTTGTGGTGGGCTTTATCTACACCGACCGCGTCGCGGGCGAGAAGGTAAAAGGCCAGGCGCAGAGCATGATCGTGATGTTCACCTACGGCATCGGCATGCTGCTGGGCTCACAGATTTCTGGCGCGCTGTACAACCGCCTGGTGGCGGGGCAGACCGTTCCTCAGGCCTGGGTCACCTTCTGGTGGATCCCGGCGGTGGCGGCTGCGGTCATCGCGCTTGTTTTCCTCGTCTCGTTCAAATATGACGACGACAAGGCGTAATTACTGGAGGTGGTATGAGGACGATTAAAGGCCCGGGCATTTTTCTGTCGCAGTTTATCGGCGGGCAACCGCCGTTTAACACCCTCGACGGGCTGGCAGGCTGGGCGGCGGAAAAGGGCTATAAAGCGCTGCAAATTCCCTGCAACCATAAAGCGATTTTTGACGTGGAGCAGGCGGCGGAAAGCCAGACCTACTGCGATGAGATAAGCGGCAGGCTGGCGGAGAAGGGGCTGGTCATCAGCGAGCTCTCCACCCATCTTGAAGGGCAGCTGATCGCCGTCAATCCGGCCTACGACGACGCCTTTGATAACTTCGCCCCGCAGGCGGTGCGCGGCAACGCGGCCGCCCGCCAGGCATGGGCTACCGATATCGTGAAAAAGGCGGCGCTGGCCTCGGCCCGCCTCGGGCTCACCGCCCACGCCACCTTCTCCGGATCGCTGGCCTGGCCGTTTATGTACCCCTGGCCGCCGCATAACGAGGCGCGTTTCGAGGAGGCGTTCAGCGAACTGGCCCGCCGCTGGCGGCCGGTTCTGGATGCCTTCGACGAGCAGGGGGTGAACGTCTGCTATGAGATCCACCCCGGGGAAGATCTGCACGACGGCGTCACCTTTGAGCGTTTCCTGGCGCTGGTGGGCAACCACCCGCGCTGCAACATCCTCTACGATCCGAGCCACCTGCTGCTGCAGCAGATCGATTATCTGAGCTATATCGATCACTACCACACCCGCATCAAGGCGTTTCACGTGAAGGATGCCGAGTACCGCCCCAACGGGCGTAGCGGAGTCTATGGCGGGTATCAGAGCTGGATCAACCGCGCCGGACGCTTCCGCTCGCCGGGTGACGGGCAGATCGACTTCAAGGGCATCTTCAGCAAGCTGACCCAGTACGACTACGACGGCTGGGCAGTGCTGGAGTGGGAGTGCTGCCTGAAGGATGGCGACACCGGGGCGCGGGAAGGGCGCGAGTTTATCTCCCGCCACATTATTCCGGTCTCCGATCGGGCGTTTGACGATTTCGCCGCAGGAGAACTTCATGATTAACGTCGGCATTATCGGCAGCGGCTTTATCGGCCCGGCGCACATCGAAGCCCTGCGCCGTCTCGGCTTTGTGCAGGTCGTCGCCCTGTGCGACGGCTCGCTGGAACAGGCGCAAGAGAAGGCTCGGGCGCTTAATATTCCCCATGCCTACGGCACTGTGGATGCACTGCTGGCCCACCCGGATCTGCATGTGGTGCATAACTGCACCCCGAACCATCTGCATGCGGCGATCAACCGCCAGATCCTGCGAGCCGGGAAGCATGTCTTCTCTGAAAAGCCGCTATGCATGACCCCGGACGAGGCGCGGGAGCTGGTGGCGCTGGCGGAGCAGGCGGGCGTGATACACGGCGTAAGCTTTGTTTATCGCCAGTTTGCGATGGTTCGCCAGGCGGCGAGCATGGTAGCGGCGGGCAGCCTCGGACGGCTGTTTGCCGCCCACGGCAGCTATCTTCAGGACTGGATGCTGCTGGAAACCGACTACAACTGGCGGGTCGACGCCGCGCTCGGAGGGGCATCGCGGGCGGTGGCCGATATCGGCTCCCACTGGTGCGACACTATCCAGTTTATAACCGGGCGGCGCATCGTCGAGGTGATGGCCGATCTCTCGGTCGTCTGGCCGACCCGCAAGGCCAACGTGGCCGGGAATCAGACCTTCAGCCAGGCGGGCGAGGCGGTGTATGAGGACAAACCGGTCACCACCGAGGATTTCGGCTCGGTGCTGTTCCGCTTTGAGGATGGCAGCAAGGGCAGCTTTAACGTCTCGCAGGTGAGCGCCGGACGTAAAAACCGCCTCAGCCTTGAGGTGAACGGCAGCGACTGTTCCCTGGCCTGGGATCAGGAGGTGCCGCAGCAGCTGTGGGTGGGCCATCGGGCGCAGGCCAATCAGACGCTGACGGACGATCCGGGCCTGATGAACCAGGATGTGGCCAACAGCGCCCACTTCCCCGGCGGGCACATTGAAGGCTGGCCGGACGCCTTCAAAAACATGATGGCGCAGTTCTATCGCGCGGTGCAGGCGGGCAGGATGCCGGAGAAGCCGGTGTTTGCCACCTTCCATGACGGGGCGAACGTGATGTACATCATTGATGCCATTGTGAAAAGCCATCAGCAGCAGCGCTGGGTCGCCGTCGCGCAGTAACACCTTGCCCGGTGCGCCGGGCAACGCATTTATGGTAGCCTGCTGCTAACGCAAACTGCAGGATCACTCGTCGCTATGTCAATTCAGAAAATCGCCCAACTGGCGGGCGTCTCGGTGGCGACGGTATCGCGCGTGCTGAATAACAGCGATACCGTCAAAGCCAAAAACGCGATCGCGTCTTGCAGGCGATTAAAGAGGCTAACTATCAGCCCAATCTTCTGGCCCGTCAGCTGCGAACGTCGCGCAGCTATATGGTGCTGGTGATGGTCTCCAACATTGCCAACCCGTTCTGCGCCGAAGTGGTGAAGGGCATTGAGGAGCAGGCGGAGAAAAACGGCTACCGCATCCTGCTGTGTAATTCCGGCTCCGACATTGAACGCTCCCGCTCGGGGCTCAGCCTGCTCACCGGCAAAATGGTCGACGGCATTATCACCATGGACGCCTTCTCCCGGCTCACCGAACTGGCGGCGCTGATTGGCGATGCCCCCTGGGTGCAGTGCGCCGAATACGCCGACGCGGGCGCGGTCTCCTGCGTCGGGATTAACGACGTCGATGCTTCCCAGCATGTGGTCAGCCACCTGGCGGACGGCGGGCGTCAGCGGATCGCGCTGATCAACCATGACCTGAGCTACAAATATGCCCGTCTGCGCGAGCGGGGGTATAAAAGCGTGCTGCACCTGCGCGACCTGTCATATCAGGCGGTGGAGTATGCCAGCGATCTGAGCGCCGCCGCAGGCAAAGCGGCGATGCGCAAACTGCTGGCCGCCGAACCGCGCCCGGATGCGGTCTTTGCCGTCTCCGATACCCTGGCCGCGGGCGCGCTGCGCGCGATTGAAGAGGCGGGGCTGCGCGTGCCGCAGGATATCGCCGTAGCCGGGTTCGACGGCACGGAGCTCTCCGGGATGGTTTCGCCGCCGCTCAGCACCATCGAGCAGCCGTCGCGGGATATCGGGCGTAAGGCGGTCGATCTGCTGCTGAATAAAATCGACAACCCCGACGCCCCTACCGAGCGGGTAATGATGAACTGGCGCTTTATTTCCCGCGCCAGCACCTGATTATTTCGCCAGCGCGCCTGCCAGGGAGCGAATATCGTTCCCGGTTGGCGACTGGTGAATACGCAGGCCGAATTCATCGATCACCGCAAAAATATGATCGAAGATATCGGCCTGAATCTCCTCATATTCCGCCCAGATCACCGTGTTGGTAAAGGCATATATTTCTATCGGCAGACCGTTGGCGTCTGGCGCTAACTGGCGCACCATTAAGGTCATATCCTTGCGGATATTCGGATGGTTGCGCAGATATTCATTCAGGTAAGCGCGGAAGGTGCCAATATTGGTCATCTTACGCAGGTTCAGCACCGATTCCCCTTCACCATTTTGCTGATTCCACAGCGTAATTTCCTCATGGCGTGTGACCATATAAGGTTTAAGCAGCTTCGCCTGAATCAGCTGCCGCTGCTCCTGTTCGTCGAGAAAATGAACGCTGGTGGTGTCGATATTCAGGCTGCGCTTGATGCGCCGTCCGCCGGAGGCCGACATCCCGCTCCAGTTAATAAAGGCATCGGAGACCAGCGCCCAGGTGGGAATGGTGGTGATGGTATTATCAAAATTGCGCACCTTTACGGTGGTCAGGCCGATATCGGTTACCGTGCCGTTAGCACCGTATTTCGGCATCTCCAGCCAGTCGCCGAGCTTGAGCATATCGTTTGCCGACAGCTGGATACCGGCGACCAGCCCCAGAACCGGGTCTTTGAATACCAGCATTAACACCGCCGCCATCGCACCCAGGCCGCTAATCAGAATGGCAGGGGACTGACCAATCAGCAGGGAGATAATCAGGATGCCAACCAGAATGGCGCTCACCAGCTTAATGCCCTGGAAAATCCCTTTCAGCGGCAGCTGCGAGGCGGTGGCCATCTTTTGTGACAGATTGAAAACGACGTCCAGCAGCGAGAAAAAGGTGAGCAGGGCATACACCATCGTCCACAGTTTCGCGCAGGTGGTTAATAATTCCGCCGCGTCGCTGCCGCTTTGCAGCCACAGTTTCGCCTGGATGTTGACGATTATGCCCTGCAGGGTAAAGGCCAGACGGTAAAATAATTTATTCTGGGTAATGATCTGTAGCCATAAATGGCTGCTGGCGCGGGCGCGTTTTTCAAATGCCCGCAAAACGACTTTATGTAATATAAAATGAATAATGAGTGCAGTCAGAAAGATAAGTCCAAAAATAATCACCAGGCTGGTGGTGTGATTAATTTCAATACCTGACTCTTCGACCAGGGAAATAAACTCCTGCATAACGTCTCCTGTATTAAAGCAGCCGCCATAATGGCGACTGCGGAACCGTTTTGCAAATTCGTGAGGCTTATTTAGCGGCCTGACAGACCTTCACCACCGGCAGGCTCAGGCGATGGCGCAGTCGCAGGGTGGCCAGCGCCAGCACGATCATCATCCCCGTTTCCACCACCAGGAAGACGTTGATCGCCCGGGCGTAATCCCCGTGATGGCTGTGCAGGGCGTGGAGCAAAATCGCGCCAAATATTGCCGGACCGAGACCGAGCGCCGCCTGCTGCAGGGTGCTGAGGATCGCGCTGGCGGCCCCGGCGTCGTCGGGCTGAATATCGCGCATGCCGATGCGGTAAAAGCTGTTCACAATCAACGCCTGGCCGTAGCCCACCAGCCCGGTGGCCGGGGCCAGGGTCAGGGCGGTGTTGTCCATTCCCCAGACGCGGAAGGTGGCGATCAGCGCCAGCAGGCCGGTTATCTGGATCGCCAGCCCGGACAGCAAAATCGTGCTGGTGCTGTAGCGGGCAATCAGGCGCGGAGCGAACCATGCCGAGACGAAATAGGTTACGCCGAGGGCAATAAAACTGTTCCCGGACTGCCACGGGGCCATTCCCAGCCCGGTTTGCATGGTCAGCGCCATGCAGAACATAAACCCGGACCAGACGCTGAAAAAGAGCATTGCAATCAGCACCCCGAAACGGATGCTGCCGAGCTGCATTAAGCGCGGCGGGATCAGCGGGTGGGCATCCTCCCGCTCTTTTTTACGCGCGTTCAGCGCCATTAACCAGGCCAGCGGGATAATGGCGAGCAGCATTACCTGCAGCGGCCACGACCAGTGCCACTGCGGCCCCAGCGCCATCGGGAACAGCAGGCAGCAGAGGATCGCCGCCAGCAGCGCGGTACCCTGCCAGTCAATGCGCGACGGGGTATCGCGACGGGTCTCCGGCACAAAGCGGCGGCTCAGGGCCAGCACCAGCAGACAGATCGGCACGTTGATAAAGAAGGCGTTGCGCCAGCCCAGCCCGGCGATATCCGCTGATACCAGCCAGCCGCCGCCCATCTGCCCGACGATAAAGGCAATCCCGCCGATACCGCCAAACAGGCTGATGGCTTTGGCATGGGCGGTGCCTTTCAGGGTGACGTGAAGGGTGGCAAGAATTTGCGGCACGATCAGCGCTGCCCCGGCCCCTTGCACGATGCGCGCGGCCAGCAGTTGCTCGATGTTGCCCGCCATTCCGCACAGCAGCGAGGCCAGACCAAAGCTCGCGACGCCCCACATAAACAGACGACGGCGACCGAGGTTATCCCCCAGCTTGCTGCCGAGCGCCAGGCAGACGGCGAAGGCCACGCCGTAAAGGGCCACAATCAGCTCCAGCTCGGTGGCGGTGGCATGCAGCGAATGGGTGATGGAATCCAGCGCCACGTTGGTGATCGAGGTATCAATCAGCGGCAGCATCTGGCCGGTTAACAGCAATATCAGGCCTGCTCGGCCCGGTGAAACAACTGACGTATTCATGGTGACTCCATTGCGTCAAACAGCAGATGGCCGTAGCATCAACGATCTGATAAACGGGTACCAGTTCTTGCTTATACTGGTACTGGCACTACCATGCAGGGGGCAATATGGCGCTGATGTCTGAACCGGTCACCTCACTCCAGGATGACACCCGTAAACAGCTGGGCGCATTTTTACGCGCGCGGCGTGAAAGTCTCGATCCCCAGCGCCTCGGCCTGCCGCGCAGCGGCCGACGCCGCACGCCGGGCCTGCGCCGTGAGGAGGTGGCCCTGCTGGCGGATGTCGGCGTCACCTGGTACACCTGGCTGGAGCAGGGCAGGGACGTGAACCCGTCCAGCGCGGTGATGGCTGCGGTGGCGAAAGCGCTGCAGTGTACCCCGACCGAATCCCGCCACCTGTTCCTGCTGGCCGGGCTGCCGCCGGGCGAAGCGCCGCAGGGGGCGGTCTGCTGCGAGGGCATCAGCGAAGGCACCCGCCGTCTGCTGGATACCCTGATGCCAAAACCTGCCAGCATCCAGAAGCCGAATTTCGATATCGTGGCGTGGAACGACAGCTTCTGCCATCTGATGGGCGTCGACTTTAACGACATCCCGCCGGAAGACCGCAACTGTATCTATCTCTATCTCACGCATCCGGCGTGGCGCGCCCGGCTTGGCAGACGTGACGACGTGCTGGCGATTTTTGTCTCCTATTTTCGCGCGGCGATGGCCGAGCACCGGGGCGATCCCCAGTGGGAGGCGAAACTGGCGCGCTTCTTTGCCGTCTCGGAAGAGTTCAAAACCCTGTGGCACCAGCGTTACGACGTGCGCGGCGTAGAAAACCAGCTGAAGCTGTTCAGCCATCCTGAGCTCGGGGATTTTACTCTCCAGCAGATGTACTGGTACTCCGCCCCGCGCAACGGCTCGCGACTGCTGGTCTATCTGCCGGTGGATGAGGCAGGGGAAAGGGTGATGGCGTGGCTGGCTGCACAACAATAATTTATGCGAGGCGCTTTCAGGGAATGAGTTCCCGTTCTGTTTAGCTAACTCAACAGGCGTAAGCTAAAACAACTTGCTGAATTTTCATCATTTAGATGAGAAGCCAGGTGGACTATACTTACGCCATGAGAAACAACCCATGTCACCGCTGATGATTGATAATGCTGATTTCAGCCAGAAGTTAGGTCTTGTCTCCCGAAACGTAGAACATACCGAAGCCTTTCTTGCGCGCGGTACGGCGGACTTTCATCTGCCGGGATTTGTCTTGCCTGTGGGTTATCGCCTCTTAAAATCCCTTTCAAGCGATGAATACCGGATTGTGACCACGGACGAAGGCAAGCCCTACACGGCCTATGCTGTTAAGCTGCAGTTTCATAAAGAGATTACTTTTCCTCACGGGGCGGCGACACAGGTCATGGTCTGGCGTACCCCGCGTACCGTACACCAGCGCGTCGTTAGCGGCTTTCCGCAACTCTTTTTCCAGTGGCTGTTAAGCGAGTACGACATTGTTGTTTCAGATAGCGAGCAAACCGGTGACGGCCAGCGGTTTTGGCTGCGGATGATCGACTGGGCGTTTACCATGAATTATCAGATCAGTGTGGCAGACGGAACGGTTGGGGAAGAGTGGGCCTTAACGCCAGTCAGCTCTTACGCTGAGCTGGAGGCTCGCTGGATAGCGTTCGCCTGGGGATACGATCGTGACGTGCATCCGCATCGCCGGTTAGTCATCACTAAAACGTAATGGGCCGCTGAGAGCGGCCCATTTGCTTTTAGCACTCAGTCACAACCGTGCTCAGCGGCAGACGTGATTTCGGCAGCGTGGCGTTGAAATCTTCCACGCTGTGATGCCCCACCGGCACCACCACCAGGCTGGTGAAGCCTTTCTCTTTCAGGCCGAACTCCTCGTCGAGGATAGCGGCGTCGAAGCCTTCAATCGGCACCGCGTCCAGGCCCATCGCGCCGACGCCCAGCAGGAAGTTGCCGACGTTCAGGTAAACCTGTTTTGCCATCCACTGGTGGTCATCTTTCAGCTCGACACGGTGCAGATCGGCGAAGAAGGTGCGGCCCTTGTGGTTAGCGGCTTTCGCTTCCGGGGTGGCGAAGCGGCCATCGGCCTCTTCCTGATCCACCACGCGCGTCAGCCAGGCGTCGTCCATCGCGGTTTTGGCGCAGAACACCACCACGTGAGAAGCATCCAGCATTTTGCGCTCGTTGAACACAAAGCCACCGGCCGCGGATTTCGCCACGCGGGCTTTACCTTCCTCGGTGCTGGCGACGATAAAGTGCCACGGCTGCGAGTTGGTGCTGGACGGGCTGTACTGCAGCAGGGTTTTAATCTGTTCCGCCTGGTCGGCAGTCAGTTTTTTGCTCGGGTCAAAGGCCTTTGTTGAGTGACGCTTTAAGGCAACAGAGATGATATCCATTACGACTCCTGGGGTTCAGTTCAAAAGGGAAAAGGGTACAAGAGGAAAGGGGCAAAGATAAGGGCATTCCGGGCCTTTAAACGCCCGGACGCAGCCGTTTCTGATCTTTTTTCGGCAGCTTATCCACCACCAGATGCCATGAATCATTCACCAGATCGGTCACCAGTTCCGGGGTGATATCGTCCACCCCATACACCGAGATCCAGTGCTTTTTATTCAGGTGATATCCGGGCTCGATCCCCCGGTAGATCTGCTGGTTAAGCAGCGATTTTTGCGGATCGGACTTCAGGCTGACGTGCAGACGCCCGTGCGCCACGCCCATCAGCATAAAAATTTTCCCGCCCACTTTAAACACGTCGTACTCCGGGCCAAACGGCCAGCAGTGCTCGGTAAAGGGCAGATCCAGCGCCGCCTGCTTTGCGCAGGCCGCGAGCGTCTTACTGTCCATCTGAATCCTCTTCGGCCAGCGCGCGCCACATGGCTTCAAAACCCAGCGCCTTAAATTCGGCGGCGCGAGCCGGTTCGCGGGTGGCGAAGGCCATGGTGGTCTCCGCCAGGGATAAAAACAGGGCGTCGCCAAACAGACGGAATTCTTCCGACATAAACACCGTGCGAATCGAGCGACGACACAGCTCGTGCAGCTCCGGGAACATCTCGTGCACCGCCTGTTCGGTTTCAGCGTTGATCTTCTCGCTCACCCCAAGCTGGCGGATCGCGCCGTGGGCCACCGGGTTGCGAATACCCCAGTCAACGTAGCTGTTCCAGATATTGCGGGTATGCTCTTTCGGCTGGGTGAGGGCCCTGTCCATATTCGCCAGCATGGTCTGGCACAGATCCTGTTTCAGGTGCAGATAGAGGGCGTTAAGCAGATCGTCTTTGGTAGCGAAATAGCGAAACAGGGTGCCTTCAGCCACCCCTGCGCTGCGGGCGATTAACGCGGTAGAAGCCGCAATGCCCGACTGGGCAAAGGCGCTGGTTGCCGCGTCCAGCAACGCCAGTTTTTTATCTTCACTTTTCGGACGAGCCACTACATTTCCTCCAGGTAACGTGCAAAAACCCCGATTGAATCATGCCCTTTGTGGGGCTGCAACGCGGAATGTCAAAGATCTTAAAACGTCTTGACGACTTTCGCATCACTTCTATAATGAGTGCTTACTCACTCATAATCAAGTTTTGCCCGCGCAGGCCATCGGATGGGGCGCGAATTCGGGTCGGGATATGAAAAAGCGTTTTATTGTTAGCCTGGTGGTAGTGATGATTATTGCATCCGCGGCAACCTTGCCGTTCGTACTGAATGCCGGATTCGGCCAGCCGCCGCAGGGCGAGCAACTGAGTGAGTTTACCGCCTCGCCGCAGTATCGCGACGGCCAGTTCCATAACACCCTGCCGACCCCCGGATTTACCGGCAACAAGAACATGCTGGCGGCGTGGTGGGATTTTCTGGTGACGAAGCGCGAGAACGCGCGCCCTGCAGCGCCGCTGCCGCTGGTGAAAACCGATCTGGCGCAGCTGCCGCTGGATCAGGAGACCCTGGTCTGGCTCGGCCACTCCTCGTGGTATCTGCAGCTGGCGGGTAAACGCATTCTGATCGACCCGGTGTTCAGCAACTACGCCGCGCCGTTCTCCTTCCTTAACAAAGCCTTTGCCGGGGAGTACCCGTGGCGTGCTGAAGAGATGCCTGAGATCGATCTGCTGATCATTTCGCACGATCACTACGATCACCTCGACTACGCCACCATCAAAGCGTTGATACCGAAAGTGAAGCGGGTGGTCACGCCGCTGGGAGTAGGATCGCATCTGCGCTACTGGGGCATGGATCCGTCAATCATTGAGGAGCGGGACTGGGATCAATCGGTGCACATCAGCGATGACCTGACCGTTCACGTCCTGCCGGCGCGTCACTTCTCCGGGCGCGGGCTGAAGCGCAACCAGACCCTGTGGGGCAGCTTTATGTTCGTCACCCCGCAGAAAAAGGTGTTCTACAGCGGTGACTCTGGTTACGGCCCGCACTTTAGCGCCATCGGCGAGCAGTTCGGCAAAGTCGATCTGGCGATCATGGAGAACGGCCAGTACGACCAGGACTGGAAGTACATCCACATGCACCCTGCCGAAACGGCGCAGGCGGCTGCGGATCTGAATGCCAGTGCGGTGGTTCCGGGCCACTCAGGGCGCTTTGTGCTGGCAAAACACACCTGGAACGACCCGCTGATCCAGCTTACGCAGGCCAGCAAGGATAAAAACTATCGCCTGCTGACCCCTGAGCTCGGGGAGCCGGTGAGGGTGGATGATGCCTCGCAACAATTTCGTGCGTGGTGGGAATAATGTTAAATCGAAGAGCAGAGGGGGAGAGCAGCATGACTATTTCCGCTCAGGTTATCGACACTATCGTCGACTGGATTGACGACAATCTTCATCAGCCGTTGCGCATTGAGGATATTGCCCGGCATGCGGGCTACTCCAAATGGCACCTGCAGCGGCTGTTTATGCAGTACAAAGGGGAAAGCCTGGGGCGTTATATTCGGGAGCGGAAGCTGAGGCTGGCGGCGCGGGATCTGCGTGAGTCGGATGAAAAGGTGTACGACATCTGCCTGCGCTACGGCTTTGACTCCCAGCAGACTTTTACCCGCGTCTTCACCCGCACCTTCAACCAGCCGCCCGGGGCGTATCGCAAGGATAATCACAGCCGGGCGCATTGAACGCATCGAACCCGGATTTAGTTTGCCCGGTGGCGCTACGCTTACCGGGCCTGGAAGTGGAAACGTAGGCCGGGTAAGGCGTAGCCGCCACCCGGCATTTTTTGCCAGGCACATTACCAGCGGTAATTCACCGTCGCCGTCACCGTGCGGCCAATGCCGTAAAAGCACGCCGTATCGCTTGCGCAGGAGGCAACGTACTTCGTATCCGCCAGGTTGTTGACGTTGAACTGCACGCTGGCCCCTTTCAGGCTGCTGTTCATCTCGCCCAGATCGTAGCTCAGCATGGCGTCATACAGATCCACCGACGGCACTTTGAAGGTGTTCTTCGCATCGCCGTAGCTGGTGCCGATATAGCGCATGCCCACACCTGCGGTCAGGCTCTTCAGCGCGCCGCCGGGCAGGGTGTAGCTGGCGAACGCGGAGGCCATATGCGCCGGGATGCGCGCAGGCGTTTTGCCTTCCGTTCCCGCCACCGTTGTGCTCTCGGTTTTCGCATCCGTGTAAGTGTAAGAGCCAATCAGGTTGATGCTGTCCAGCAGCGTGGAGTGGATCTCCGCCTCAACGCCTTTCGAACGCACTTTGCCCGCGTTTTCGAACCAGCCTTCGGCGCTGTTGTAGGTCGCCACGTTATCCTGGGTTAAATCGTACAGCGCCAGGGTCATCAGGGTGGTATCGATCGGCTGATACTTCAGGCCGATTTCGGTCTGCTCGCCGGTGGTGGGTTTAAAGGGCCCTACGCCCGGTGCCCGGTTGGTTTGCAGGTTCGGTTCAAACGAGGTGCTGTAGCTGATGTACGGCGACAGACCAACGTCGAAGGCGTACAGCAGGCCGGTACGCCAGGTAAATTTACTGTCGTTCTGCTGGGTGAAGCTGCTATCGGTGAAGTCGTTGGTGCGCACTTCGCTCCAGTCGTAACGCCCGGAGAGCAGCCACTCCCAGTTATGCCAGCTCATCTGATCCTGCAGATACAGCCCCATCTGATCGAGATTTTGCTGCTCGTCGCTGGCGGTCCGGAAGCTGCTTTCATCCACATTCACGCCGTAAACCGGATTTTGCCAGTCGAGGTCGTACTGTGAACCGCTCCCGCGTTCCAGCAGCTGTTTATCTTTGCTGGTTTTGTAGTCAAAACCGCCGAGCAGGGTGTGGCTGACAGCACCGGTGTTCGCCAGATACTCCAGCTGATTATCCAGACCAAATTCATCCGTGGTACGTTCTTCATGCTGGGCGCGGCGGGTCAGTACCGAGCTGTTGGCGGCGCTGGTGGCGTAGACCAGATAACGATACTTCTGTTTGATGGTGGCGTAACGCGTGTTCTGGCGGAAGGTGAGGTTATCGGCGAACTGATGCTCCAGCTCGTAGCCGATCATCGTCTGCTCACGCCAGGATTGATCGTAATCCGGATCGCTGACGTTAAAGTCGCGCGGAATGTATTTGCCGTCGACGCTCTTTACCGTGCCGTACGCGGGCAGGAAGTTGCGGTATCCCGCATCGGGATCTTTCTGGTAGCTGGTCAACAGCGTAAAGCGGGTTTGATTGTTGGGATACCAGGTGATCGCCGGGGCAATCGCCATGCGCGTCTCTTTATAATCCTCCACCTGATTATGCTGGGTGCGGGCGATGCCGTTAACGCGATAGAGCACCCGGCCGTCATCGCTGAGCTTGCCGCCGAAATCAAACGCGCCTTCCGCGAGGTCGTTATTGCCGGTGCGGAACTGAACGTTGTGAATGGATTCAGAGGTCGGGCGCTTGCTGGTCATGCTGATCAACCCGCCCGGATTGACCTGGCCAAACAGGACCGAGGCCGGGCCGCGCACCAGCTCCACACGCTCCAGCAACCAGGGGTCAACCGTTCCCGTCTGTGACGAGGCGGTGGCGCCGAAACTTAACCCGTCGAGGAATTTCGGCACATAGCTAAAGCCACGCACAAACACTTCATCGTTACGGTTTGACGATCCGCGGTATTCGGTAAACACCCCCGCCGAGTAGCGCAGCGCCTGGGATACGGAGGTCACATCCTGCATGTTCATCTGATCGCGAGTGATCACCGAGACCGACTGCGGCGTCCTCACGATCTCCGCGCTGGTCTTGGTGGCGGAAAGGGTTTTGGTGGCCACGATGCCCTTCACCGGGGCGGTAGGTTCTTCACTCGTTCCTTGCGTCACCGTAATGGTTTCTTCTCCGTTTTCTGCCTGAGCCGCCACGCTAACCGTGGCCAGACTCAGGAGCCATGCCTGCATTATCTTATTATTTTTAAACATTTTTATTTAACATCCTTGGTTGCTATCGCCATATAAACACCGATCAATTCGCCCAAATGATATTGCAAACTATTACCATTTGCATTAGCGTTGTTAACAAATTTTGGGGGGGACACGCGGTAATGAAGAGGGCATGGAGTGGTTTGTTATTAGGGATCGGGGCACTGCCCGCCGTGGCGGCGACGTGCGAACCCTCGTCCCTGCAAGGGGAGGTTCAGGGAAAGTTTGATGCCAGCGGTGAAGTCTGTTTTAGCCTGCCAGAGTTGGATGAAAACTATGTTTCGGCCACGCTGAACGGCGTAACCGATGCCCGCCTGCTGGACGGCCAGAACCGCCGTATCCGCACCCTGGTTGAAAATGGCCCTGCCGACGGGGAACACACCCTGCTGTTTGCCCTGCCGGTGAAGCAGAACAGCTCTCTGGTGCTGCATGGCGAAGCCGGCAAGCCCTGGCGTTTTCAGTGGCGGATGAAAGAGACTTCTGCCTTACCGCGCGTACAAATGCTGATGCCTGAAAGCCCGACGCTGCAGGCGCTGGCTAAAACGGTTGCTGCCGGGGGAAGTACCGATGCGTTCTGGCAGGCGCAAATTCGGCAGGGAACGCCGATGGTGGAGCCGGTCGACGCGCGCCACAAGCGCGTCACCTTCCTGTGGCGCGGCGCGCGCGGCAACGTCTTTATTCTCGGTTCTCCGGCGGGCGATCACGATCCGCTGTTCCGCCTCGGTAACAGTGACGTCTGGTTCCGCAGCTACGTCGTGCCCGCCGACACGGTGATGCAGTACAAGCTTGCCCCGGATGTGCCGACAATTGACGGCTCCCCCCGCGAACAGCGACGGGCGATCCTCGTCAGCGCCCAGGCCGATCCGCTAAACCCGAACACCTTTGGTGAACAGAAAACCGATCGCTGGAACCGCTACTCCCTGCTCGATCTCAGCCCGGCGCGCTACTGCTCCGTTCAGGCCACCTCCAGGCCGCTGACGCAGGGCTCGCTGAGCCGCCAGACGCTGACCAGCACTATTCTGGGTAATTCCCGGGAAGTAATGATCTACAAACCGCGTGGGCCGCAGCCTGCACGCTGGACGTTAATCCTCTTTGACGGCCAGATCTATCAGGACGAGTACCATTTCGCCAACGTGCTGGATGGCCTGATTGCCCGCCACCATCTCCCGCCGGTCAACCTGGTGTTTGTCGACAGTCTCGATCACGCCCGACGCAGTAAAGAGTTGCCGCCGAATGCGGATTTTGCCGACTTTATGGCGCACGAACTACTGCCGTGGTTGCGCGGGCAGGGGGTCGCCATGCAGCGGCAGAAAACCGTGCTGGCGGGGTCAAGCTATGGCGGGATCGCCTCTTCATGGGTGGCGCTGCGCTATCCGCGTCTCTTTGGGAATGTGCTGAGCCTGTCCGGCTCCTACTGGTGGGCCCCGAAAGGGGAAGCGCCAGGCTGGCTGACGCGTCAGTACCAGCAGTCACCGCAGTATCCGGTGCGCTTCTGGCTACAGGCCGGGAAGTTCGAAACCACCGGGCCGGGGGGAGGGATCTATCGCACGACCCAGGATTTTGAACAGGTTTTGCGGCAGAAAGGCTACCGCGTCAGCTTCCATCCGTGGTCCAGCGGCCACGACTACGCGGCCTGGTGTGAAGCCCTGATCCACGGCATGCGCGATTTAACCGGCTTACGCCGCCCGTGAAAACCAGCGGCGCCAGATGAAACGCAGAACAAAGAATTCGATGGCGCCGAGGACTAAAAACCACAGGCAGAAGAGGATGGTGTAAAGCTGGTTGAGATCCATCAGATGGAAGGTGCCCATCAGCTTTTGCGCCAGCACCAGCCCCAGGGAGGGTGCTGGCAGCAGCAGAACGGAGAGAAAGGCCATCAGTAAGATGCCGCCAGCCGTTAACAGCGATTCTAACGGGTGTTTCATAATAATGTTAATCGTCAGTTAAAAATAACATTGTCACGGATAGGGCTTCGTAAAGCAATATCAACCGTCAGAGAGGAGGATGATAAATAATCCTCCGCTAATCCGCTGAATTATCCCTGCCAGAAAAGAATTAATTCAATTAATCTCCGCTAATGTAAATTACTGTCACCCTCCGGCTAATAGTTTTACAAAGGTATAGGTGCTGTATCCAATTAACGTCGCAATAACAACTGCTGCGATTATATATAACGCCAGTCGACGCCCGCGATAAATTCCAAACATGCTGACCTCCGTTTAGTTTAGGTTTAGAAATAATTTGTAAAAATCGCTGTATTGAAATGAAACGTTATCTGTTTAATGCCGTCGATAGCAATAATAGTGCGTTAAATTAATTTCCGTGACAACCCATTATTGTCGATTGATTTATAAAAGCAGAAATGGAATTCAGGCTTTTGCTCACCGCAAACTGAAGGAGCTGATATATGACCAAAATGCACCACACCCAGACGCCGCCCGCGCCGGGCACCACGCCGAACCTGGCGTACCAGCAGACCCATGACCAGACGCTTGCCGCGCAGCAGAGTACCGCCGCGGGTCTGAGCCGTGCTGAGGCGCAGGCGCGCCTGCAGCAGCATGGCCATAATGCCCTGCCGGAGAAAAAATCCCGACCGGCGTGGCTGCGTTTTCTGGCCCATTTTAATGACGTCTTAATTTATGTCCTGCTGGCCGCCGCGGCGTTAACGGCAATTATGGGCCACTGGGTCGATACCCTGGTTATTCTGGGTGTGGCGGTCATTAATGCGTTAATTGGTCATATTCAGGAAAGTAACGCCGAAAAATCCCTGAAGAGTATCCGTAATATGCTCGCCAGCGAGGCGCGGGTTATTCGTGACGGAAACCATGAAACAATACCCACAACTGAAATAGTCCCCGGGGATATTATTGTCCTGCGTGCCGGAGATCGTATTCCGGCGGATATGCGTTTAATTGAGGCGCATAATTTACGCGTTGAAGAAGCGATCCTGACGGGCGAATCGACGGTCGTGGATAAACACACCCAGCCGCTGAACGGCGAATTACCGCTCGGCGATCGCACCAATCTGGTCTTCTCCGGCACGACGGTGAGCGCAGGCGGCGGCGTCGGGGTGGTGATTGCCACCGGTCAGGAGACCGAACTGGGCCACATTAACCAGATGATGGCCGGGATCGAAAAACACCGCACGCCGCTGCTGGTGCAGATGGACAAGCTCGGCAAGGCCATTTTCGGGCTGATCATGGCGATGATGGCCGCGCTGTTCGTCTTCAGCCTGTTGCTGCGCGACATGCCGCTCGGCGAGCTGCTGCTGTCGTTGATCAGCCTGGCGGTGGCGGCGGTGCCGGAAGGTCTGCCTGCCATTATCTCCATTATTCTCTCCCTGGGCGTGCAGGCGATGGCCCGCAAGCGCGCCATCATCCGTAAACTGCCCACCGTTGAAACCCTGGGGGCGATGACCGTGGTGTGCTCGGACAAAACCGGCACCCTGACCATGAACGAGATGACCGTTAAGGCGATCATCACCGCCGACAGCTGCTACCGCGTGGAGGGCGACAGCTACGCCCCGGAAGGCAACATCTGTCTGGAGGGCAGCGACGAGCCGGTGCAGATCCAGCCGGGTACCGTGCTGGAGCAGTACCTGCGCACCGTCGACCTCTGTAACGACAGTCAGATGATTCAGGACGAGCGCGGCCTGTGGGGCATCACCGGTGGGCCAACCGAAGGGGCGCTGAAGGTGCTGGCGGCCAAGGCTAAGCTCGCGCCGGTCATGACCACGCTCATCAACAAGATCCCGTTTGACTCCCAGTACAAGTACATGAGCACCCACTACCAGATTGGTAGCGAGGAGCAGATTTTGATTACCGGCGCGCCGGACGTGATTTTCGCCCTCTGCGCGCAGCAGCAGACCCGCAGCGGTGCCGAAGCCTTTAACCGCAGCTATTGGGAAGCCGAGATGGAGCGCTATGCCCGTCAGGGGCTGCGAATGGTAGCCGCCGCGTTCAAACCGGCAAACGGTGAGCAGACGTTAACCCACGACGACCTCAGCCACGGCCTGATCTTCCTCGGCATCGCCGGGATGATGGATCCGCCGCGTCCGGAGGCCATTGACGCCATTCACGCCTGCCAGCAGGCGGGGATCCGCGTGAAGATGATCACCGGGGATCACCCGCAGACGGCGATGAGCATTGGCCAGATGCTGGGGATCAGCAACAGCGCCCAGGCGGTGACCGGCTATCAGCTGGAGCACATGGACGATGCCGAGCTGGCAAAAGCGGCGGTGGAGTATGACATTTTCGCCCGCACCAGCCCCGAGCATAAGCTGCGTCTGGTGAAAGCCCTGCAGGAGAAAGGCGAGATCGTCGGCATGACCGGTGACGGTGTGAACGACGCGCCGGCGCTGCGCCAGGCGGACGTTGGGATCGCGATGGGCATCAAGGGCACCGAAGTGACCAAAGAGGCCGCCGACATGGTGCTGACGGACGACAACTTCGCCACCATCGCCAGCGCGGTGAAAGAGGGGCGTCGCGTCTACGACAACCTGAAGAAGACCATTCTGTTTATCATGCCGACCAACCTCGCGCAGGGTCTGCTGATTGTGATTGCCCTGCTGGCGGGGAACATTATTCCCCTGACGCCGGTGCTGATTCTGTGGATGAACATGGCGACCTCCGCCACGCTCTCCTTCGGTCTGGCTTTTGAAGC
Organism: Leclercia sp. LTM14; assembly: GCF_023736175.1. NCBI lineage: Bacteria > Pseudomonadati > Pseudomonadota > Gammaproteobacteria > Enterobacterales > Enterobacteriaceae > Leclercia > Leclercia sp. LTM14. The sequence goes on from NZ_JAIKTT010000005.1 coordinate 197,890, forward strand.
CGCCGAGCGCAACATCATGAAGCGCCCGCCGCGTCAGACCGGGCAGCACGTGATGGACGCGTATGCCGTCTGGCGCGTGGCCTTCGTCGGCACCCTGATCGCCGTCGCCGCCTTTGCGCTTGAGGCCTGGCTGGCTCCGCGCGGCCACAGCGCCGAGTTCATCCGCACCGTGCTGCTGCAGATGCTGGTCTGCGCCCAGTGGGTCTACATGATTAACTGCCGCAACACCGAAGGCTTCTCCCTGAACCGCGGCCTGCTGGCGAACAAAGGGATCTGGCTGGTGACGGGCGTGCTGCTTCTGCTGCAGCTGGCGATTATCTACCTGCCGTTTATGCAGATGCTGTTCGGCACTGAAGCCCTGCCGCTGCGCTACTGGGGTGTGACCCTGGGGATGGCGGGCGCGATGTTCTTCATCGTCGAAATTGAGAAGCGACTGACCCGCAGGTTCCGCAAGGCTGCATGACAAAACCTTAAAACCTTACCCCTCACCCTAACCCTCTCCCCACAGGGGAGAGGGAATAGTCGGTGTTCTCCCTCGCCCCTATGGGGAGAGGGCCGGGGTGAGGGGACAAACACCGAGGCATTCTCTATGAAACTGACTTTCCTGCGCGCCGCCCTGGCCAGCGCGCTCCTCGTCTGCACCCTTAATTCCGCCTTCGCCGCCGCCATTCCCGTGCGCGTCGCCACCGTGGAGCAAACCGCCCACGCCGCGGAGCGTCAAATCCCGGGCCGCATCGAAGCCATTCACACCGTCGAACTGCGGGCCCGCACGGAAGGCGTCATCACCCGGACCCACTTTCGCGACGGGCAGTATGTGAAAAAAGGCGACGTGCTGTTTGAGCTGGACGATGCCGAACCGCGTGCCGCCGTGCGCCTGGCCCAGGCCGAGGTGAAAAGCGCCGAAGCCACGCTGCGTCAGGCGCAGCAGCAGCTCTCCCGCTTCGAGAGCCTGGGCAACAACAACGCCATCAGCCGTCATGACGTGGACAACGCCCGCATGCAGCGCGACGTGGCCAGCGCCGCGCTGGAGCAGGCGCGAGCCCGGCTCGAGGCCCGCAACCTGACCCTGACCTACACCCGCATCATCTCCCCCATCGACGGCCGCGTGGGGCACAGCCCGTTCCACGTGGGTAGTCTGGTGAATCCTGCCAGCGGTGTGCTGGCGGACGTGGTGCAGCTCGACCCGATCCGCATCGCCTTCGCGCTGGAAGAGGGGGCGTTTGCCACCAAAGCCGGGCAGCATGCGGATATCCACGCCATGAAGCAGGCCTGGCAGGCGCTGATCGACAGCAACGGCCAGCGCATAAGTGGCGAACTCACCTCGGTGGATAACCGTATCGACCCCCGCACCGCCAGCGTGATGCTGCGTGCCGAGTTCGCCAACCCGCGCCATCAGCTGCTGCCCGGCGGTAACGTGAATGTGTTCCTGCGCCCGGCAAGCGTTCAGCCGGTGCTGACCCTGCCCGCCGCAGCGGTCCAGCAAAACGGCGAGGGGTTCTTCGCCTGGGTGGTTAACGCCGACGGCAAAGCCGAAAAACGCACGTTGAACATCGCCGGGCAGATCGGCCAGCAGTTCCAGATTGCCTCCGGCGTGCAGGCCGGGGAGCGAGCCATCGCTGACGGCGCGCAGCGCGTGTCGTCGGGCGCTACCGTCCAGATACTGAATTAAGGAGCCATCATGCTGACGTTTTTCATCAAACGCCCGCGCTTCGCGATGGTCATTGCGCTGGTTATTGCCCTGCTGGGGGCTATCGCCCTGAAGATCATTCCCGTGGAGCAGTATCCGCAGATCACCCCCCCGGTGGTGAATGTGTCAGCCTCATGGCCCGGCGCCAGCTCGGCCGACGTGGCGGAGGCCATCGCCACGCCGCTGGAGACCCAGCTCAACGGCGTGGATCACATGCTGTACATGGAGTCCACCAGCTCTGACGAAGGCAGCTACAGCCTGAACATCACTTTTGCCGCGGGCACCGATCCGGATCTCGCCGCCATCGACGTGCAGAACCGCGTGGCCCAGGCCGTGGCGCAACTGCCCACCGAGGCCCAGCAAAACGGCGTGCAGGTGCGCAAGCGTGCCACCAACCTGATGATGGGGGTAAGTCTTTACTCACCCAACAACAGCCACACGCCGCTGTTCGTCAGCAACTACGCCAGCACCCAGGTGCGCGAGGCGCTGGCCCGTTTACCGGGCGTCGGGCAGGTACAGATGTTCGGCGCGCGAGACTACAGCATGCGCATCTGGCTGCGACCGGACCGCATGAACGCCCTGAACGTCACCACCGACGACGTGTCCCAGGCCCTGCGCGAGCAGAACGTACAGGGGGCGGCGGGGCAGGTGGGGACGCCACCGGTGTTTAACGGCCAGCAGCAGACCCTGACCATCAACGGGCTGGGACGCTTAAATCAGGCCGACGACTTTGCCGGGATCATCATTCGCGCGGGCGAGATGGGCCAGCTGGTGCGCCTGAAGGATGTCGCCACCATCGAACTCGGTTCGCGCAGCTATAGCTCCGGCGCTCAGCTTAACGGTCATGACTCTGCGTATCTGGGGATCTACCCGACGCCGTCCGCCAACGCCCTGCAGGTGGCCGACGCGGTTCGCGCCGAGCTGGAGCGGCTTTCGACGCGCTTCCCGGACGATCTGACGTATGAGGTGAAGTTTGACACCACCACCTTTGTTGCGGCGACCATCAAGGAGATTGGCGTCTCGCTGGCGCTGACCCTACTGGCGGTCGTGGTGGTGGTCTCCCTGTTCCTGCAGAGCTGGCGCGCCACGCTGATCGTCGCCCTCGCCATTCCGGTGTCGCTGGTGGGCACCTTTGCGGTGCTCTATACCCTGGGGTATTCCGCCAACACCCTGAGCCTGTTTGCCATCATTCTGGCCCTGACCATGGTGGTGGATGACGCCATCGTGGTGGTGGAGAGCGTCGAAACCCTGATGGCGGAGGGGCAGAGCCGCACGGCGGCCACCGCTCAGGCGCTGCGCCAGATTGCCGGACCGGTGATCGCCACTACCCTGGTGCTGCTGGCGGTATTTGTGCCGGTGGCGCTGCTGCCGGGGATCGTCGGCGAGCTGTACCGCCAGTTCGCGGTGACGCTCTCGACGGCGGTTACCCTCTCAAGCCTGGTGGCGCTGACCCTGACGCCTGCCCTGTGCGCCATGCTGCTGCGCCCGCGTCCTGCGCACCCGGCGGCAATTTATCGCGGCTTCAACCGCGGGCTGGATGCCACCCGCAACGGGTACTCCCGCATCGTCAGCCTGTTTAACCTGCGCCCGTGGCTGGCGCTGTTGGCGACCGCAGGGGCGGCCGCGGTAGTGGTCTTCAGCTTTATGTCGATGCCAAAAGGCTTCCTGCCCCAGGAGGATCAGGGCTACTTCTTCGCCAGCGTCCAGCTGCCGGAAGCGGCCTCGCTGGAGCGCACCGAAGCGGTGATGAAAACCGCCCGGGAGCTGATCGCTAAAAATCCGGCGGTGGAGGACGTGATTCAGGTCTCCGGATTTAACATTCTCAACGGCACCAGCGCCTCCAACGGCGGCTTTATCTCCGTGATGCTGAAGGACTGGAGCGAGCGCCCCGCGCTGGATGAGGTGATGGGTACGTTGCAGCGCCAGCTGCTGGCCCTGCCGGAAGCCACCATTATGACCTTCGCGCCGCCGACGCTGCCGGGGCTCGGCAACGCCTCCGGCTTCGACCTGCGCATTCAGGCCCAGGCGGGGCAAAGCCCGGAGGATCTGGAGCGCGTGACGCGCGAAGTGCTGACGAAAGCCAACCAGCATCCGCAGCTGAACCGGGTGTTCACCACCTGGAGCAGTAACGTGCCGCAGCTGACCCTCACCGTCGATCGCGAGCGGGCCGCGCGTCTCGACGTGCCGGTGTCGCGCATCTTCAGCAGCCTGCAGACCGCCTTTGGCGGCACCCGCGCCGGGGATTTCAGCGTCAACAACCGCGTCTACCACGTGGTGATGCAAAACGAGATGCAGTGGCGCGAGCGTGCAGAGCAGATCGGCGAGCTGTTCGTGCGCAGCAATAACGGTGAGCGGGTGCGCCTGAGCAACCTGGTCACCATCACGCCAACCGTCGGCGCGCCGTTCCTGCAGCAGTACAACCAGTTCCCGTCCGTCTCCGTGAGCGGCTCGGCGGCAGCCGGGGTCAGCAGCAGTACGGCGATGGCGGCGATGGGGCAGCTGCTGGCGGAGCACCTGCCCGCCGGGTATGACTACGCCTGGAGCGGGATGTCATATCAGGAGCAGCAGACCGGGAATCAGGCGATCTGGATTGTGCTGGCGGCGGTGGTGATGGCGTGGCTGTTCCTCGTCGCCCAGTATGAGAGCTGGACGCTCCCGGCCAGCGTCATGCTCTCGGTGCTGTTCGCCATCGGCGGGGCGCTGGTGTGGCTGTGGGTTGCCGGGTACGCCAACGACGTCTACGTGCAGATTGGCCTGGTGTTGCTGATCGCCCTCGCCGCCAAAAACGCGATCCTGATCGTCGAGTTTGCCCGCGCGCGGCGCAATGAGGGGATGGCGATTGTCGATGCCGCCCGGGAAGGGGCTTCGCGCCGTTTCCGGGCGGTAATGATGACCGCCGTGTCGTTCATTATCGGCGTGTTACCGATGATGCTGGCGACCGGGGCGGGCGCCCAGAGCCGCCGCATCATCGGCACTACGGTGTTCAGCGGTATGCTGGTGGCTACCCTGGTGGGGATTGTCTTTATCCCGGCGCTGTTTGTGCTGTTCCAGCGCCTGCGCGAGTGGGGGCACCGCCTTACGGACTCGTCGCCCACAGATCGCAGTGCTTCTGCACCAGAGAGATAAGTGAGCCGCCGTCTGCGATAAAGTCCCGCATCAGGTCTGCCTCGCTCTTGCCCTGCTTTAACCGCAGGGCAATTTCCTGGATCGCGCTGCTGGCGCCCAGCTTTTCCGCCGACGGCGCGACACGCTCCAGCAGCCAGGCGAGATCCTCCGCAATGGTTTTTTGCTCCCCGGTGTGGACGTCCGTCAGGATCCCCTCCAGTCCGTAGCGGCAGGCCTGAAAACGGTTAAAGCGATAGAGCAGAAAATCCCGCTCCTGATGCTTATAAGGCCGTGTGGTCAGCAGCCAGTGGGAGGTGGCCTGGATCAGCCCGGCGATATTAATGGCATGGGCGAGGGTGAGCGGGGTATCCATCACCCGCACCTCCACGGTGCCGAAATGGGGGCTCGGACGAATGTCCCAGTGCAAGTCTTTAATGCTGTCAATCATGCTGGTGTGGCTCAGGCGACGGAACAGTCCTTCGAACTCCTGCCAGCTGTTGACCCACGGCATCAGGCCGTTATCCGGGAACCCGGAGAAGATGTTGAGCCTTGATGACGAGAACTTCGTGTCGGTGCCCTGCATATAGGGCGAGGTGGCCGCCAGGGCGATAAAGTGCGGCACAAAGCGCGACAGCCCGTGCAGCAGGTAGATGGCGTCATCCCCGGTGCGACAGCCGACGTGCACGTGCTGGCCAAACACCGTCGCCTGCAAAATCAGATAGCCGAAGCGCTCAAGCGTGGCGTTATAGCGCTCATCCTCGCACACCTCCTGACGCTGCCACTTCTGAAACGGATGCGTACCGCCGCCGCAAATCTGGATATGCTGCTCCGCCGCGGCCCGCAGAATGCTCTGCTGCATCGCGGAAAACTGCGCCGCTGCCTGGTCGATGTTCTGGCACACGCCGGTGGCGATTTCGAGCATGCTTTCGGTGATATCGTGCTTCACTTCCCCGCCTTTGATGTCGTCTTTGACGGCGGCAATAAGCGCGGAGGAGTCCTGACTCAGATCGTAGCCCGGCGGATTAACCACCTGCAGTTCCAGTTCGATGCCAAGGGTGAAGGGTTCAGAGGAATGAAAGTCGGGTAAAGGCATGGCGCACTCCGTTGTCTGTTATACGTTGAGTATAGACAACGGGTGAGGAACGCCTTCAGTCGCCGACAAACGCACTGACCGGCAAATCAAAACGCTTCGCCAGCGCCCGCATATGTTCCAGCGTTAATGTGCGTTGTCCGTTGAGGATCCGGCTGACCAGCGATTTCTTGCCAATCTCATTCTCCAGGTCGCTCTGCGTCAGATGATGCTGATCCATCAGCGTTCGTAGCAGAGCAACGCCGGAAGGCGTACTGGCAATACGGGCGTTAAACTCAGCAAACTCTGGCGATTCATTCTCGTATTTATCGATCTTAGCGGTCAGCATATCGATGAGCGGGCTGTCGGGCTGGTGCTCGATCAGGTACTCCATCAGCGACAGCGCATCCTCATAGTCTTTACGCGACGGACGTGCTCCCAGAAAAGGCAGGACGTTTGCCAGATCGTTGGCTGCTTTAATGGCCTGTGCATAATTCATTCTTTGGTTCTCCGGTAGAGGTCCGTCAGCTTGTCATACTCTGCATGCGTGCTGATATGTTTGATAAAAATCCTTCCCCGCTCAAAATCAGCAAAAAACATCACTCGCAAGTGCCCGCCGCCTACATCAATGACCCACCATTTTTCCCGGTATTTCATTCTGTCCAGGCTGGGGAATCGCTTTCGCATCCAATCGGGTGACGGGTAGTTTTCTTTCTTTAAAACCCGGTAAAGGTCATCCAGGGCAAGCGCCTGATTGGGAAATCGTCTGGTAGCTAAATCAAAAGGTGCTCTTGATACGACATGCATCCTTGCCCCTTATTTCCATCCTGGAAACATTATAGGAAGTTGATGGCTTGTTGACAATATGGAAACATCGGTTTTTTCAGACTGGCCCATAAAGTAAACGCCTCCGGAGAACACGCCATACTTTATGGGGGGCAAGAAGTGAATCAAAGCGTCGGGTACAGGTAACGTTTTAATCTGCGTGACGCATTCCGGAAATCCCTCACTACACCACCCTCTACCAGCCCGTGATCCGGTTCCACGTCCGTTGCTGGCCATCCCTCATCAGCACCTGGTAAACGCTATGCATTGCCGCTGTTGCACAGGCGTGATTAGGCAGGATGCGCAGGCGAGTGCCAACAGGGAAATCTTCCGTGGTCAGGGAGGCGTCAGCAGACAGGGCGATGATGCCGTGCTCCTGATTGGTGATGCTCAGACAAACGCCGTCATAAGGTTGCCCCGCCATATTGCAGACCAGCCCGTAGCCGTAGTCGGTCGCCTGTGAGGCCGTACCCCGGTCGCGGGACATCGCCATCCAGCCGGCATCAATAAACACCCAGTTTTTGTCCCGGTTGTGGCCTGTCACCGTGGTGACGACCGAAAGCGCAATGTCGTCAATTTCGCAGACTCCCACGTTTTTCATCACCAGATCAAAGGTGGTGAAGACCCCGGCTCTCACTTCCGTTATGCCTGCAAGCTCTGTCGAGAAATGCGCGGTCGGGGTGGCGCCGACGCTCAGCACGGGGCAGGGGATACCCAGCTCACGGACCCGACGCCCGGCGAGACGAATGGCATCACACTCGTTCTGCGCGGCCTGACGGATCGCCTCATCGGTGCGACAGCCGTAGGACTCGCCCGCATGGGCCATTAGCCCGGTCAGCACCGCGCCGTTGCCATGAACGGCTCTCGCCAGGGCAACCAGTGCCTCTCTGTCCGGCGGCAATCCGCCCCGATGCCCGTCGCAGTCCACCTCAATAAATACCGAAAAAACCACCTCATGCTGCCGGGCGTAGTCTGCCAGGGCAAGCGCCTGCTCCGGGGTGTCCAGCAGCAGATGCAGGTTCACGCCCCGCTTAATCAGTTTCGCCGCCCGCGCCAGCTTATGGGGCGCAATCCCGACGGCATACAGGATGTTGGTATATCCGGCATCGGCAAACCCTTCCGCTTCGGCAAGCGTTGAAACCGTTGCCGGCGAGTCCGGATGTTTTAACAGATAGCGTGCGGCTTCGGGCGAGCGCAGGGTCTTCAGATGCGGCCGGACCTGGCTTCCCAGCCCCTCAACATGCGTATAGAGCCGGGTAATGTTGCGCACATAACGGCTCTCATCAATCAGAAGGTAGGGCGTTTCAGGGGCGTTCAGCCAGCGTGGTGTAGTCATGGTGTGGATCTCCTGGAAAATGTCTGGCCAGTTTTACATCTCATGATTTATGTTTAAATAAACAAAACCGTAATCCCTGATTAGGTATGGCCTTAATGATTAACAGCGACGATCTGCGTTTCTTCCATGCGATCGCAACCCATAAAACCCTTGCCGCCGCCGCGCGCGCCCTGAATATTTCCCCTTCTTCGGTGACCCAACGGTTGCAGGGCATTGAGTCGCGGATGGGCGTCAAGCTGATCCAGCGTCCCTCGCGCGTGGTCAGCCTGACCGACGAGGGCTCCCTGGTGCTCGCCCGCGCCCGGCGGGTGATTGCCGAGCTCAGTGAGCTGCAGTCGATCATTGATAACCGCCTGCAGCAGGTGACGGGCAAACTGCGCGTGCTGGCGCCGCTCGGGTTTGGTAATGAGTATGTGGCGCCTGTTCTGGCGCAATACGCCTTACAGCATCCGGGGCTTGAGGTGGAGCTGACGCTGTCCGACGTGCCGGAGTGGTCGTCCATGCACCGGTGGGATGTCATTGTGTATATTGGCGAGCTGCGCGACTCTTCCCTTCGCTGCATCAAACTTGCCGCTAACCGGCGTCTGGTGTGCGCCTCGCCGGAATATCTGGCCGAACAGGGGGAACCGACTTCACCGGCGGCCTTAAAACAGCACAGCTGCATTGCCCTGCGGGAGAATGATGAGGACGTCACGCTCTGGCGTTTTAGCCGCGACGGGACGGAGATGCCGGTGCGGATCCATCCCCGGCTGGCCAGTAACCAGGGCAGCGTGGTTAAACAGTGGGCGATGGCGGGATGCGGGATCATGGTGCGCTCGGAGTGGGATATTGCCCCGCAGCTCAACGCGGGTACGCTGGTGAGAATTCTGGCGGATTACTCGCTGCCCGATGCCGATATCGTGGCGCTGAGCAGTGACGACACGGCGCATCGCTCCCCCCGGGCTGAAAACTTTATCAGATTGCTGCAAGCGTCCCTGGCCTCTCGCCCCTGGGAAGGCAAAACGCCGTGAGAATGCTATTATCAGGCAGCAACCGACACCCTGAGGAACAGATATGAGCAACGACGTACCGATTAAATATTATGACATCGTGGATGAGTACACGACGGAAGCGGCAACGCCGGTGAACGAGTCAGAGCGTGACTCCCTGGCGCTCTATTTCCAGCTGCTGATCACCCGTCTGATGAATAACGAAGAGATCAGCGAAGAAGCCCAGACCGAGATGGCGGTGGAAGCAGGCATCAGCACCCAGCGCATTGATGATATTGCCAATTTCCTCAACCAGTGGGGCAATGAGTAGTTCCTGCGTTAAAGACGTGGTTTGCGCAGGCGTTGTGCTTTACACTGCGCGCGGCAAAAATTGAGTGTGTAACGATTAATTAGGCGGTAACGGCGATGGCGATGAACGGAACAATCACAACCTGGTTTGCAGATAAGGGCTTTGGATTTATCAAAGATGAAAACGGCGATAACCGCTATTTTCATGTGATTAAGGTCGCCAATCCCGATCTGATTAAGAAAGATGCCGCGGTAACGTTTGAACCCACCACCAACAACAAGGGTTTGTCGGCGTATGCGGTGAAGGTGATCCCGGAGAGCAAGTACATCTTCCTCGACGGCGAGCGCCATAAAATCACCTCCATCAAGACTTACCTGGTCTACAGCGAAGAAGAGCCCGCTGAAACCCGCATTGATAAAGAGAACGGCGTGCTGTCGGTGAAGAGCCTGATGGGCAATATCGCGCCGAAATCAACGGCAAAAGCAGGCGAGATGCGCACGGTGAGAAAACTGGCCATCACCACCTTCCAGGGCAAAACCTACATCTTCTCTGAAGATGAGATTGACCTGGACGCGACGGTGAAAATGCTTAAGAACCTGAAGTAATTTGCATTGCTTTGCCGGGTGGCGCTGGCGCTTGCCCGGCCTACAAAACGTTTACCTTGTAGGTCCGTGACCTGCTCCCTCCGATTGTCCCCGGGACGCTCCTGGAATTAAATAGTGTTCTTTCCCCCGCCTGCATTACTGTTATCAACTCTATCCTGTATTGTGGTTTAACAAATTACTAACAAACAAAAGGGGTAATTGCGTGCCGGAAATCAATATCTGGGGGCAGACGGTAAACGATCCTGTTCCCGGCTGGCAGGGGGCCAGCATATTAGAGCGTGGGGTGCTGGAGGGGCGTTTTTGTCGCCTTGAGCCGCTGGATGCCCAAAAGCATGCGGTTGATCTGTTCGAGGCGTACGCCCTGGGCGACGACAGCGACTGGACCTGGCTTGCCAGCAATCAGCCTGCCAGCGTTGAGGAGACCGCTCTGTGGGTTCAGGGCAAAGTGCAGGATATCGGGCTGGTGCCTTTTGCGGTGATCGACCGCCAGAGCGAGCGTGCTGTCGGGCTGGTCTGCTATATGGCCATTGAACAACAGCTGGGCTCGGTGGAGATAGGGCATGTCACCTGGTCGCGCAAGATGAAAAACAGCCCGCTCGGCACCGAGGCAGTCTGGCTGCTGCTGAAATATGGCTTTGAGCAGGGCTACCGTCGGCTGGAGTGGAAGTGCGACTCGATGAACATCGCCTCGCGCCGGGCCGCTGAGCGGCTGGGCTTTACCTGGGAAGGGCGGCTGCGCCAGAAGCTGGTGCGCAAAGGGCGTAACCGCGACAGCGATATGCTGTCCATTATCGACAGCGAGTGGCCGGAACGTGACGCGGCCCTGCGCGGCTGGCTGGCCTTAGAGAACTTTGATAGCGAAGGGCGGCAAATTAAGCGCCTTGAGGCATTTCGCGCCAGACCGGAAACGGCATGATAATGCGTGTACCGCAGGGGCGCCCCTGCGGTGTTAATTCATACTCGTACGACCTTGCTTTGCTGACTGCTTTCATTTGACTAATGTCAAACTTTTATTACTTATTTAATTGTCTTAAAGATGTTTTTCGCTAGCTATTTTTAAAAAATTGTTACAATCTGCATTAATCTTGCAATAGTCTTTTTTACATAAAATTGCGTGATGGCTCACAGAATATACAAGAGATTAGCGGTACCGGATGCTACCCTTCCTCATTCATTCAGACTTCGCCAGGGCATCTAATGCTCTGGTGTAGCTGAGAATTTCAGCAGGCGCTTAAATCATCCTCTTGTGTCGAACATTGAAGTCTTACTTATGAAGACTAATTGTAAACATGGTTTTTATGTTGATGCTATTTATCATCAGACATAATCATCACTTTCATCTGAAGAAAATCTGCCTGTGAAGTCTTCCTGATTTAACATTTATTCTACAAAATGCTCCCCTGATTCAGAATGTTGACATGTTTAAGCCAGACTTTCATATTTCATTGCGTGAAATAACTGCATGCTTAAGTGGGAGGACGTGTGGAAAAAATCAGAAGCTATCCATCGAAGCGCAGACAGCGGGGAGAAAGTAAAAATGCCCGCTTAACGATGCTGAGCGCCCGCATCGATGATGAACTTTGTGAGTACGTGCAGGCCACCGCTTACGAAACGCGAAAAAGCAAACAGGACATCATTGCCGAAGCCTTAATGCTTCACCGACAGCACCGTCAGGTTAACCCCGGAGGCTGAATACCGCTTCAGATAACAGAAGGGTTTGAGACAATGATGTTATTCCGCGCGTGGCGTTTGCTGGTCTGGATTACGATCGTCACATTGCTGTTAACGATAGTCGCCACCACAGGATCGATTTTGACGCTGGGACTGGTTCAGATCTTCTGCCCTGGTTCGCTGGCAACGTACATAAGATCGCTGATTCACGACTTACAGTTTGTGCTGCTGGCGATGCTGCATTCGGCCCCCGTGATGATATCGGTTTAACGTGTAGCGACTCAGCATCTAAACGTTTTCTGAAAGAGTAATTAACCTGGCTAAATAACCAGTAAAAAGGCGGTTTTTTCACCATTGCGGGAGTAGTATTGCGACGGGTGCCTGATGCTTTCTGAGCTCAGGCAGGTCTGGAGATGCAGAAAGCAAAAGCCCCGGAGATGTTTCCATCAACCGGGGCTACCACTCCAAACCCAAACATTTGGATGGTAGCCTCTTCTTAGCAAGGAGGCAATGACATGCTTAACAAGTACGCCTTTGCGGCGATCCTGGTACTGGGCTTAACTGTGCTGGGCGTCACATTTCTGGTTCATGAGCAGTTGTGCGAACTGAGCTTTAAGGAAGGTGGCAGAGAACTGAAAGCTGTTCTCGCTTGCGAAGTGAAGAAGTAGCGGTATGCGGGGAGTAATCCCCGCCTATCCAGATGTCGGTTTGGTGCAGGCACCCGTTTATTTGCCCCGTCTGGTTTATCGCCAGGCGGGGCATTTTTATATCTGCAGAGTGAGAGTACTCATCTAAAGAGACATTTTTTGCAGCGATCTAAACGTATTCTGAAAGAGTAATTCAACTGGCTAAATAACCAGTGAAAGGCGGTTTTTTCACCATTGCGGGAGTAGTATTGCGACGGGTGCCTGATGCTTTCTGAGCTCAGGCAGGTGCGGAGATGCAGAAAGCAAAAGCCCCGGAGATGTTTCCATCAACCGGGGCTACCTACCCAAACCTCAACAATTTGGATGGTAGCCTCTTCTTAGCAAGGAGGCAATGACATGCTTAACAAGTACGCCTTTGCGGCGATCCTGGTACTGGGCTTAACTGTGCTGGGAGTCACATTTCTGGTTCATGAGCAGCTATGCGAACTGAGCTTTAAGGAAGGTGGCAGAGAACTGAAAGCTGTTCTCGCTTGCGAAGCGAAGAAGTAGCGGTATGCGGGGAGCATTCCCCGCCTATCCAGTTGTCGGTTTGGTACAGGCACCCGTTTATTTGCCCCGTCTGGTTTATTGCCAGGCGGGGCATTTTTACGCCCGTACTCGCTTAACCGTCTCCTGCCAGGCTTGCCAGCGGGTCTGCAATCGGACGTGGCGCGCCATGTCCGGCATAAACGTCACATGCTCCGGCAGATACTGGCGCAGCTGCGCGGTGGTCAGGTGAAACAGCGCTTTACGCGCCAGCAGTGCCGCGCCCATCGCCGAGAGTTCCGCCACGTCGCTGCGCATCACCGGGCAGCCGAGAAGGTCCGCCTGGTACTGCATCAACCAGTCGTTTTTCGTCGGCCCGCCGTCGACCATCAGCGCATTCAGGGTGAAGCCAGGATGGACGCGCATCGCCTCAACGACATCAGCAATCTGATAGGCAATCGACTCCAGCGCCGCGCGGATCAGGTGCGCGCGTTTCACGCCGCGGCTCAGGCCGTGGATCATCCCCCGGGCATTCTCATCCCACCAGGGCGCGCCAAGGCCGGTGAGCGCCGGCACAAAATAGACCCCGAGCGTCGAGTCCACCGAGCGGGGGAGGGTGTTGAGCTCATGGGCCAGCTCCGCCTGCGACAGCTCGCTTAAGCCGGTGCTGTCCGCCATCCACGCCACCGCGTCGCCGGTGTGGGGAATATTGCCCTCCAGCCCGTAGACCAGCGAATTGCCGTCATGCCAGGCCACGGTGGTGGCCAGGACGCTGACGTCGCTGCGGGCGGAATCCACCGGGGCCATCACCGACGAGCCGGTGCCGTAGGTCGCTTTCACGCACCCTTCCGCGCCCAGACCGTGGGCAAACAGCGCGGCGTGGGAGTCGCCGATCATCGCCATCACCGGCAGTCCGTCAGGAATGGACGGGCAGCGGCGGGTGTAACCAAACAGGCCGCTGGAGGGTTTGATGTCCGGCAGCGCCGCGCGCGGAATGCCAAACAGCGCCAGCATCTGTGGGTCCCAGTCGGCGCTGTGCAGGCTCATCAGCTGGGTGCGGGCGGCGTTGGCGTAGTCGCAGCAGAAAGCGTCCCCCTGCGTCAGCTGCCACAGCAGCCAGCTGTCCACGGTTCCAAGGCAGATCTCGCCCCGGGCGGCACGCCGTGCCCCGTCGAGGGTGTTATCCAGCAGCCAGCGCATTTTAGAGGCCGAAAACAGCGGCGCGATGGGCAGACCCGTTGCCGCCTTGATCTGCGGGCCGTGGCCCTGTTCACGCAGCTGATGGCAAAAGGCCGCAGTACGGGAACACTGCCAGCTCAGCGCCGGGGCGATGGGTTTACCGGTCGAACGATCCCAGCCCACCACGGTTTCACGCTGGTTGCTGATTGCCAGCGCGGCAACCCGCTCGACACCGACGGTGGCAATAGCGCGGTCTACCACTTCCAGCGAGGCCTCCACCAGCAGTTCGGCGGATTGTTCCACCCAGCCTTCGTGCGGGGTCTGGATCGCCAGCGCCCGGGAGAAGCTCGCCACCACATGCCCGTTCCCATCCAGCGCCACCGCTTTGGCGTTGGTGGTGCCCTCATCGAGCGCGATGATGATGTCCTTGTTCACCGACATAGCGGCCTCCTGCCTTAGCGATGAAGATAGGTTGAGACGCCGAGGTAGCGGGTGAACGCCTCGTGCAGGATCTCCGCGCTGGCGGAGTGGTTCATCGCCACGTGATGCTCAAAGCCGTTGCGGCAGATCCAGTTCAGCAGGTTCTCCAGATGCGGCACCTGGATCACCGCCCGGCAGCCCACCGTATCCAGCGGATCGTCCACCGACTGGCCCTGGCCCACGTAGGCTTTAATTTCCCCGGTCAGATCGTCGGTGCTCAGGCGGAAGTAGGTCAGCGGCCCGCTTTTCAGGCGGCCATGCACCGCGCCGCAGGTGTTCTCTTTCCCGACCGTGGTGCCGATGATGTCGGCGGTGCCCATGTGCGGCGATTCGAGGCTGGAGGCGGCGAAGTTACCGCAGTGGAACAGGACGCATTTGTCGCGATCGTCGCCGAAGTTGTTGTTCCAGTCGGCAATCGAGGCGGGGTTCATGTTGCTGCTGGCGAGGGCGAACATGGAGAGCGCGCCCATCACGTCCACTTCACAGGCGCTCGGCATCAGCTGGCCGGACATGACGCTCATGATCGAGCAGACGTTGATGCCGAGGTTCTCCTGCAGGGAGGTCCAGCACTGGATCGCCGTGGTGTCGATGTCGTTAGCGACCACCCACTCGCTGATCACCACAAACAGCTTCGCCATGGTCACCAGCTTCTCCGGTGGAATGCGGCTGGCGTCGGCGTTGTCGATCAGGATCCGGCGTTTTTCATCCACGCGGATGTCGTCATCGCGCAGGGTTTTAATTCGGGTAAAGACTTCAGACAGGTCGAGGGTTTCCACGGCAATGCCCAGGCGTTCGAGCAGTTTCTCGCTGTAACGCACGGTGTTAAAGCCCGCCGGACGGGCACCAATCGCCCCCACGCGCACGCCACGCATGCTGCTCACCACGCGGCAGACCTGCTCGAAACGCCTCAGATCCTGCTCAAACACCTCGCCGTTGAGGGCGCAGACGTGCTGGGTGGTGAGGGTAAAGGGAATGCCGTACTGGCGCAGGTTGTTGCACAGGGAGATCTTGCCGCAGAAGCTGTCCCGGCGGGTCGCCAGCCCCATTTTATCGAGGTTGTCCTCTTCGGCCTGCACCAGCACCGGCACGTTCAGGCCGGAGAGGCGCAGGGTTTCGGCGATGGCCTTTTCATCGCCAAAGTTAGGCAGCAGCACCACCACGCCGTGAATGCTGTCGCGATGGGCACGAAACAGTTCGGCGCAGGCTTTGGCGTCCTGACGGGTTTCCACCCCGCCGAGCTCGGTCTGGCTGGGATCGAGCATGATGGTGTTGATACCGAGACGGCCAAACAGGGCGATGGCCTGCTCGCGTGCTTCCGCCACCAGATAGCTCGGGAAAAATCCGCGGTTGCCGATGACTACGCCCATCGTCAGTTGTTGAGGAATTCGGGACATTGCTTTTCTCTCCAGTAAGATGTTGTTGTTATTTTCAGCAAACCTGTCGCGTCAGCATTTCCCGGGCGTGCTTCACCACCCCAGCGACATCGATCTCATGCCGTGCCCGCGTTGACGCTCTGTCGGCGGCAATCGCGTATTGTCCATCCGGGATCCCCAGACGTTTCAGCGGCACGGCGCAGCCCGCTTCGGCCAGCACTTCGGCCACCAGGCTGCCGACGCCGCCGTTGACGTTATGCTCCTCGACGCTTACCACCGCCTTGCAGGGGGCGAGGGTGGCCAGCAGCTGTTGGGTATCACAGGGACGAATAGATGGAACGCTGATAACAGTGGCGTCAATACCTTCTTCCGCGAGTTGTGCGGCAGCTTCCACAATTTCATGCACCGTCGATCCCATCGCCACCAGCGCCACGTCATGACCGGTGCGCAGAACGTCGATTTTGCCTGGCGCAAAACGGTAGCTGTCGTCGTGCAGTTCCGGCAGGGCTTTGCCGTCGAGGCGGATATAGACCGGGCCGACGTGGTCAAGGGCGTAGTCGATGATCTGGCGGCACTCGTTTGGGCTCGAGGGGGCGTAAATTTCGATGTTGCCGAAACCGCGCATAATGGCGATATCGTCGATGCTGTGGTGGGTGCTGGCGAGGGGGCCGTAGCTGGCCCCGGCGTTCAGGCCGAACAGCTTCACGTTGGTATTGTTGTAGCAGATGTCGACTTTGATCTGCTCGTTAGCGCGGGAAATCAAAAACGGTGCCGCGTTGCAGGTGACAGCAATCTTGCCGCCGATTGCCAGACCGGCTGCCGCGCCAACCAGCGTCTGCTCGGCGATGCCGACGTTGACCAGACGCCCCGGAAAACGCTGCATAAACGGGGAGATTTTTGCCGTGGAGGTCGAGTCCGCCACCACCGGCACCAGGTCCACGCCGCGTTCAACGGCATCAATAAAGGCATCAACCATCACCGTGGCGAGGTGTTCGCTATTACTCATCTTTCAGTTCCTCCAGCGCCAGTTCAACTTCTTCCCCTTTCGGCACCCGGTGGTGCCATTCAGGCCGTCCCTGAATAAATGAAATCCCCGCCCCCTTGGTGGTATGGGCGATCACCACGTGCGGTTTGCCGTTGGGCTTCAGCCCCTCCAGGGTGGCGACCACGTCGGCCATGTCGTTGCCGTCGCAGGCGGTCACTTCCAGACCGAAGGCTTTCCACTTCTCATCCAGCGGATCGGTGTTGAGGATCTCTTTGGTGGAGCCCGCCAGCTGGAGGTTATTTTTGTCGTTGATAATAAAGAGGTTATCCAGCTGGTAGTGGGAGGCTACCAGCGCGGCTTCCCAGTTGCTGCCTTCCGCCAGCTCGCCGTCGCCGGTCACCACAAACACCCGGCGCTTGCTGTTGTTGCGTTTTGCCGCCAGGGCGATCCCCACCGCCACCGGCAGGCCATGACCCAGCGCGCCGGTGTTCAGCTCAATACCCGGGGTTTTATGTTTCACCGGATGGCCGGGCAGGTGAGAGTCGGCGTGCTGATAGGTGGATAACCACTCGACGGGAATAAACCCGGCTTCGGCCAGCACGCAGTAGTAACCGCCTACCGCGTGGCCTTTTGACTGGATGTAGATATCGCGTTCATCGCTCTCCTGAAGTGCCGGGGAGCAGTTCAGAATGCGGAAGTAGAGGGCGGTGAGCAGTTCGACCTGCGACAGATCGGCCCCGGTATGGCCGCCCGCCGGGCTTTCGGCATTCAGCACGATGATTCGGCGACGAATCGAGCGTGCCCGGGTTTCGAGCTCCGCGATGGAGAGCGAAAACGGATTCATAACATACCTCCTGAATTTATAATCTGTTGTGAATAATTATTCCAGCCAGGTAAAAGACCGCTCTGCCAGGAATGATCTTTGCAGGTTTCATTCTCTAAAACAGCAGGTTTTTGCCCCTCATGAATATATATTCAATGCTGATTTATTATTCATAAGATGTAAGATATGCCCAGTCAGAGGGTTTGTCTACGGTTTGAGCGGGCAAATTTCGAAGAAAGGAGAAAAGGATCACATTTGCCTGGCGGGCGGAGCGGAATAACGCAATCGCGGTGCGCCATACCGCTGCGTAATACTGTTTTTTACACCAGTTATTTCAGAATGATCCTCGTCGATAGGGGAACTAATGGCGAAGAATCAGAAGGACACATTTGTCGTTGCAGGGTCGCCGGTCTACATAAGGGCTGTAGAAGGCTATAGAGAAAATGGTTTGGCAAGACCTAAGACAATTGTAGTAATTTTTATTTCAAAGGGTTACGAAGGCAGACTAATAAAACATGTTGACCTCAGTCATGCCGGATTAATGGGCCGTTTAAACACCAATTTGAATTGTTTAAATAGTAGCTATGCTAACGCAAAGATAGAAAGGTGCTCTGTGTAGCCTTTAACGATATGAAATATGATAAACGAGACCAATATATTATCTATTTTCATTCAGTACATAAACAATTGTACGTTTTTACGCCAATGATATGATAAACCCTTCTTATTGGAGGGATAAATGTCGAACGGAATAAATCGCGGAGGTCTGCGGTTATTGACCCTTGGTGAAATTAACCTGGCCCGCACGCTCTACGCTTTCAGTGTTCGTTATAACGAAGTATGGATTCACCGCAGCAGCTATCTTCCTTTTAATATGCAGGCGAACAACGTCGCCATGGCGCCAAACGGCGAAATATATTTTCAGGAAGGGGTGTATGAGCCTGATTTTTCACAGCCACACGTCAAAAATGATCGCATAGGCGGTCAGCATATATTTCTGCATGAAATGATGCATGTCTGGCAACACCAGCGCGGGATGATGGTAAGAACGCGTGGCGCATTCTCATGGGCTGTTGATTATAACTATGAGCTCAATAAATCAAATCTGATGGACTACGGCATAGAAAATCAGGCATGTATCGTGAGTGATTACTGGTTGCTGAAAACCTATGGATTCGGTAATCGAAATGACCTGTATCGCCTCAAAAACTATGACCCGTCAGAGCCTACTCTCAAACTCATGGCTCGATATCAGAAAGTGCTTGGGAGTTTCCCGCATTGAAACGCTACTTATCCTTGATTCTGTTATCTGTAACCCTTGTCGGATGTGGTAAAGGTGATCGTGCAGCCCCCTGGCGCTCTATCATCGTTGATAAGGGGCATGTTTGCTTTTCAGTGGATAAAACCGACGTCCTGAGTCGCTATAACATTTCTTCAATGCAGGGCGGAGAATACAAAGAATTTGCCACTAATGAGCACGTTGCTCTCTCCTATCCAGACTCCTGTTTAAATCTGATGCTTAGGCCAGGTTATACCTATGGCGTGTCGTACACGCTGAATGGTTCAAATTATCGCTACGTGTTCTTTATCGACAACGACTGGAACGTCTCAAGTAATCAATAAGGGAAATAACGATGTCATTACCAGCTTATATGTATCTCTATGATGAAAATGGACAGCTGCTCAAAGGCAGTTGTATGGCGCTGGACCGTGAGGGTGCAATTGAAATTATGAACAGCAGTTACGGTGTGTACCAGAACACATGCCGCAACACGGGTAAACTTATGGGCTCGCGCGAACACAACGCTTTTACCCTGCACAAAGAGATTGATAAAACCTCGCCATATTTTGCGGTTGCAGTCTGCCAAAGTAAGCGGCTGCAAAAGGCAGTAATACACTATTACGACATCAACGAGGCTGGCATTGAATACGAGATTTACAGAATTACGCTTACCAGCATTGTGATCATGTCAGTTAATGCTTCTCATGCTTATATCCCGGGTTCTCGCACGCCAGGAATGATGGAGAATATCGCAATTTCCTATTCAGGAATTGAGTGGTTTTATATCGAAGGGAATATCAAGTATGACGATGACTGGAGCCGCCCAGTGGGTTACAACCAGCAGAAAAATTAGCTTGGGGTGCGGAGATAAAGCCGGTTTTCATAATTCCCGCCAGATGGAGATTGCTTTAATCATTGATGATGTACAGGTTATCCAGCTGGTAATGCACAGCGACCAGCGCGGCTTCCCAGTAACTGCCCTCGGCCAGTTCACCATCCCCGATCGCTACAAACACCCGACGTTTGCTATTGCTGCCTTTTGCCGCCAGTCGGCTCCTTAGCAGGGAGTGCAGCGCCATAGCCGGGGTTTGTCTACGGTTTGAGCGGGCAAATTTCGAAGAAAGGAGAAAAGGATCACATTTGCCTGGCGGATCGGGCGGGTGCTTGCTTGTTAAATATTCAGTGATGAATAAAAATAACGACAGCCGATTAAGGGGAACGTTATGTCGAAACAGGATGAACAGCGATTGCTGGTGAAGATCGCCACACTTTACTACAGCGAGAATAAAAAGCAGTCCGAGATTGCCTCCCTGCTGCACCTCTCGCAGTCCTTCGTGTCGCGGGCGCTGACGCGCTGCCAGAAAGAGGGGCTGGTAAAAATTACCGTCGTTCAGCCGACCAATATTTTTGTCTCGCTGGAAAAGGCGCTGGAAGAGCAGTACGGCATCCGCCAGGCCATCGTGGTGGACGTGGGGGAGGACCCGACTAACGCCCAGATCAAACACGCCATCGGCAGTGCGGCGGCGCACTATGTTGAAACCCGCCTGCGTCCCGAAGACCTGGTGGGGATCTCCTCCTGGAGTAGCACCATCCGCTGCATGGTGGATGAGATGCACCCGCAGAATATCCGCGCCGCAGGGGTGATCCAGCTGCTGGGCGGCGTGGGTCCGAACGGCAACGTGCAGGCGACGATCCTCACCCAGCAGCTGGCGGCGCACCTTGGCTGCCCGGCTGGGCTGCTGCCGTCCCAGAGCATCGAACACTCCGTTGAAGAGCGCGCCCGGCTGGTGAGCAGCCCGGACGTGGCGGCGGTGGTGGGTAAATTCGCCGAAGTGGACGTGGCGATCGTCGGTATCGGCGAGCTGGAGCCGTCGCAGCTGCTGAAAAACTCCGGTAACTACTATACCGAAGAGATGCTCAAACTGCTGGCCGAACGCGGGGCGGTGGGGGATATCTGCCTGCACTACTACGATGCCAACGGCGAGCCGGTGCTGAGCGCGGAAGAAGATCCGGTGATTGGTATGGAGCTGGCGCAGATCCGCGCCTGCCCGCAGGTGATTGCCCTGGCCGGTGGGGAAGAAAAACGCAACGCCATCCGCGGGGCGCTGAAAGGGAAGTATATAGATGTGTTGATCACCGATTACCCGACGGCGCGGAGTTTGTTGAAAGCATAGAAAAATGCCCGGCGGCGCTGCGCTTGCACGGGCCTACAGGGTTTTCCAGGCCGGGTAAGGCGAAGCCGCCACCCGGCACAAAGACCGCACCCATGCCCGGATTGCTTTTACCTCCCTTCCATCACCGCCTTTTGCGCTACCACGGCTGCTTTCTGCTGCATCCGGTTTTGCATCTGGTCGATGATCACCGCCACGATAATCACTATTCCTTTGATCACCATCTGCCAGAACTCGCTGACGCCCATCATCACCAGGCCGTCGGCCAGAAAGCCGATAACAAAGGCCCCGATCAGCGTCCCGAGAATGGTGCCGCGACCTCCGGCAAGCGACGTGCCGCCCAGCACTACCGCGGCGATGGCGTTCATCTCAAACGCGGTGCCGTTCGCCGGATGGCTCGCCAGCAGCTGTGCGGAGACCACAATCCCGGCGATGGCGGCGCAGAAACCGGACAGGGTATAGACCAGCACTTTCACCTGCTTGACCCTTACCCCGGAGAGTTCTGCCGCGCGCTCGTTATCGCCGATGGCGTACACGTGGCGGCCAAACGGCAGGCGGCGGGCGATATAAGCGATCACCAGCGCCAGGACGATCATCATCCAGATGGCCCAGGGAATGCCGAGCAGCGTTCCGGCGCCAATCTCATCGAAACCGGTATTCCCCAGCTGCGGGTTGCCGGAGAGCCCCGGGAAGGTCTGGCCATCGGAGGTCAGCATCGCCGCCCCGCGCAGCACGTACATGGTGCCAAGGGTGCAGATAAAGGGCGCGACGTTGTAGCGGGTGATGATCCAGCCGTTCATCGCCCCTATCAGGGCGCCAATCAGCAGCACAACGGGCACAATAACCCACACGCTCGGGAAGATGGCGATGCCAAACATCGGCAGCACAATCCCTTTGGTGATCATCCATCCGGCGATCATCCCGCACAGCCCGAGGGTTGCGCCAATGGAGAGGTCGATCCCGGCGGTGATGATCACGAAGGTGATCCCCAGCGCCAGGAAGGCGTTGATGGCGATGTGCTTAATCATGATCACCAGGCTGCCGGCGGAGAGGAAGCCCGGCACGGTCATGGTGAAGAAGCCGACAATCAGGAACAGCGCAATGAAGGTGCGCATTTTCAGCAGCAGCAGGAGGAGTTTTTCCCGGGAAGGCGCGGCCCCTTTTTGCGGCGTCAGCGCGACAGACTGTGTTGTTTTCATCTTAGAACCCCTGAGCACTTGCGGTTACCAGTGCCGATTCTTCGGCCCGATCGCGAACAATATCGGCGGTGAGTTTGCCGCCGGACATCACCAGAATGCGGTCAGATACCGCCATAATCTCTTTCAAATCCGAGGTGGAAAAGACCACCGCAATGCCCTGCTGCGAGAGCTGCACCATCATGCGGAACACGTCGGCTTTGGCCCCCACGTCGATGCCGCGCGTCGGCTCGTCGAGGAACAGCACCTTCGGGTTGGTCAGCAGCGAGCGGCCAATCACCACCTTCTGCTGGTTCCCGCCGCTGAGCGCCTGGATCTCCACCTCCGGGGTCGAGACCTTAATCGACAGATTGCCGATGGTGCTGGCCACCACCTCCTGCTCGGCCTTTTGCGCGATGGCAAAGCCGCGCTGCAGCCGACGCCACAGGCTGGCGATGGTCAGGTTGCTGGCGACCGACGAGCCGGGAAAAATCCCGGTGCGCTTGCGGTCTTCCGGTACCAGGCTCATCCCCATGCGGATGCGCTCGGCGGTGGTCAGGCGCTGGGGCACCGGTTTACTGTCGAGCCACAGCTTGCCGAGATAGTTGCGTTCGGTGCCGAGCATGCACTCGAACAGCTCGGTGCGCCCGGCCCCCATCAGGCCGTAGATCCCGACGATCTCCCCGGCGTTCACCTGGAAACTCACGTCGTTCACCACCGTATTCCCGGCGGCGTTCACGCAGGTGATGTGTTCCGCCTCCAGCACCGGCGCGCCAAAGGTGCGGCCCGGCTCGAGGAAGTTGCTCACCGGATCGCTGCCCAGCATCTCGCGCACGATCCAGGGCACGTCGATCTCCTGCACCTTCGCCTCGGCCTGGAACTTGCCGTCGCGCAGAATGGTGATCACATCCCCTATCGCCATCAGCTCTTCCAGCCGGTGGGAGATATAGATGATGGTGACCCCCTGGCGGGTCAGCTCGCGGATCACCCGAAACAGGATCTCCACCTCGGTTTTGCTGAGCGCCGAGGTGGGCTCGTCGAGGATCAGGATGTCGGCGTCCTCGGCCAGGGCTTTGGCGATCTCAATCAGCTGCTGCTGCCCGACCTTCAGGTTGCCCACCAGCTCGCGCGGAGAGATAGGCTGATCGAGGCGTTTTAGCAGCTCTGCGGTGCGGGACTCCTGCTCTGACTCATTGATCGGCATGACCCCTTTTTGCAGCTCGCGGCCAAGAAAAACGTTCTCCGCCACGTTGAGGTTTTCAAACAGGTTCAGCTCCTGGTGCACCATGCCAATCCCGTGGCGGGCGGCATCCCGGGTGCTGGCGAACGTCACCTGTTTGCCGTTGAGCCACATCTCGCCGAGGCTCGGCTGCTGGACGCCAGCAAGGATCTTCATCAGCGTCGATTTCCCGGCCCCGTTCTCGCCTATAATCACGTTCACTTTGCCGCGCCAGACGCGGTAATCGACCTTATCCAGCGCCACGGTGCCGGGGAACAGCATCGAGATCCCGTGGGTGCTGAGGATAATGTCATCTGCCGGGCTCTCGCTCATCACGGCGTCTCCTGTTTCAGTTCCAGCGCCGTCGCATCAACCGCTTTGCCCGCGTTCAGGGTGGCGGCGAACAGGACGGTGGCATCTTTGCCGCTCCAGCTGTCGTCGATTTTCGGCAGATGCTTCACCGCCTCGCGGTTCAGGGCGCGGGAGAGCTGGGCATACTGCACCTGGTTGGTAAATTCATCGAAGCGGAACCCGGCGGCGTCACGGATGGCGTTGCCGCGCATCACCGGCCCGCTCTGGATCTCCACCGGCTGGCCGTTCACCGTCATCACCAGCTTCTGCTCGCGTTCGTTGCTGGCATCCACGCGCTCAACCTTGCCGGTCAGGCGCACGAAGACGCTCTGCGGTTTGGCTGCAGGCGCGTTCAGCTGGGTGGTGAGGGCGCTGGCGTCCAGGGCATGATTCCTGGCGACGTCGAGGATCCGCGGCTGCCAGGTTTGTTGCGCGATCTGCTGTGGGGTCTTGTTGTCAAAGCTCGCTTTGGCGTTGGGATCGGCAGGCATAATCGGCTTGCCGAACTCATCCAGATCCACCACGGTGCAGGCCGTCAGCAACAGGGCGGCAGCGCCTGTCAGCGCGGCGCCCCATTGTGTTAAACGCATACTGCCTCCGCTTATTTGCTGAGGTTAAACAGGTTCAGCTTGCTGGCGTTGGACTCGTCGATCAGCACGCAGTCCATCAGCTGCTTCTCGTCTTTTTGCGCTTTGCCGTTTTTCAGGTAGTAGTCGGCCTGCTCAACGGCCATCTGGGCCTGCTGCCAGCCCGGCTGCAGCACCGTGGCTTTGATGTTGCCTTTTTTCAGGATCGAGTCGCGGGTGTAATCGCTGCCGTCAAAGCCGACCACAATCACGTTGTTCTTCCCGGCGGCCTTCAGCGCGGCTTCGGCCCCCAGCGCCATGGTGTCGTTACCGGAGATCACGCCCACGATATCCGGGTTGGTCTGCAGGATGGCTTCCATACGGGTGAAGGCTTCGGTCTGGCTCCAGTTGGCGGTCTGCTGCGCCACCATCTTCATGTCCGGGTAGTCGTCGATCACATCGTGGTAGCCCTGGGAGCGCACGCCCGCGTTGGTGTCCGACGGACGACCCAGCAGCTCAACGTATTTACCTTTGCCGTCCAGCAGCTTGACGAACTTATCTGCACCGAGCTGCGCACCCTGATAGTTGTTCGAGACAATCTGCGCCACCGCCACGCCGGTTTTGTTGATTTCACGATCGATCAGGAAGGCAGGGACGCCTGCCGCTTTGGCCTTCTCCAGCGGACCGACGGTGGCATCTGCCCCGGCGTTGTCCAGAATGATCGCTTTCGCCTTACGGGCGATGGCGGTTTCAATCAGCTGGTTTTGTTTGTTCACGTCATCGTCGTGCGAGGCGACCAGCGTGGTGTAACCCAGCTCTTTCGCCTTCGCCGCCGCGCCGTCGGCTTCAGCCTTGAAGAACGGGTTGTCGTGTGAGGGGGTAATAATCGCAATGAGTCCGTTATCGGCGGCAAACAGGGAGCCGGAAGCGGCGATCATTGAGGCCAGTAAAGCGGATTTTACAAAGGTCTTGTTCATTCTTTTTCTCCACATTGAATATTTATTCAATAATGATTTATTATTCAATGTAACGATAAGTCTGCCTGATTAAACTGTCTACGGTTCAGGCCGCTAATTTGTTTAAAAGGAGAAAAGGATCACGATCCTGAGCAATTATTCATCACAGATCAGGGTGACAACCGTGGCGTCCGAACGCTGCCAGTGCGCGGTAAATGCCTGATTTTGTGCAAAGGGGGGAAGGGGTCGGGTGAGCGTTAAGGTCAGGGTGTCGGCGTTCATGGCCGTGACGCGGGCGGACTCAAAACCCATCCAGGCCTGCACCTGAGGAAAGAGCGCTTTGAACAGACTCTCTTTGGCGCTGAACGCCAGGGTAAAGGCCAGGGCGAAGGGAAGGCCGCACCCGGCCAGCACCCGGGCTTCCTGAATATCAATCACCCCGTCCTGAATCTCGCGGGCTTCGCTTTCATCGATAATCGCCTCGCAATCAACCCCAATAAGGCCACTCTCGCGGCAGATCGCCACAGCCAGCGTGCCGCTGTGGGAGAGACTGCCGCTGATCCCCGCAGGCCACAGGGGTTCCCCGCTGCTGCCGATGGCGGGAATGGCCTGGCGGTTCAGGGCATGGAAGGCGGCGATGCGCCCGGCCAGATGGTCGGCTTTGCGCTTGCGCCCGGCGTCAGCCAGCTGGTGGTGGTGCGGGAGCCAGAGCAGGTCGGCGTCGCTGAAGGTGGCCGGATCGAAGGTGATGCGATGAAGGGTCTGCCCGGCGAGAAGAAATGTGGAGTGGTGAGTGTGCATGTTCTTCTCGCCGTGGACAAAAGGAGAGGTATTTTATCCTGGTGTGACTCAGGAGAGGACGTTTTTGTCGATCCCCAGGCGTTTCATCCGCGATAGCAGGGTGGTGCGCTTGAGCCCCAGACGCTGGGCTGCGCCCCGTGGCCCGGCGATCACCCCGTTGGTCTCTTTCAGCACCCGCAAGATGTGCTGATACTCCTCTTCCCCTTCGCGGATATCGCTGACGGGCGCTTCCGGCGCGGCACTGCTGGCGCGCTGGAAATCGATATCCGGCATCGAAAGCTGCAGGACGTTGCCGCGCGTCAGCAGCACCGCCCGCTCAATGACGTTTTCCAGCTCGCGCACGTTGCCGGGCCACTCCATCCGGCTGAGCTGGCGCAGGGTGTCCGCCGGAATACTGTCGATGTTGCGTCCCAGCCGGTGAGCAATCTTGAAGGTGAAAGATTTCACCAGCAGGGGAATATCTTCCGGGCGCTCGCGCAGCGGCGGGAGGTAGATCGGGAAGACGTTCAGGCGGTAGTAGAGATCGCTGCGGAACTCGCGGTCGGCCACCATCTTCGTCAGGTCGCGGTTGGTGGCGGCAATCAGGCGCACGTCGGTGTGGATGATGCGGTTGCTGCCGAGGCGCTCAAACTCCTGCTCCTGCAGCACCCGCAGCAGTTTGGGCTGGAGTTCGATGGGCATATCGCCCACTTCGTCGAGGAACAGGGTGCTTTTGTCCGCCAGCTCAAAGCGGCCGATGCGCTGGGCGCTGGCCCCGGTAAAGGCCCCGCGCTCGTGACCAAACAGGTCGCTCTCCAGCAGGCCGGCAGGCATCGCCGCGCAGTTCATCTTCACCATCCGCCTGTCGCTGCGTCCGCTCAGGTTGTGGATGGCGCGGGCAATCAGCTCCTTGCCGGTGCCGGTCTCGCCGAGGATCAGCACGGTGCTGTTGCTCTGGGCCACCATCTCCACCTGCTTCATCACCGTCATCATGGCGCTGCTGCGGCCGATGATCTCGCCGAAGTCGGTGGCGACATTATTGATCTGCTCGGTCAGGGCCAGGTTCTCGTCGATCAGCCGCTCCTTGAGGTGGCTGATTTCCCGGTAGGAGAGGGCGTTATCCACGGCGATGGCGACACGTTCGGCGATCTGGTTCAGCAGTTTGAGGTTGGTAGGGGTGAACACCTGGGCCTTGCACTGGGCCAGCTTCAGGGTGCCGAGCACCCGGTCGCGGAACATCAGCGGGAACAGGCACAGGGTCTGATCCTGCTCGCCCCACATATCAAACAGCATGCGTTCGTAGGGGGCGTGCTGATCCCGGTGGTGCAGGTTAAGCATCAGCATCTGCTTGTTACGCATCACTTTTTCAGACAGCGTACCCTTCTCATCCACCTCGCTCTGGTCGTGCAGGGGGGCATCTTTGTCCAGATAGTGGGTGGAGTAAACGATGAGCTTCCCTTTACGGTCGCTGCGCAGCACCATGCTGATGGAATCAATGCCGAAGTTGCGCTGAATTTCGCGGGAAACTTCCATCACCAGCTCATCAAGGTCGAGCTTTGACAGCACGGCGTTGGTGATGGCGACCAGCAGGCGAAAATCGTTACGCTCCCGCCACAGCAGATCGTAGTTATCGCTGTTGTGCAGCCGGGCCTGGATCTGCTCGACGGCCAGCCCGGCCGCCTGGGTCAGGGTCTGCAGGCGGGAAAAATCAGTATCCGTCCAGGGCACATCCCGGGTGCGCAGAAACTCGCAGCCGCCCAGAATGCGGCCGTCGGCGGCAATCGGCGTCAGGCAGTAGTGGGCGAACGACGGATAGCGGTCGAGGGCGGCCAGCTGCGGCCAGGTCTCCTGGAAGGTCGCCGCCGTGCAGTGCAGCACGTCCGGGCGCGAAAGCATGCGGCGGAAAGGGCCGTTCGCCAGCATCGGCTCATCTTCATAGCGGATATCGCAACCCTGGTCGTCGGTGCAGTAGAGATAAACCCGGCGCGATTCCGACTGCCAGAGCAGAATGTGGACGCTATCGGCGAGGTTTATCTGCCGGACGTGCTGGGTCAGCGCCTGCGCCAGGGCGCAAAGATCGGTCTGTTGCAGCAGGGTACGGGTAATATCGAACAGTCCTTGATCGATGGGATCGTTCGTGGGTGTATACGACATGCGTTATATCCAGAGTATCCAGAAAAATGAGCGGCTTATGCGCCGCCCGAATCAGCAAATACGCGGCAGTGGCTCGCTGTGGGGCAAATTCAGCGTCCGTTTTACGCCGTACAGCCCGGTGAGTCGTACCCCTTTGTGCTCAACCACCTCGCCGATAATGGCGGCGTTCCTTCCCAGAGGATGTGCCCGCAGCAGCGCCAGCACCCGTTCGGCGGCCTGGCGTTCCACCACGATAGCCAGCTTGCCTTCGTTGGCGAAGTTGAGCGGGTCAAGGCCCAGCAGCTCGCACGCGCCGCGCACGGCGGGCTTCACCGGCAGGCTGCCTTCCTGTATTTCAATCCCGCAGCCGCTGCTGGCGGCAAATTCGTGGGCCACGGCATTCACGCCGCCGCGGGTGGCATCGCGCAGGGCTTTGATGCCGGGCTCGCCGCGCAGGGCCTGAATCAGCGGGGTCAGCACCGCGCAGTCGCTCTGCAGATCCCCTTCCAGGCCTAAGCCTTCGCGCAGATTAAGGATCGTGGCGCCATGATCGCCCAACGTGCCGCTGACCAGCAACACATCACCGGCGTGAATCTGACGCATCCCCCAGTTTACCCCCTCGGGAACGGAACCGATACCTGCGGTATTAATAAACACCTTATCCGCCGCGCCGCGCGGGACGACTTTGGTATCGCCGGTGACGATGGTGATGCCCGCCGCAGCCGCAGCATTAGCCATGCTGGTGACGATGCGCTCAAGGGTCGCCATCTCCAGCCCCTCTTCGAGGATAAACCCGCAGGAGAGCCAGCGCGGAATGGCTCCGCTTACCGCCACGTCGTTGGCGGTGCCGCAGACCGCCAGTTTGCCGATATCGCCGCCGGGGAAGAACAGCGGGTCAATCACGTAGCTGTCGGTGGAGAAGGCCAGCCGGTCGCCCTGGGCTGTCAGCTCGTGCAGCGGAATGCGGGCCTGATCTTCCTGCTCATCAAGCAGCGGGTTGCTGAAGGCGCGCATAAAAAGCTCGCCGATCAGCTGCTGCATCGCCTGTCCGCCGCTGCCGTGGGCGAGGGTTATCTGTTTCAACTTTCACACTCCTGAGAACGGTACTGATACCAGGCGCTGCACGCCCCTTCCGATGAGACCATCAGCGCGCCAAAGGCGCTTTGCGGTGTACATTTCCCGCCAAACAGCGGGCACTGCGCCGGTTTGCAGCGTCCGGTCAGCACCTCGCCGCAGCGCGCTTCGGGGTCGTCACACACCGCCTGCGCTTGTGGGCTGAAGTGACGCTCGGCGTCGAACTGGCGATACGCCTCGGTAAGATGCACGCCGGAGTGGGAGATCACTCCCAGCCCGCGCCATTCGCTGTCCCCTTCCACGCCAAACACCTCGGCGATGGCGGCCTGGGCCACGGCGTTGCCCGCTTCCGGTACGATGCGGCGGTACTGATTTTCCACCTGGCTTATGCCAGCGATCTTCTGCTCCACCAGCATCAACACCCCCTGGAGCAGATCCACCGGCTCAAAACCGGCCACCGCCAGCGGGCGCTGATGATCGGCGGCGATAAAATCGTAGGCGTGAGTGCCAATCACCATGCTGACGTGTCCGGGGGCCAGGAAGGCGTCGATGCCGTTTTCCGGCTGCTCCAGCAGGCTTTTCAGCACCGGGATCAGCGTGATGTGCTGGCAGAAAAAGAAGAAGTTATCCACGTTCGCCGCTTTTGCCTGCCGCAGGGTCAGGGCGGTGGCGGGCATGGTGGTTTCAAACCCCAGCCCGAAGAAGACCACTTTGCGATCCGGGTTCTGCCGGGCCAGCTTCAGGGCGTCGGCGGGGGAGTAGATGATCCGCACGTCCGCCCCGCGCATCCGGGCATCCAGCAGCGAGCCGTTTTTCCCCGGAACCCGCATCGCGTCGCCGAAGGTGCAGAAGATCACCTCCGGGTGGCTGGCGATTTCGATGCAGGTGTCGATCCGCCCCATCGGCAGGACGCAGACCGGACAGCCGGGGCCGTGAATAAACTCAATGTTGTCGGGCAGGAGCTGGTCCAGCCCGAACTTAAAGATGGCGTGGGTGTGCCCGCCGCACACCTCCATAATGCGCAGCGGACGCGCGGCGGTGTAGGTTAAAAGCTCAGCCCTGGCTTTCAGGGCCGCGATCAGCTGCATTACCTTTTGCGGGTCGCGGTATTCATCAACAAAGCGCATCAGCGGGACTCCTCGCCAAACAGCAGCGACCCGACGTCCGGCTCCACTTCGAACATATTTTGCAGGGCGGCGAGGGTATCCAGCGCCTCCGCTTCATCAATCACGCTCATGGCAAAGCCGACGTGGACCAGCACCCACTGCCCGAGACGGCTGTTGCCGTTTTCGTCACAATCGCCCACCAGGGTCAGATCCACGTCGCGCAGCACGCCGCAAACTTCGACGCTGGCCTGCATTCCGTCATGAATAGCGCTGATTTTTCCAGGAACGCCTATGCACATCGTTGCGCCTCCAGCCAGGCAAGCCAGGCGTCCATCCCGTCGCCGCGGGTGGTGGAGACGAGCAAAATCTCAATCTCCGGGTTCACTTCCCGGGCGGCGGCGAGGCATTTTTCCACGTCAAAGCTAAGGTACGGCAGCAGGTCGACCTTGTTGAGCAGCATGATCGACGCGGCGGCGAACATATGCGGGTACTTGAGCGGCTTGTCCTCGCCCTCGGTGACGGAGAGCACCGCCACCTTATGACGCTCGCCGAGATCGAAGCTGGCCGGGCAGACCAGATTGCCGACGTTTTCAATAAACATGATGCCGCCATCCGCCAGCGGCAGACGCGCCATCGCGTCCCCGATCATCTGCGCGTCGAGGTGACAGCCCTTGCCGGTGTTCACCTGAATGGCGGGCGTGCCGGTGGCGCGGATCCGCTCGGCGTCGTTAACGGTCTGCTGATCGCCTTCGATCACCGCGCAGGGCACCTGCTGCTGTAAGCGCTTTAAGGTCTCGGTCAGCAGGGTGGTTTTACCGGAGCCGGGGCTGGAGACCAGATTGAGCGCCAGCTGGTGACGGGCGCTGAACAGAGTGCGGTTGCGCCGGGCAATCGCATTGTTTTTGCCGAGCACGTCCATCTCGATGTCGACCATTTTGCGCTGGCTGAGGCCGGGCGCATGGGTGCCCGCTTCGCCGTGGCCGTAATGCAGCTGGCCTTCAAGCGGCTCGGCAGGGGCAAAAGCCTGAGCGTCCACGCGGGTGATGCGCAGCGCCGGGCGCGTGGCCGGCGCAAAGGGGGCGCTGCGAAAAGCGGAGTGAGGATTATGCTCGTCGCCTTCAATATAGAGGTTGCCCTGATCGCAACCGCAGGTGGTACACATGGTTTACTCCTGTTCAATTTCCAGACGCGTGATATGCAGCCCGTCGTCGGCGACAATATTCAGGTTTGCTCCGCCGCACTGCGGGCAGAGGCGTACGCGGTGGGTCACCAGCTCGACGTACGCTTTGCAGTCCTGACACCAGCACTCCGCCTGCTGCTCTTCGAGATGCAGGGCGCAGCCTTCGGCGACCGTCTCCCGGCACACCAGCTCAAAACAAAACTGCAGGGCGCTGCTCTCCACGCAGGAGAACGCCCCGACGCGCAGCCAGACGCCCGTCACGCGTTTGGCCTGATGCTGATGCGCCTGTTTTTCGATCAATTCCAGCGCCTGCTGGCAGAGGGTGATTTCGTGCATTGTGCTGTTCCCGGTGAAGTCTGGCCGGATAAAGCAATATTGATGCCATGTTTACGCGACGCGTGGCGAGAGGAGACAGGGCGCGCGGTCAAAGATGACGAAATGACATGTCATTTTTTGTGATCGCGGCGGCTTAAAAATTTATTTTAATTAAAAATCAATAAATTAAAAAATGGCACGAAACGTGCTTAAGGAAGCCAACTCTTTACACATTACGCATCAGGTACGTCACATGACACTTTCCGAATTAAGTGAGAAAGCCAATATCATCGCCGGACAGCAGCGGGTACTTCGCTCCCACTGGAACCACTACGGCAATTCATTGATTCAGGCCATCACGCTCTCTAAAGCCAGCCTGCACCTTACCGTGGGCTGTAACACCGACAACGGGCTTGGCTTCTGGCTGTTCGACCACTTCCTTATCCGCGTGACGCCCGAGCAGGCGTTCAACGGCCACATCTTCAATTACACCGTCGAAGTGCGCGACAACCCGGAGTGCGTGCTGATTGGCCGCGCCCGCCTGAGCGATGACGGCATGCTGGACGAGGCGATCAACATCGACCAGCGCGAAGCGGTTCTGGACCATTTCCTGAATAAAATCAGCGGGGTTTACGCCGCGCTTTATCAGGCAACGCAACGCGGCGAATCCCTGACTCTCGCCGTACTGGCGCAGCACCACGCTGCGGTCTGAGCCGGGTGTCGACAGGTGTCGAAAATGACACTTCCGCCCGTTTTTCGTCAAAAATGACTATCA
Source organism: Leclercia sp. LTM14 (assembly GCF_023736175.1). Lineage (NCBI taxonomy): Bacteria > Pseudomonadati > Pseudomonadota > Gammaproteobacteria > Enterobacterales > Enterobacteriaceae > Leclercia > Leclercia sp. LTM14. The sequence continues at coordinate 230,561 of NZ_JAIKTT010000005.1, forward strand.
CCAGAGGAAACCAGGTGAATCGTTTTGTAATTGCTGATCCCTCGCTCTGTATCGGCTGCCACACCTGTGAGGCCGCCTGTTCAGAAAACCATCGCCTGCATGGCCTGCAAAGCCAGCCGCGGCTGAAAGTGATGCGTAACAGTAAAGACTCCGCGCCGCAGCTGTGTCATCACTGCGAAGACGCCCCCTGCGCCCAGGTCTGCCCGGTCAACGCCATTACCCGCGCTGACGGCGCTATCCAGCTGAATGAAAGCCTGTGCGTCAGCTGCAAGCTGTGCGGCATCGCCTGTCCGTTTGGCGCCATTGAGTTTGCCGGCAGCCGCCCGCTGGCGATCCCCGCCAACAGCAACACCTCGAAAGCGCCGATGGCCCCACCGGCCCCGGCCCGCGTCAGCCCGTTCCTCGACTGGGTGCCGGGCGTGCGCGCCATCGCGGTGAAGTGCGACCTGTGCAGCTTCGACCCGGAAGGCCCGGCGTGCGTGCGCACCTGTCCGACCAAATCCCTGCGTCTGGTGAATAACCAGGACATCGCCCGCGCCAGCAAGCGCAAACGCGAGCTGACGATGAATACGGATCTGGGCGATCTGTCGTTGTTCCAGTCGCAACAAGGAGAGCGCTGATGAATGCCTTTTCGTTAATTGACCTGTCGCTGGTGTGGTATCTGACCAGCGCCGTGCTGGCGCTGGTCTTCAGCGCCAACCGCACCCTCAGCAACGCCGTTACTGGCTTTGGCGGGGCGATCGGTAGCGCCATGGCGGTGATGGCGGGAGCGGTTTCGCTGCTCGCCGCGCCGCAGCTTGCGGTGCAGCAGGGGCAGATCCCCTGGCTGCATATCGGCATGCAGATGAGCGGCATCCGCGCGGTCTGGCTTATCGCCATCGGCCTGCCGGCGTTTCTCATCAGCCTCTATACCGTCGCCTGGCACCGTCCTGCGCAGTCCAGAAGCACCGGCCTGCTGACCAACCTGCTGATGGCTACCGCCGTGGCCGCGATCATGGTCGATAACCTCGGCTGGCTGGTGGTGATGGCGGAAATCATGGCCCTGTGCGGCGCGTTTCTTACCGGCTGCGCTCAGTCCGGCAAACTGTGGTTTGTGCTGGGGCGTCTGGGCACGCTGCTGCTGGCCTTCGCCTGCTGGCAGGCGTGGCGCTACTACGGCACCCTGGATTTTGCGGCGATGGGGGCAATGGCCTCCGGACAGGCACCGGGGGCCAGCATCTGGCTGCCGGGACTGGCGGGCTTTGGCCTGCTGGCGGGCGTCATTCCGCTGCACGGCTGGGTACCTCAGGCCCATGCTAACGCCAGCGCCCCGGCTGCCGCGCTCTTCTCCACGGTGGTAATGAAGGTGGGCCTCTACGGCATGCTGACCGTCGCCCTGAGTGGGGCCCTGCCGCCGCTGTGGCTCGGCGTGCTGCTGCTGGTGATGGGCATGATCACCGCTTTTGTCGGCGGCCTGTACGCCCTGATGGAGCACAACATCCAGCGCCTGCTGGCATACCACACCCTGGAGAACATCGGCATTATCCTGCTCGGCCTGGGCGCGGGCGTCACCGGCATTGCGCTGCGCAGCCCGCTGCTGGTGGCGCTGGGCTTTACCGGCGGGCTCTACCACCTGGTGAACCACGGCCTGTTTAAAACCACGCTGTTCCTCGGCGCGGGCGCGGTGTGGTATCGCACCGGCCATCGCGATATCGAGAAGCTGGGCGGCATCGGCAAAAAAATGCCGCTGATCTCGCTCTCAATGCTGGTGGGGCTGATGGCGATGGCAGCGCTGCCGCCGCTGAACGGCTTTGCCGGGGAGTGGGTGATCTACCAGTCCTTCTTCAACCTCGGCGGCCATGAGGCCTTTGTTGCCCGCCTGCTGGGGCCGTTGCTGGCAACGGGCCTGGCAATCACCGGCGCGCTGGCGGTGATGTGTATGGCGAAAGTCTACGGCGTCACCTTCCTCGGCGCACCGCGCACTCCGGAGGCGGAAAACGCCTCCTGCGCACCGGGGATGATGACCTTCAGCACCCTGCTGGCGGCGCTCTGCTGCGTGGCGGGCGGCGTGGCTGCCCCCTGGTTGCTGCCGGTGATTAGCCGCCTGTTCCCGGTGAACGGCGGGGCGGTGAACACCGTCTCCCAGCCGATGATCACCCTCCTGCTGCTGGCGGGGCTGCTGCTGCCGTTTATCGTGCTGGTGGTCTTCAAAGGCAATCGCCTGCCGAACCGCTCCCGCGGCTTCGCCTGGGTGTGTGGGTACGATCACGAGCAGTCGATGGTGATCACTGCCCACGGCTTTGCCATGCCGGTTAAAGAGTCCTTCGCGCCGGTACTGAAGCTGCGCAAATGGCTCAACCCGGTTCGCTTTATCCCCGGCTGGCAGTGCGACTGCACCGCCGTGCTGTTCCACCGTATCGCCCTGATTGAGCTGGCGGTGCTGGTGGTGGTTGTCATCTCCCGAGGAGCCTGAACATGACTTTGATATACGCACTGATTCAGGCGCTGGTGCTGTTTGCCCTCGCGCCGCTGCTGGCTGGCATCACTCGCGTGGCGCGTGCCCGGATGCATACCCGCCGCGGGCCGGACGTCTTCCAGGAGTACCGGGATCTGATCAAGCTGCTGGGCCGCCAGAGCGTGGCGCCTGCCGCCGCGGGCTGGGTGTTCCGCCTGATGCCGTTTGTGATGGTGGGGGTGATGTTTGCCATCGCCTCGGCGCTGCCGGTGATCACCCTGGCCTCGCCGCTGCCTGCGCTCGGCGATCTCATCACCCTGATCTACCTCTTCGCCATCGCGCGCTTCTTCTTTGCCATCGCCGGGCTGGATACCGGCAGCCCGTTCACCGGGATCGGCGCCAGCCGTGAAGCGATGCTCGGGGTGCTGGTGGAGCCGATCCTGCTGCTCGGCCTGTGGGTCGCCGCTCAGGTGGCGGGCACCACCCACATCAGCGCGGTAACGCAGACCATCTACCACTGGCCCGCGGCGCACACCCTAACTCTTTTACTGGCGATGTGTGCCTGCGCGTTCGCCACCTTTATCGAGATGGGCAAGCTGCCGTTTGACCTGGCCGAAGCGGAGCAGGAGTTGCAGGAAGGGCCGCTGTCGGAGTACAGCGGCGCGGGCTTTGCCCTGCTCAAGTGGGGCATCAGCCTGAAACAGCTGGTGGTGCTGCAGATGTTCGTCGGGGTGTTTATCCCCTGGGGACAGATGACGCAGTTCTCCATCGGCAGCCTGGTGCTGGCGGTGATTATCGCCGTGGTCAAGCTGGTGGCGGGCGTGCTGGCGATCGCCCTGTTTGAAAACAGCATGGCGCGCCTGCGCTTTAACGCCACCTCACGGATTACCTGGACCGGTTTCGGTCTGGCATTTTTAGCTTTCGTCTCCTTGCTGGCGGCGTGATTTTAGAGAATAACCATGTCTGAAGAAAAAGTTGGTCAACACTATCTCGCCGCACTGCATCAGGCCTTCCCTGGCGTGGTGCTGGATGAAGCCTGGCAGACCAAAGACCAGATCACCGTCACGGTGAAAATTAACTACCTGCCGGAAGTGGTCGAGTTCCTGTATTACAAGCAGGGCGGCTGGCTGTCGGTGCTGTTTGGTAACGACGAACGCCAGCTCTGTGGCAGCTACGCCGTCTACTACGTGCTGTCGATGGAGCAGGGCACCCGCTGCTGGCTCACCGTGCGCGTGGAAGTGGACGCCGATAAGCCGGAGTTCCCGTCCGTCACCCCGCGCGTGCCTGCCGCCGTCTGGGGCGAGCGCGAAGTGCGCGACATGTACGGCCTGATCCCGGTCGGGCTGCCGGACGAGCGCCGCCTGGTGCTGCCGGACGACTGGCCGGACGAACTCTATCCGCTGCGTAAAGACAGCATGGATTACCGTCAGCGCCCGGCGCCGACCACCGACAAAGAGACCTACGAGTTCATCAACGAACTCGGGGATAAGAAAAATAACGTGGTGCCGATTGGCCCGCTGCACGTTACTTCCGATGAGCCGGGCCACTTCCGCCTGTTCGTCGACGGCGAGAACATCATCGACGCCGACTACCGCCTGTTCTACGTCCATCGCGGCATGGAGAAGCTCGCCGAAACGCGGATGGGCTACAACGAAGTGACCTTCCTCTCCGACCGCGTCTGCGGCATCTGCGGTTTCGCCCACAGCACGGCGTACACCACCTCGGTCGAGAACGCGATGGGGATCGTGGTGCCGGAGCGCGCCCAGATGATCCGCGCCATCCTGCTGGAGGTGGAGCGTCTGCACTCGCACCTGCTCAACCTCGGCCTGGCCTGCCACTTTGTCGGCTTCGACTCCGGCTTTATGCAGTTCTTCCGCGTGCGTGAAACCTCCATGAAGATGGCGGAGATCCTCACCGGGGCGCGTAAAACCTATGGCCTGAACCTGATCGGCGGTATCCGTCGCGACCTGCTGAAAGAGGACATGATCGCCACCCGACTGCTGGCCCAGCAGATGCGCCGCGAGGTGCAGGATCTGGTGGATATCCTGATGAGCACGCCGAACATCGAACAGCGCACTGTGGGCATTGGCCGCCTCGACCCGCAGATCGCCCGCGACTTCAGTAACGTCGGCCCGATGGTGCGCGCCAGCGGCCACGCCCGCGACACCCGCGCCGATCACCCGTTTGTCGGTTACGGCCTGCTGCCAATGGAAGTTCACAGCGAGCAGGGCTGCGACGTCATCTCCCGCCTGAAGGTGCGCATCAACGAGGTCTTTACTGCCCTGAACATGATCGACTTCGGCCTCGACAACCTGCCGGGCGGCGCGCTGATGGTGGAGGGCTTCACCTACATCCCGAACCGCTTTGCGCTGGGCTTTAGCGAAGCGCCGCGCGGGGATGATATCCACTGGAGCATGACCGGCGACAACCAGAAGCTCTGGCGCTGGCGCTGCCGGGCGGCCACCTACGCTAACTGGCCGACCCTGCGCTACATGCTGCGCGGCAACACCGTCTCCGACGCGCCGCTGATCATCGGCAGCCTCGACCCGTGCTACTCCTGCACCGATCGCATGACGGTGGTCGACGTGCGCAAGAAGAAAAGCAAAGTGGTTCCGTACAAGGAACTGGAACGCTACAGCATTGAACGCAAGAACTCGCCGCTGAAATAAGGACTTGCCATGTTTACCTTTATCAAAAAAGTGATCAAAACCGGCACGGTCACGGAGTCGTACCCCCTCCAGCCGATTGCGGTAGATAAAAATCTGCGCGGCAAGCCGGAGCACGACCCTAAGCAGTGTATCGGCTGCGCAGCCTGCGTAAACGCCTGCCCGTCCAACGCCCTGACGGTGGAGACGGACCTGCAGTTCGGCCAGTTGACCTGGCAGTTCAACCTCGGGCGCTGCATCTTCTGCGGACGCTGCGAAGAGGTCTGCCCGACCACCGCCATCAAGCTCTCTCAGGAGTACGAGCTGGCGGTGTGGAGCAAAGCGGATTTCCTGCAGCAGTCACGCTTTGACATCTGCAATTGCCGGGTCTGCAAACGCCCCTATGCGGTACAGAAAGAGATTGATTACGCGATTGCCCTGCTGCGCCACAACGGCGATAAGCGCGCCGAATCGCATCGCGAGAGTTTTGAAACCTGCCCGGACTGCAAGCGCCTGCAGGGGCTGACCCCGGCGGACAAGATCCAGCTGACCCGGGAAATGGAGGAAGCGACACGATGAGCGAACTGTTAGGGCCACGTAACGAACAGGGGATGCCGGTCCCGGTGACGGTGGACGAGTCCATCGCCAGCATGAAGGCCTCGCTGCTGAAAAAAATCAAACGCTCCGCCTACGTCTACCGCGTGGACTGCGGCGGCTGCAACGGCTGCGAGATTGAGATCTTCGCCACCCTGTCGCCGATTTTCGACACCGAACGCTTCGGCATCAAGGTGGTGCCATCCCCGCGCCACGCCGACATTCTGCTGTTCACCGGGGCGGTGACCCGCGCGATGCGCTCTCCGGCGCTGCGCGCGTGGGAGTCCGCGCCCGATCCGAAGATCTGCATCTCCTACGGGGCCTGTGGCAACTCCGGCGGCATCTTCCACGACCTGTACTGCGTCTGGGGCGGTACCGACAAAATCGTCCCGGTTGATGTGTACATCCCCGGCTGCCCGCCGTCGCCAGCCGCGACGCTGTACGGCTTTGCCATGGCGCTGGGGCTGCTGGAGCAAAAAATCCACGCCCGCGAACCGGGAGCGCTGGACAACCAGCCCGCCGAGATCCTGCATCCTGAGATGGTGCAGCCCCTGCGGGTTCGCATCGACCGCGCCGCGCGTCGTCTGGCGGGCTACCGCTATGGCCGCCAGATCGCCGACGACTTTATGCGTCATCTGATCGAGGGCGACGCGAGCGTGGCCCGCTGGCTGGCGAACGAGAACGATCCGCGCCTGAACGAAATTGTCGCCAACCTCATTGAGGTGGTCGGGCAGGAGCGTGTGTGATGAGTGAGACGGTGGTATTCAGCCAGCTCAGCCGCAAGTTCATTGACCAGAATGACGACACCCCCGCCGATGCCCAGCAGGTGATCTACTACGGGCTGGCCATCGGCCACCATCTGGGGGTGATCGACTGCCTGGAGGCGGCGCTCACCTGCCCGTGGGAGGCCTATCTGGACTGGATCGCCACCCTGGAGGAGGGGAGCGAGGCGCGGCGCAAAATGGAGGGCGTGCCGCGCTACGGGGAGATCGTCATCGACGCGAACCATATCGTGATGCTGGCCAGCGCCTTTGACGCCGCAATCGCGCGCCAGACGGCGCAGCAGCAGGAATGGAGCCGGGCGATGCTCGGTATGCTCCACGCCATTCACCAGGAAAACGCCATCTACCTGATGGTGAGGAGGCAACGTGACTGATGTTTTACTCTGCGTCGGCAACAGCATGATGGGCGACGACGGTGCCGGTCCGCTGCTGGCCGAAATGTGCCGGGAAGCGCCGCGCGGCGACTGGGTGGTGTTCGACGGCGGCAGCGCCCCGGAGAACGACATCGTGGCGATCCGCGAGCAGCGCCCGGCGCGGTTGTTGATTGTGGATGCCACCGACATGGGGCTCAACCCCGGCGAGATCCGCCGCATCGACCCGGACGACATCGCCGAGATGTTTATGATGACCACCCACAACATGCCGCTGAACTACCTGGTGCATCAGCTGCGCGAAGATGTGGGGGAGGTGGTATTTTTGGGGATTCAACCGGATATCGTTGGATTTTATTATCCGATGACGGAGGCGATTAAAGCTGCCGTGGAGAGGGTTTATGAAAGTTTGTTAGACCGGGATGGGGTGTGGGTGTTTGAGGAGTTGTAGTTTTGTAGGCCGTGCAAGGCGTCAGCCGCCGCCCGGCAGAAGCGAGCGTAATGTTTAAACCAGATTGCTGACTGCGTGTACCTCTCTGAAATACCCGGTGGCGGCTAGCGCCTCACCGGGCCTGTGCCTGTGTTTTGTAGGCCGTGCAAGGCGCCAGCCGCCGCCCGGCAGAAGCGAGCACAATGTTTAAATCAGATTGCTGACTGCATGTGCCTCTCTGGAAAACCCGGTGGCGGCTAGCGCCTTACCGGGCCTACTTATTGATAGAGCAGGTTTTGTAGGCCGTGCAAGGCGTCAGCCGCCGCCCGGCAGAAGCGAGCACAATGTTTAAACCAGGTAGCTGACTGCGAGTACCTATCTGAAAAGCCCGGTGACGGCTTACGCCTTACCGGGCCTACTTATTGATAGAGCGGGTTTTGTAGGCCGTGCAAGGCGCCAGCCGCCGCCCGGCAGAAGCGAGCACAATATTTAAACCAGGTAGCTGACTGCCTGTGCCTCTGTGAAATGCCCGGTGGCGGCTTACGCCTTACCGGGCCTACTTATTGATAGAGCAGGTTTTGTAGGCCGTGCAAGGCGTCAGCCGCCGCCCGGCGGAAGTGAGCACAATGTTTAAACCAGGGTGCTGACTGCGTGTACCTTTCTACAGGACCTGTGCCTGTGTTTTTATCAGTTCTGATTTTCGTGAAGTGGTAAACCGAAATTAATTTTGGCGGGTATATGAGAATGGGAGTTAAGGCGTGAGGTTGCGTGAAAGTGCAGGGAAGATATTTATGCTCGCAGTTGTGGTCAGCCTGGCGGCGGGTTGTGCGCCGTTACATCCTTCTGGCTGCCATAAAACCACCGCGATGGGGAGTTGCAGTTCTGGCCGCTGGGACGATCAGGATGAATGGGGTGCGCAGGCGCGGGGGATTAAGGCGGCGATAGAGGATAAAATCGCTGAGCCAGGACGCTGGAAGGGAAAGAAATGCAGGTTGCATATGGAATTTGCGCAGGATGGTAGGGCGTTGAAGGTGTCTACCAGCGATGGCGATAAAGGGTATTGTGAGGCGGTGAAATTGGCGGCTCAAAAGGCTAAGTTTCCGGGGTTTAGTAATCCGGAAGTGTATCGGGATTTTGAGAAGGTTGGGTTTGATATGCGGGGGTAGGTGGGGGAGTATTTTGGCATGTGCGATATGTGCCAAGAGCGGATATTAGACTTGCCACATACTCGTAAATCTTAACAAGATAGCTTGTATATGATTTGAAGTTGCTTTTTGCCTGAGAATGTAACATTATGTAAAAAATGAAAAGCAAGGAAATTTATGAATCAACTTCATGATTTTTTTATCATATTTTTGAAATCGCTTGAGTCGTTTTTAACTTTTATGTCCACAAATCAAATCTTAAGTGGTGCTGTTGCTACTCTCATTGCAGCTGTGTTGATTTTTATATTCAAGGAATATATTAAACCGCCACCTAATTTTTCTGGAGTTTTTGAAATTGAATGTGAAACACTACAATCCGCATATAACCCTTACTTAAATTTAAAAACATTTTATACACTTGTTTTAATATGTGATAACAATAGTATCGAAGGATACATTGAGAAAACAAAAGATATTGAAAATAATAATAACATAAGGCCATACACTGGCAAGTATAGAAACACTGGCGAAGTCCGGGGGGTGATCAAGCGGAATTATTTAAGGAAAAATCATGCCTCATTAAATATAAAAATGAGGGGTGAATTGAGGAGTTATACTATCCTGTTATATTTTCGGAAGGTGAATTCGAATATTATGTATGGTAAGTTTTGGTCAACTGCTGCAGATTCTTCAGGAGATGTTAAATGGCAGCGAAGCGCTTTTTAATTCTCTTAATGTCATCGCCATATTTATTATTGGCAGTAGTGGTTTTCAAATTTAGGGTAAAAACTGTTATTGATGATTATTATAAATGTATTGAATACATAAGGTTTAGTTCAAGAAATGAAAATGCTATATCATTATTTTTAATTGATGTTTTAAGAGTGGCTGAGGATCATCGACAACTATTACACAGAGGCGTTGATCCAGTTGCTATTTTAAGAACTATATATCTGAGATTATTTAAAAACATTCGTCAAGGCGCAAGTACTATAGACCAACAGTTTGTTAGAACAATAACTAAAAGATATGAGAAAACAGTTCGAAGAAAAATAAGAGAGCAAGTATTGGCCATTCTTGTCAGACAGGCCTCAACCGCAGATGATATTTGTAAAGCTTATATATCCTGTTGCTACTTTGGTTATGGCACTTATGGGATAGCTAAACTTATCAAAACTCATGCAAGTGTTAGTGACTTTGACATTGCAGCACGAGTTAAGTACCCATTCAAGAAAAATGTTGACGAGTTAACTGAAGGCAAATTTAATCGAAGGGCGATATATATTTCTTATTTATGTAAAGTAAACCCAAATAGGGTGTCGATTTTTTTAAGAAAATAAATTTAAAAATTTATCAGTCTATGAATGTTTTTAATTTTCTTTAAGGGTTTTGCATAATTCTCGTATGCTTGAGCTTAAAAATATTTTTTTACTGTCAAGTTAAAATTATTTGTAATGGTTAGATTTTGTCTGGTGTGGACTGAGAAAAACAATAAGGGGTACTTATGGGGTGCCATCTAAATTGAGTGATTAAAAAATATATATTATTCATTTGGTTAATGATTTTTTGTTCTTGATATCTCTTGTCAACCGAGAACCATTGGAAGTATCAGCTAAAATTTTTATTTTAACAGAGTCATACATATGTGCTCGTTGCTATTAAAAGACATTGGTTCATTCTCATACATTACAACCGTTATTTCCAAAGTATAAAAAATAAAGTACTCGAAACCCCTACCGCTAACTCTATTCTTAAAAGTATTTAGGGGCCAGCCACAGCCCCTTTTCACAACCTTAAATCAGATCGCCTTCACCACATTCACCCGCACTCAATGCACGCTGCTATAAGGCTCCTTCACAAACTCATTCAACAACCAGACCAGATCGTGCAGCAGTCCCGCCAGTTCTTTCTCAACACTTGCAGGCAACGTTCCCCCCAAAATGGCCTGCACCAAAGCCAGCGCATAATCCACCTGGGGAGCGGTATCCTGCCAGCAGTCCGGCATACAGGAGGTAAGCGTTTCCCCCTGGATCAAATGCGCGAGAATATGCGGCGGGAGATCCGCATCGCAAAGTTCACGCAACTGGCGCAGGGCGTGCAGCAGACGTTCGCAGAGCGCAGTACGGGAAGAACTGTCGTCAGTTTCAATCAGCACGCTCACTAGCGCAGCGCAGTGATCGGCGACCTCAAAGATATCCGATTCAGCGGTAAGGGGTAGGGGGATGAGGTGATCAATAACGCTTTCGTCAGAGTGACGGTAAGTAAAAGTTTGGGTAGTCGCCATATTAGGCATCCTCTCTGTATTAAATGAATTAACCAGCCTAAGAGTTCCTACGCTCAAAGGAGGTAGCACTGACGGAGGTAGGAATGCCGCCTACAGAGGAAAACGGCCAGTCTCGCGACTGCTCCGCCAGTGCCACCGTGATTTTACGGGATATGCACTGTCGCGACATACAAATATCGCTCTGTAGAATGCGGGTTCCTACGCCCGGTTGCGGATGTGCCGCAACGCAGTCACATTACGAGCCTGATAACGGGAATAAAAGCGTTAACCCTGAATTACATAGGGTTACTTTGAGGTTTGCGAGGCGCCTTCCAGAAAGGCCATGCCGGGGGCGCTTCGCTTGCCCGGCCTGGGATGCTACCGGCAATGTGCGAGAAGCCGCTTTAAAGTCTTCCGGCTGCGTTTTCATCTTCGCAACCGGAAAGCAGAATACGTGAATGGTTAAAATGCTATCGCGACGTCTAATTGACCTGTCACACCGTCGCTGTGAGTATCTGCTGAGAGATAATCCACGCGCGTCGCGACCGTGATGTTACGGTATTCCCCGTTCAGACGCAGACCCGCTTTGTACAGATTTTTGCTGCCGAACGAAGAGGTTTGATCAACACCAATTCCATAAAGCGTCCCGTGACTGCTCGCGTTATCGTCATTCAGCAAGCGTTCATAGCCCACATTGATGCCCGGCGTTAGCGCCCAGCTTCCCACCTGTTGCGATAACAGGGCTATGCCCAGATCGGCGGTTGCGCTGGTTTGTGTTTCATTAACGCCTGCCATATCCAGCGCCAGTTCACTGCCTTTCTCCTGAAATCCATCAATCGAGAGGTGAGTGACCTGCACTCCCAGCGCGGGATCGAGCGTCAGTGAGGATGCCATTGTGAGCCAACCCACTGAGGCCCGGCCGCTGTAGTACTGACCACTGCTGTCCCCCTGAGCCGTCCCTAAGCCACCCCCCAGATGTCGCTCGCTCTCATAATCGATGTATCCCGCACTCCCTTGTATACCCGCCCACGGACCGCTATTGAGTGAACGGAAACCATAGCGAGCACCAAGCGTTGCCGAGGTGGTATGCGTTTTCACCTCTCCCCCTGCCGCAGAAACAGAACCCTGGCTGTAACCGATGGCGCCGTTAGCGGTTGCGGAGTCATTAAAGCGGTGCGTGACGCCAACAAGCGCTCCGTTGGTATGCTCATTACTGGAACTTGCGCCGTCTTGGCTGTCTGTTCCAAGGTAACTTGTCAGCCCTTGCAGCCAGACCTGAGACTGCTCCGTTTGAAGGTTACGGCCCGTAATCTGTGGCGCAATGGCGTCGTACTGTCGCGATGGCTGACGCAGCAGATAGCTTTCGGCATCAGCATGAACCTGGCCGCCAATTTGTTTTTCCACGCCGCCTAAGGATCTCTGATCGATGGCATTCTGGAGATAATAGTTGTACGCGGTGTAGTGTCCGGAGAGTGCCGAATCCTGCAGAGCATTTAGCACGCTGGCCCCCGCCCCCGCATTGCCAGACAGATTTTCCTGACCGGGCAGCGTCAAATAGCGCACCATCTTGCCTCTGAGCACATAAATTGTGGCCTGGTCGAGGCCCAGCCCGTCTTTGAGATAACTGTCCATTGAACCATAGCTGGCGACGACCTGATCCAGGCCTGCCTGTAACCAGTTTGCCCGTACACCCATCAGTGCGGCGTACGTCTCTTTCATCGAGGCCGGGAGCATGGCGACGGTGGCATTAAGGCGTGCCGCTGTGTAATCGTTGGTGGCGAGATAGTTCGCCATAATATCGTCCTGACTAACGCCCGCTATTGATTGCAACACCGCACTAATCCACCCCGTGCGATCCTTGCCAGCCGTGCAATGATAGAGCGCAGCCTCATCCGCGTTAGCCAGCTCCCGAAAGACTTCGCCGAGTCCCTGACGGGCATAATCGCTGGTGACAAAGTTACGCTCTCCCTCTTCCATCATCGCGTCCACATCGCCGACGGTCATCTTACTGAGATCAATCACGAACGTGCCGTTATTCCCGATGAGATCGATGTTCACATATCGACTGCCATCAGGCAGCGTATCGGCCTGCGCGGCCACTTCCGACGGGGATCGCACATCAATCACCGTGGAAATCGCCAGGCTGTTGAGCGTGGCAAGATCGTCGCCCTGCGGCGTCAGAGCATTGGAGCGATAGAACACGCCAGAGCGCATCTCACCGTTATAGGTGGTGGTGTAGGCCGTATCGATTCCGGCGACATCACGGAAATTATCGATCCCGGCGAGACGGGGCGTGTTGAGGACAGTTTCAGCCTGAGCGGTAGTGCAGAGCAGGCAAATCAGGACAGCCAGAGGACGTGCGGACGATTTCAAAGCAATACTCCTTGCAATTAAATGTTAACAAGGCGCGGAGTATATTGAGGAAATGTTGCATTAATGTTGTAATTTAAATCATCTTATTGATTGTGAAGGGGGACGAGTGAAGCGCCTTCCAGAAAGGCCATGCCGGGGGCGCTTCGCTTGCCCGGCCTACGATGCTAATACTACAGTTTGTCATAAAAATGATATTCCGCCTTTTCAACGGCCACAGCGGAAATATAAAACTATTATCTTTAGTTATGTCGATGATTGCACCTATAAATACTATGACTAATATGCAGGGTATTTAGACGTTCTCTTATAAGTATATTACTTGTCAAATCTAACTTGCTTATTTACTCATCAACTGTCACCTCTTATAATCGCTTTTGCTACTTAAGTTAAATTGCCAGGGGCGGCTATGTACTATAACAATGAAGTTATTAGCTATTTACAATCAAACAATATCCTCGCTTTAAAATTAGATCGTGCACTAACAGGCGTTAGAGAAGTGGTTTCCACGCAGATAGAAACCATAGGCGCAGGTGCTAAACGAGCCCTATATTACACGTCCTGCTTTACTGACGATTATCAGGATGTATGTAGAAACCAAAAGAATGAAGATATTCGTTTTGCAAATGGCGTTGTTCACGTCTTTCAGAACAAAGATATTGCTTATGAAATGCTTCGTATTTATTTCGATGGTATATTTCAGTACAAAACATCAGAACAGTTAGAGAACATCAAGCGTAAGTTAATGGCGGTCACGTTCATATTGCCGCAAGTTCTCTCACCAACGCCGGATTCGCATTAGCGGTCGCTTACTATGTCGCTATCGGTATGAACTTAAGTCTCGAAATGAGTGCGTTGGTCGGCCGTAAGACCAGAGGGGTTGTTGCCGTTGCGAATATGTATGGCGTCGTTCAGAAAGCGGCTGACAGTGCGCAGCGTCTGAAATATCTCTATCCAGCCTATTACTCAGCGTTGTACTCACGGGAGCTTGAAATGATGTATTTTCTGATAGAGCCATTATTTGAACGAGCCGGAGCTTTCTCTTATATCACATCGGATAGCGATATAGCCGATATCATCACTAAGATGATTAGATAATTATGAATAATATTATATACAGAATATTCAGGCGAATATTTAAGTCTTTGCTCTCCGACTATGGTCCGGGCATATTAACAATATTATTTGCATTCGTGCTGTTACATTTTTTCCCAAACGGTCCTTTATGGCCTATACCTGTGTTTTTTTTGTTGGTTCTGATTTTCATAAAGTGGTAAAGCTCACTTTGGTTTTTAAATAATAAGGAAATTATATGTCTACACCCGCGTACTTATGGCTTGAAGATGAAAATGGTTCGCCAATTGTAGGTGGTTGTATTATGCCGCTACGGTTAGGCTCAATTGAGCTTAAGTCGTTCTCACACGGTGTCACTATTCCGGTAGATCCGAACTGGGGAAAGCTTACTGGTACACGTATCCATCGCCCTATCTCTGTTGTGAAAGAGTTCGACAACACCACACCTCTTCTTTATCGTGCAGTATGTGAAGGAAGAACGATGAAGAAAGCCACAATTAAGATGTACCGAATCCTCGATTCAGGCATAGAGGCTGAATATTTTAATATCATTCTGGAGAATGTTAAATTTACAACGGTTGCACCCTATCTGGCTCCAAATGGAATGAGTAGCACTCATCTTGAAACACTGGAGCTACGTTATGAGGCAATCACCTGGAAATACACGGATGGAAATATTATCTACCGTGACACATGGAATGATCGTTGGTGTGCGTGAAGGGAAAGATTTAATTGCTCCAGGGTTCCAGGCGCGACTAGCTAATGTCCAGGGTTAACTACGGGAGCAAAAGCGAATTCCGCTCTTCGCTTAATGCTCCTCGTCATGACTACTTAAGAAACAGACTCTGCAACCATCGCCGCCAAAGCCCCAAAAAATCAAGCATTCTACTAACTATCAACACTTCGAATATTCAACCAAACCGCCAGCACAAGCCTACTAACAAAACTACAAACCTCTAGCTCTGTTGGCCTGTGCTGGCGCGCCTTAACCTTCCCCTTATCCGATCAGCACAAAATCATGCATATCGACGGTGTTAGCCTTTACGTTCTCCAGCGTAATGATATTGCCATTAGCCGGGTTGCCGAGGGTAATCAGGGTGCTGTTCCCGGCTCCCCCGGCAATACTGACGCTGCTGGCAAAGTTCGCCGCGCTAATGCCCAACGCGCTCAGGTCGAGATAGTCCTGCCCACCGCTGGGATTGCTGTCGAAGCCGCCGGTAATGCGGTCTCGCCCGAAGCCTGCGCTAAATACGAAGGTGTCATTTCCGGCACCGCCGTTCAGAGTATCGTCACCCTGGCCGCCCTCGAGCCTGTCGTTACCCGCTCCGCCTGTCAGCTTATCGTTACCCGCTCCGCCCTGAAGGTTATCGGCGCCGTCACCCCCATCCAGGGCGTCATTTCCCGCGCCGCCGTTCAACTGGTCGTTTCCTCCCATGCCATACAGCGAGTCATTGCCGCTGCCACCGGTGATGGTGTTGGCAGTGGCATTCCCTCTGCCGGTGAAAGCGCCTGTCCCGGTGAACACCAGGGTTTCAACGCTGGTGGTGAGCGTGTAATTGTTGAGGGTGGTCTGGACAACATCATTGGTCCCGCTATTGAGATCTTCCTTGACGACATCCTTCGCATTATCAACCAGATAAATATCGTCTCCGGCACCGCCTGCCATGGTATCGGCACCTGCGCCACCCTCGAGCCTGTCGTTGCCCGCTCCGCCTGTCAGCTTATCGTTACCGGTCCCGCCCTGAAGGATGTCGGCACCGTCACCTCCATCAAGGGTGTCATTACCGCTGCCGCCGTTGAGGCTATCGTTGCCGGCCCCGCCGTTCAGCGTGTCGTTACCGGCCCCACCGTTCAGAACGTCGTGACCGATCCCGCCATTGAGGATGTCGTTGCCGCTCCCGCCGTTGAGGACGAGGTTGTTGTTGGCAACAACCGGCGGTTTACCGAGCTGGCTGGTCCCGAAGATGTCCTCGGGAAGATTGGTCAGGCCGGTGTTGCGTGCCACGATGGCGGCAAAGCCCTGCTCCTCGAGGACGTCGTAGAAGTCCAGATGCTCCACGCGGTCGATATAGTAGAGCCGGTCACCTTCCTGGATGCGGTCAAGTTGCTCGTGGATAATGACCCAGAAGGTCTGGCCCACCACGCCGCCATTGATGTGCTTCTCGGCGAGTCCGCCCACGAACAGGTCCACCCTGTCGATGCCCTTGACGGTGTTGCCGTTAACAAACTGATAGCCAGGGTTGGCCGCCAGGAAACCGGCAATCTGTGAATCCTCCAGCACGAGGTCCGGATAGGCCTGTTTGAACTGCGCAATGACGGTGTCGCTGAGGTTGTTCCGGGCCTGGAAGTCCTCCCATGAACTGTATGGCGTGAGATCGCCGGCAAAGCTGACCGCCTCCTTCACGTAGGGATCGCGGGAGGCCAGCAGGTCGGCGCGGATCTGGTTCATCGAACCCAGACCAACGTCCCACTCGCGGGCGACGTCGAAGGCGAACACGTCAGCACTCATACGCACCAGGTCGTTTCGCACAGCGTCGACGATATTGACGTCGACCTCTTCCGCCGCCTGGACAACACCTCCGGCGATGATCCCGGCGGCACCCAGTTGCTCATAGCCTGGTTTTGGAGAGTAGGGCAGTTGCGATGCAGGGAATTTGAACGCGCTGGTGTCGTTGGTCGGGTTGAGGAACGCGTCAAACAGCGGGACCTCCGTGGCATTGCCCTGCGCGTCGAGCACCGTCAGCGTCTGGCCGATTAGCGAATGACCGAACCGGTAAGCGGCCACCGCAAACTCGTGCGAGACGCGGGCATCCGTTTCCGGGTTGTACTCGACGAAGCCGTGATCGCCTTCGCCTCTCATGCCGCCCAGCAGCTTGTCGGCAAAGTCGGTGTAAATAACGCGCTGATATTCCGCCTCGTTGATGATCTTGGCCGCCTGGAACAGCTCTTCCGCGGTTCCCACAAATCCGGCCTCGAGCAGTCCGTTGACGTGGAAGTTGTGGTTCCGCGCCCAGATGTTGTGCACCGCAGTGAGGGCGATGTTCTCGTTCGCCCGTCCGTCACCCGCCACGTAGTGGTCGAGCAGGTTGATAAAGGGGTTGGTGTCGAGCAGCAGCGCAAAGCCGCTTCCCATGAAATTAGCGGTCATGGCAGGGAGCATCGACTGGTTGATCGCGCCATTGCTGTCGACCAGTCCGGCGTAGTACTCCCGGAAGGTGGCGTTGTGATCCCCCGGCAGCGAGGTGTCGGAGAACAGCGTGTTGTTGTTCCAGTGATGCAGGATCAGTTCTCTCAGCGTAGGCAGCAGCTTAAAGTTCGGATTGGAGGGATCCAGTCCGCCCTCCAGCAGCTTGCCCGTAAACCCGCCCAGCCCGTCGCCTTCGCGCAGGAACTGGCCGACGAGCTCGTTCGAGCCGTAAGTCTGGTTCTGGTCAGCGAATGGCGAGGTCTTATTGAGATGCTGCGGGATGCCGTTGGCATCAATGCTGTCAACGGTGCCGCGCGTCAGGTCGGCGGGATTGGGCACCGAGCCCGGCGCGCCAATCTGGATGGTTCCGTTCCCGCCCTTGGCGAGGAAATCGAGACCGTGATCGAAGTACTGACCGAAGGCTGTGAACAGGCTGTTCACGTTGGCGGCGTTGCCGGAAAGCTCTGCTTCCTGGGTGCCAAGGGCATCGCTGATGGCACGCGGATCCAGCCCGGCGAACAGGGGGTTGATGTCGCGGTTGTGCGTCGTCTCGTTGTAAGCGCCGTAGTGCGCGTCGGTGAGTCGTATAAACGGTTGATCGGCTGAACCATAGTCAAGGTGAGTACGGTTATTGCCGGTGCCTTCGAGATCGCGGATCCCGAGGGCATCGTTGTCTTCACCGCCTTCACGCCCGTTGACGAGCTCCTTCAGGCTGGCGACGTCGCTGGCAGTGAGCGGGAAGGCACCGTCGCCGGCAACATCGTCTTCGCCGTCGCCCCCGGCATCATCGTCGTCCGCCGAGGATTTCTGGCTCGCCAGGATAACGGGGTCGGCCGCTTTTTTCACTTCAACCGTGGATAAGAGGGTGGCGGTCTGGTCAGGGATAATCTTTGACGGCGGCGACGCTGTCCCGGTGTATTCCGCTTTATAGGAGGGAGCAAACAGGCGCTGGAAGCTATGATCTGTCGTATCAGGCTTGTCCTGTCGTGTGACCAGATTACTGAATCCAACATCCGGGGGGCTCGTACTGACTGGCACCTGGCTGAGTATATTGGCGTTGGCGCCGTCGAAATACGCTTGTGTTATCGCGTTTTGCTGGAGGAGATATTTAAGGTCATGCTTTTTGACATTGTTCATGTTCATTACTCTCAATAATGATTATGACAAGGCATGGAAATGCGCAGCCCGCATTACACGCCTGGATTTGCTAAATAACATATGCACTTAGCTTCTCTTGTTATATCGCGACGCGTCCCTGGCTAAATTAATAAAGTCAAAAAGCAACAGCCTTCAATAACTATCCAGCGATCCAATAACAGATGTGAACTTTTCCAGGAAGATATTTGAGGAAACCCCCGATAATAATTGATTATTAATTTGGCCAGGTTAAAAACAATAAGATAAAAGTTTAAAGACAGTTCTGATAAATAATACGTTACTATCACCGCTTCGCTGTTATGGCGAAACGAACCTATATCCTGGGTAATTATAATAATCGTAAGCGTGCTTATTTATTCGCGAAAATAAGTGAGTGAATAGCTTTGTATTATCACAGAATGGTCGTTCACTACCCTAACGTCACTCCTGTCATCGTCACTTATGACGACGACACCTCGCCATCAAACAAAACCCCTTTAAATTCAACAAACTAAATTCTGGCGCGATTTATGCATACCTTCCCGCGTTTATAATCATTGCCGGAGTTAAAGGATGAATCGCTTTATCATTGCCGATGCCAGCAAATGCATCGGCTGTCGTACCTGTGAGGTGGCCTGCGTTGTTTCCCACCACGACACCCAGGACTGCGCGTCGCTGACCCCGCAGAACTTCCTGCCGCGCATTCACGTCATCAAAGGCGTCAACGTCTCCACCGCCACCATGTGCCGCCAGTGTGAAGATGCCCCCTGTGCCACCGTCTGCCCGAATGGGGCGATCACCCGCGATAACGATTTTGTTCACGTCCACCAGGAGCGCTGCATCGGCTGCAAAACCTGCGTGGTCGCCTGTCCTTACGGCGCGATGGAAGTGGTGCTGCGGCCGGTTGTCCGCAGTATCGGCAGCGGGCTGAACGTGATGTCGGAAAAAGCCGAAGCCAACAAATGCGATCTCTGCCATCACCAGCCGGACGGCCCGGCGTGCGTGCAGGCCTGTCCGACCAACGCCATTGTCTGCATCGACAGAAAAAAACTTGAGCAGCTGAGCCTGGAGAAACGCTGTCGGGCGGCTCTGGACAATGTCTCTTCCATGATGCTGTAAGCATTGCTTTCTTTTCACTTTTAGCAGGTCTGTTACTGATGAAAAAAATCACCAGCGTTTGCCCTTACTGCGGTGCGGGCTGCAAATTAAAACTCGTCGTTGAGAACAATAAAATCGTCCGTGCCGAAGCGGCAGAGGGCGTCACTAACCAGAATCAGCTGTGCCTGAAGGGCTATTACGGCTGGGACTTCCTCAACGACACCCGCATCCTGACGCCGCGCCTGACGCAGCCGATGATCCGCTACCAGAAGGGCGGCAAGTTTGAGCCGGTCTCCTGGGATGAGGCCATTCGCTACACCGCCCGGCGTCTGGGGGAGATCAAGGCGAAGTATGGCCCGCGCGCCATCATGACCACCGGCTCGTCGCGCGGAACGGGGAACGAAACCAACTACGTGATGCAGAAGTTTGCCCGTGGGGTGCTTAACACCAACAACGTCGACTGCTGCGCCCGGGTGTGCCACGGGCCGAGCGTTGCCGGGCTGCAGGAGACGCTCGGCAACGGGGCGATGAGCAACTCCATCAGCGATATCGAACACTCAAAATGCCTGCTGATCTTCGGCTACAACTGCGCCGACTCGCACCCCATCGTCGCCCGCCGGGTGATCAAAGCCAAACAGAACGGCGCGAAGGTGATCGTCTGCGATCCGCGCAAAATCGAGACGGCGCGCATCGCCGACCGCCATCTGCAGATCAACAACGGCTGCAACATGGCGCTGGTCAACGCCTTCATCTATACGCTGCTGGAGGAGAACCTCTACAACAGCGACTACGTGGCGCGCTATACCGACGGGCTGGAAACGCTGCGTGAAACGGTGCGCGACTACGCTCCGGAAAATGTCGAAAGCATCACCGGCGTCAGTGCCCGGCAAATCCGCGATGCGATGCGCATTTATGCCGCCGCACCGTCCGCCACCGTGATGTGGGGGATGGGTGTCACCCAGTTTGGTCAGGCGGTGGACGTGGTGAAAGGGCTCTCGACCCTGGCGCTGCTCACCGGCAACCTCGGGCGCGAACACGTGGGCGTCGGCCCGGTGCGCGGCCAGAATAACGTCCAGGGGGCCTGCGACATGGGCGTCATTCCCAACCAGTTCCCCGGCTATCAGGACGTGACCGACCCGCAGGTGCGCGAGAAGTTTGCCCGGGCGTGGGGCGTCGATCCTGCGCGGATGGATGACCAGGTGGGCGTGCGCATCACCGAAGTGCCGCACCTCGCGCTGGAAGGGAAGGTGAAAGCCTATTACATCATGGGGGAAGATCCGCTCCAGACCGAGGCGGACCTGGGCCTGGTGCGCAAAGGCTTTGCCGCCCTCGATTTTGTGGTGGTGCAGGACATCTTCATGACCAAAACCGCCGAGGCGGCGGACGTGCTGCTGCCCGCCACCTCCTGGGGCGAACACGGCGGGGTCTTTACCTGCGCCGACCGCGGCTTCCAGCGCTTCGAAAAAGCCGTCGAGCCAAAGTACGACGTGAAGCGCGACTGGGAGATCGTCAGCCTGATCGCGACAGAGATGGGCTACCCGATGCACTATCGCGACAACCAGCAGATCTGGGACGAGATGCGCGAGCTCTGCCCGCTGTTCTACGGCGTGACGTACGACAAAATGGGCGACATGGGGCACGTCCAGTGGCCTTGCCCGACGCTCGACCATCCGGGCACGCCGTGGCTCTACGAGGGCAACCGCTTCGACACGCCGAACGGCAAAGGCCAGCTGTTTGCCGCCCCGTGGCGCAAACCTGCGGAAATGCCGGACGCCGACTATCCGCTGGTGCTCTGCACCGTGCGCGAGGTGGGTCACTACTCCTGTCGCTCCATGACCGGTAACTGCGCCGCGCTGCAGGCCCTGGCGGATGAGCCGGGCTTTGTGCAGATGAACCCGCAGGATGCGGCAACACTGGGTATTCAGGATCGCCAACTGGTGTGGGTCAGCTCCCGTCGCGGGAAGGTGATCAGCCGGGCGGACGTCAACGAGCGCATCAATCAGGGCGCGGTCTACATGACCTATCAGTGGTGGATTGGGGCCTGTAACGAGCTGACCCAGGACAACCTTGATCCCATTTCGAAAACGCCGGAAACCAAATACTGCGCGGTCAAAATCGACGCCATCGCCGATCAGCCCTGGGCGGAAAATTACGCCCAGACCACCTATCACGACATGAAATCACGCCTGCGTGAGGCGGTAGAGAGTTAATCAATGAGTACAAACGGCACGCTGGTGCGCATTCGCGGCAAAGTCCAGGGGGTGGGATTCCGCCCCTGGGTCTGGCAGGTGGCGCAGCAGCTGGGGCTTAAGGGCGACGTCTGCAACGACGGGGCAGGGGTGGAGGTGCGCCTCTTCGGTGAGGCGCAGGCTTTTATCCGCCAGCTTGCCGCCGGATGTCCGCCACTGGCGCGCATCGACGACATCAGCCAGCAGCCCTGGCGCTGGGCGCAGCGCCCGGTGGATTTCACCATTCGTGCCAGCGCCCACGGCCAGATGACCACCCAGGTGGTGCCGGATGCTGCCACCTGCCCCGCGTGTCTGGCCGAGATGAACGATCCGCGCGAGCGCCGCTACCGCTACCCGTTTATCAACTGCACCCACTGCGGGCCGCGCTTCACCATTATCCGGGCGATGCCCTACGACCGCCCGGCCACCACCAT
The DNA here is from genome assembly GCF_023736175.1 of Leclercia sp. LTM14. NCBI lineage: Bacteria > Pseudomonadati > Pseudomonadota > Gammaproteobacteria > Enterobacterales > Enterobacteriaceae > Leclercia > Leclercia sp. LTM14. The sequence goes on from NZ_JAIKTT010000005.1 coordinate 252,753, forward strand.
GGCGGCGTTTGCGCTCTGTCCGGCCTGCGAGGCGGAGTACCGCAACCCCGCCGACCGGCGCTTTCACGCCCAGCCGGTGGCCTGTCCGGACTGCGGGCCGCAGATGAGCTGGCTGAGCGGCGAGGCGCGAGAGGAGCGGGAGCCCGCCCTGCAGGCCGCTGTGACAATGCTGAAACAGGGCGGGATCGTGGCGATAAAAGGGCTGGGTGGTTTTCATCTGGCCTGCGATGCGCAAAACCCTGCGGCGGTGAATACCCTGCGCGAGCGCAAACGCCGCCCGACCAAACCGCTGGCGGTGATGATCCCCGAGCGTCTGGCGGTGTGGCTGCCTGCTGACGTGCAGGCCCTGCTGCGCTCCCCGGCCGCACCGGTGGTGCTGGTGGCTAAACACACGCTGTTTTGCGAGGCCATCGCCCCCGGCCTTAACGAGGTGGGGGTGATGCTGGCCGCCAACCCGCTCCAGCACCTGCTGATGCATGATCTCGATCGCCCCCTGGTGATGACCTCCGGCAACCTCAACGGCTGTCCGCCAGCGTTGACCAACGCCAAAGCCCTGCGCGATCTGGCCGGGATCGCCGACGGCTGGCTGCTGCACAACCGCGATATCGTCCAGCGCATGGACGACTCGGTGATGCGCGCCAGCGGCGAAATGCTGCGCCGTGCCAGGGGCTTTGTGCCGGACGCGCTGCCGCTGCCGCCCGGTTTTGAGCATGCGCCGTCGCTGCTCTGTCTCGGGGCGGATCGCAAAAATACCTTCTGCCTGGTGCGCGGCGGGCAGGCGGTGCTGAGCCAGCATCTGGGGGATCTGCATGATGACGACGCGCAGGCCCAGTGGCAGCAGGCCCTGACCGCTATCCAGGAGGTCTGGCAGTTTACCCCCGAGCGGGTGGTGACCGACGCTCATCCCGGGTATCGCTCCACGCAACTGGGGGAGGCGATGCCCTGTCCGCAGCATCGCGTGCTGCATCACCACGCCCACGCCGCGGCCTGCATGGCGGAGCACGGCTGGCCGCGCGACGGCGGAGATGTGATTGCCCTGGTACTGGACGGCATCGGCCAGGGCGAAAACGGCGCGCTGTGGGGCGGGGAGTGCCTGCGGGTGAACTACCGCACCTGCGAAAAGCTGGGCGGACTGCCTGCGGTGGCGCTGCCCGGCGGGGATCTGGCCGCGCGCCAGCCGTGGCGCAACCTGCTGGCTCAGTGGCAGGCGTTTGTGCCGGAGTGGCCGACTCTGCCACAGGCTGAACTGCTGGAGAATAAACCCTGGCAGCCGCTGGCCCGGGCCATCGAACGCGGGATCAACGCGCCGCTGGCCTCCTCTGCCGGGCGGTTGTTCGACGCCGTGGCAGCGGCGCTGAACTGCGCCCCGGAACAGATGAGTTATGAAGGGGAGGCTGCCTGTCGGCTGGAGGCGCTGGCTCTCTGCGCCGCGCCGCAGAGCCATCCGGTTACGATGCCGGTGCGCGACGGCGAGCTGGATATGGTCACCTTCTGGCGGCAGTGGCTGAGCTGGCAGGCGTCTGACGCTGAGCGGGCGTGGGCTTTTCACGACGCGCTGGCTAAAGGGCTGGCGACGCTTGCGGGCGAACATGCCCGGCAGCGTCAGCTCTCCACCATTGTGTGCAGCGGAGGCGTGCTGCACAACCGCCTGCTGCGGGAACGTCTGCAGTTCTGGCTGAGCGATTTTACCGTGCTGTTTCCCTGGCGGCTTCCCGCCGGTGACGGGGCGGTGGCATTTGGGCAGGCAGTGATTGCCGCCGCGATTTTTTCTTGAATCTGGATCTGACTATGTACATGAAATATTTCAATAACCATCCAAAAGCCATGGCGCTGATGCTGGCGTTAATCGCAACCAACATTCTGGCCTGGGCGCTGGCCTTTTACCTCTTTCACGCCACGCCGTCGCTGCTGGCGGCCAGCCTGCTCGCCTGGTGCTACGGGCTGCGACACGCGGTGGACGCCGACCACATCGCCGCCATTGATAACGTCACCCGCAAGATGATGCAGCAGGGCAAACGCCCCTGCGGCGTGGGGGCCTGGTTCTCGCTGGGGCACTCGACGATTGTGGTGCTGGCCTCCATTGCCATCGCCGCCACCGCCACGGCGTTCAGCCGCAATATGGAGTGGTTCCACGAAACCGGCGGCACCATCGGGACGGCGGTCTCGGCTTTCTTCCTGCTGGCGATGGCGCTGGTGAACCTGGTGATCCTGCGCGACGTCTGGGGCAGCTTTAACAAAATGAAGCGCGGCGAAAGCGTGCCGGATGCGGTGTCGTTTGCGCAGGGCGGGGTGATGAACTGGCTGTTCCGCTCGGCGTTCCGCCTGGTCACCCGCAGCTGGCACATGTATCTGGTGGGCTTCCTGTTCGGCCTCGGGTTTGATACTGCCACCGAGATCGGCGTGCTGGGGATCTCCGCCGCCGGTGCCTCCAGCGGCATGTCGGTGTGGGCGATTATGGTCTTCCCGCTGCTGTTCACCAGCGGCATGGCGATGATCGACACCCTCGACAACCTGATTATGGTGGGCGCGTACGGCTGGGCGTTCAACAAGCCGCAGCGCAAGCTCTACTACAACATGACCATCACCGGCACCTCGGTGGTGGTGGCGCTGTTTATCGGCGGGCTGGAGGCGCTGGGTCTGCTGGCGGATAAGCTGGGTCTGGAGGGCGGCCTGTGGAACGGCGTCGCGGCGCTGAACGACAACCTGGGCAACGCCGGGTTTATCGTGGTCGGGCTGTTTGTCGCCTGCTGGCTCATCTCCCTGATTAACTACCGCTTTAAAGGCTACGACGCCCTGGTCGTCCGCTAACGTCATCCCTGTCCGTTCGTCATGACACTTTTGACGAACGGACCTCTCACCTTCATTTATCCCACTATTTTTCAATGGCTTAATTTAATATTTCAGGCTGGCATAGTTAATGCATAGCGCTGGGGACATATTACCAACGGAGTAACACCGATGAAGAAAGTCGTCACGGTTTGCCCCTATTGCGCATCGGGTTGCAAAATCAACCTGGTGGTCAATAACGGCAAAGTCGTCAAGGCTGAGGCAGCACAGGGTAAAACCAACCAGGGCGATCTCTGCCTGAAAGGGTATTACGGCTGGGATTTTATCAACGACACCAAAATCCTCACCCCGCGCCTGAAATCGCCAATGATCCGTCGCGAGCGCGGCGGCAAGCTGAAAGCCGTCTCCTGGGACGAAGCGCTGGACTACGTTGCCGGCAAGCTCAGCGCCATTAAGGCCGAGCACGGCCCGGACGCGATCATGACCACCGGGTCATCGCGCGGCACCGGGAATGAAACCAACTACATCATGCAAAAATTTGCCCGCGCGGCAGTCGGCACCAATAACGTCGACTGCTGCGCGCGCGTCTGACACGGCCCATCGGTTGCAGGTCTGCACCAGTCGGTCGGTAACGGCGCAATGAGTAACTCCATTGTCGGTATTGAGAATGCCGATATGGTCTTTATTTTTGGCTACAACCCGGCGGATTCGCACCCTATCGTGGCGAACCGCGTGATCAAAGCCAAACGCAACGGGGCGAAGATTATCGTCTGCGATCCGCGCAAAATTGAAACTGCGCGCATTGCGGATATGCATCTGGCCCTGAAAAACGGCTCCAACATCGCGCTGCTTAATGCGATGGGGCACGTGATTATTGAAGAACAGCTGTACGACCGCGCGTTTGTGGCGGCACGTACCGAGGGCTTCGAGGAGTATCGCAAAATCGTCGAAGGCTATACGCCGGAGTCCGTTGAGGCGGTCACCGGGGTCAGCGCCGCGTACATCCGCCAGGCGGCGCGGATGTACGCGGCGGCAGAAAACGCGGCGATCCTCTGGGGAATGGGCGTGACCCAGTTCTATCAGGGGGTGGAAACCGTGCGCTCGCTCACCAGCCTGGCGCTTCTGACCGGCAACCTCGGCAAGCCGTCCGCAGGGGTTAACCCGGTGCGCGGCCAGAACAACGTGCAGGGCGCGTGCGACATGGGTGCACTGCCGGATACCTATCCGGGCTATCAGTACATCAATAAACCGGAAAACCGGGCCAAGTTTGCCAAAGCCTGGGGCGTTGACTCGCTGCCTGCCCATACCGGGTATCGCATCAGCGAACTGCCTCACCGGGTGGCCCACGGCGAAGTGCGCGCCGCGTACATCATGGGGGAAGATCCGCTCCAGACGGACGCCGAGCTCTCTGCGGTGCGTAAGGCGTTTGAGGAGCTGGAACTGGTTATCGTGCAGGACATCTTTATGACCAAGACCGCTGCCGCCGCCGATGTGATCCTGCCGTCCACCTCCTGGGGTGAGCACGAAGGGGTCTACACCGCCGCCGACCGTGGGTTCCAGCGCTTCTTTAAAGCGGTCGAGCCGAAGTGGGATCTGAAAACGGACTGGCAGATCATCAGCGAAATCGCCACGCGGATGGGCTACCCGATGCACTACAGCAATACCCAGGAGATCTGGGACGAGCTGCGTCATCTGTGTCCGGATTTCTACGGCGCCACCTACGAGAAGATGGGCGAGCTGGGCTATATCCAGTGGCCGTGTCGTGACGAGTCAGAGGCCGATCAGGGGACCGATTACCTGTTCGAAAAAGAGTTCTCCACCCCGAACGGGCTGGGGCAGCTCTATACCTGTGACTGGGTCGCGCCGATCGACAAGCTGACGGAGGAGTATCCGCTGGTGCTCTCGACCGTGCGTGAAGTGGGGCACTACTCCTGCCGCTCGATGACCGGTAACTGTGCCGCGCTGGCAGCGCTGGCCGACGAGCCGGGCTATGCGCAGATCAACACTGCCGACGCGGAGCGTCTCGGCATTGAAGATGAGGCGCTGGTGTGGGTCACCTCGCGTAAAGGGAAGGTCATCACCCGCGCGCAGGTGAGCGATCGACCGAACAAAGGTGCGGTGTATATGACCTACCAGTGGTGGATTGGTGCCTGTAACGAGCTGGTGACGGAGAACCTGAGTCCGATTACCAAAACGCCGGAGTATAAGTATTGCGCCGTGCGCGTGGAGCCGATCGCCGACCAGCAGGCTGCGGAGCAGTATGTGATTGATGAGTATCATAAGCTGAAGACGCAGCTCAGGGAGATGGCGGTTGGGTGAGCATTAGGGGGAGGGAAACATGCGGATGCTGTGGTGGTTCCGTTCACCATACGTTCGCTGCTTCTCTGTAACCTAGGTCACCCGTGAACGTGTAAAGGGGGCTATCTGCACTGAACCCCGTTTCCTGGACACCTCTATTCTTGTGTTTTTTCTGCCTGAGTCCGGTACGCCACCGGGCTCAGGCCGCCAGTTTTCAGGCTGATTC
>NZ_JAIKTT010000006.1:0-252235 GCF_023736175.1 Leclercia sp. LTM14
TAATGCTGTACAGCCGCAAGTCTGATATGAAAAGGATGTTTCATCGTTCTGGACCTCCAGATTCCGGAATCTGGTGTCCAGGATCTGGGGTTCAGTGCAATCGCGCCCCCTTTACAATCCCGGCTCCCGGCAAAGAAAATCGCCGCTTCGCGGATTGTTCGCCCCATCCCTGGGGCTCACCCCTTCGGGGCCAGCGCAAGCGCTGTCCAAAATTGCTCCCGGCAATTTTGTCTTCGGCTTATTCCCTTCGGCTTTCGGGTCGGGCGTGATCCTGGATCCCTGTAGGTCACGCCCTCTCGGCGCATCCCTGCGCCTCGCCCCGGCCTACGGTCAACGCCTCAGCGATTTTCAGCCGGACTCTGGCGTCGCTGTAAGTCTTTTATTCTATTAAACTTTTTCATCACTGATTTTGTTGGTTTTGTAGGCCCGTGCAAGCGCAGCGCCGCCGGGCGGGGCCTGGCTGTTTCCATGTAATATTTTCTGTTGCTTTAAATCTTTGCGAGGCGGCTTCCGGGAATGGTTTTCTGGGTTGTTGCCTGAAACGCATTGCCTTATCTTCCTGTTGCGCCTGCAAAATCAGGCGTCGGGATTGGAACCCTGACTGACTTTATCGATGACATAAGAGGCCTTATGTCGTACGCTCTGCTGCACTTAATGGTGGGCTGGCGGGGGCATCGTAAGATGCGCCGGTATCCGATAAAGCCGGTAGTTCCAACCTCGCTCAGTCCACCGCCACGAGATTGGAACCTCTGACGGTGGGTTTAAAAACTTTATCGGAGGCTGCCACTATGGCTACAACCCCAACCCAGGCTCACCCATTATTTACCGTACCTTTCTCCCACAACACGGATTTCACCGTACTGGCGAACCACTGTGAGCGTTTCGCTTACACCCTGCCGAAACCGACGAACCCGCTGAAAAGCTGGCGCTGTGCGCCCGTCTTTGTGCCTGTCTCGCGCTGTTACAACCCACGCTCAACGAGCCTATCCCGGCGCACATGGTGGAACAATTCACCCTCAACGATCTGCCTTCTCGCCTGCCCGCATTCGAGCCGGAAAGCGACCAGCTGGGCATCTATTGCCAGACCGTTACGCAGCTTTTAATCAGCAACGTCCTGCCGCCGGAGATGGCGCGCGTGATGGAGGGGCTGCTGTATGACCTGGTGAGCTTTTACGCCGACACGCTCAACGCACCACGCTGGCTGCAAACGCCGGATGGACGCGTAGCAATTGATGCGTTGAAAAACTGAGTTTGTAGGCCGGGCAAACGCAGTGCCGCCCGGCGCAACAATGCCGGGTGGCGGCTTCGCCTTACCCGGCCTACCAGACCCGGCGCAATAAATGTTAACGCAATGAAATAATCACATAAAAATAAAAGGCTTACAGCGGCTCCCTGGTCCGGCTGAAAATCGCTGAGTCGTTTCCTGTAGGCCGGGGCGAGGCGCATGGACGCGCCGAGAGGGCATAGCCTGCAGGGATGCAGGCTGGTGCCCGACCCGATAGCCGGAAGGAATAAGACGAAGGGACCGCGAAGCGGCGATTTTCTTTGCCGGTAGCCCGGGTTGCCAGGGTGGTGGCGATTGAGCCACCCTGGCACGTTCACCGGTTGTGCAGTAACAGAGAAGCACGGCTCTGGAAGTGAACGGAACCACCACCGTAGCCGCATATTCCCCTCAACTCTGAGGCAGATGAACCTCAGCAGCAACTGAAAGTGAACGGAACCACCACAGCAGCCGCATGTTCCCCACCAACCCGCAATAAAAAAGGCAACTCATCGTTGCCTTTTTACTCTCATCAGAACCGCGTATTCACACTCATAAACCAGGTCCGCCCCGGCTCATTATAGGTATACGCCCCAGCACCATACATATACGCCCCCGTCGTGGTATTCCCGGTCGTCTGGGCATTACCCGCACGCCACTGGCGTTTATCGAAGAGGTTATCCACGCCGCCGGTCAGGCTCACGTATTTGGTCACGTCCCAGGTCGCGCTCAGGCCGACGATGCTGTACGGGCTCACTTCATCCGTCTCAGACCCGACCGCCGGCTCACCTTTGTAGTTGTATTTCTTCGGCTGCTGCTTGCCGTACCAGGTGAAGGTGGACTGCAGCGACACATCCTGCTGTACCTGCCAGCTCAGGGTGGAGTTCAGCGTGTACTCCGGGATGATCGACAGACGATCGCCGGTCTCCTTGTTCTTGCTTTGCAGCATGTAGGTGATGTTGTTGGTCCAGTTGATGGCGTCGCTGACCGGCACGTTCAGGGTGCCTTCCAGACCTTCTACCACCGCCTTCGGCACGTTTTCCCACTGATAAATATCGGTTTTCGTCTTACCGGCAGAGGTCTGCCCAATCGGCGCGTAGCCCGCTTCAATCTTGTCGCGGTAGTCGTTGCGGAACCAGGTCACGCCCGCCAGCCAGCCGTCGCGTTTCCACTCCAGGCCGATCTCTTTGTTGATGCTGGTTTCGGCTTTCAGATCCTCGTTACCCAGCATGTAACAGCCCACGCCGTCGGCGCTCGCATAGCAACCCTGGCCCTTGCTGTAGAGCAGGTAGTTCGGGTTGGTCTGGTACAGGCTCGGCGCTTTATAGGCCCGGGCGATACCCATCTTCAGGGTGAAATCATCCCCCAGCCCCTGAGAAAGGTTCAGGGACGGGCTCCAGTTGTTGCCAACGATGGAGTGATGATCGAAGCGCAGCGCCGGGGTCAGCATGGTGCTGTCGGTCAGCTCCATGTTGTTTTCCGCGAACAGGGAGAAGATTTCCGCATCGGAGTACGGGCTGCGATTGTCGGTCATCCCGGGGATCGCACCGCCCTGCAGGGCCTGGCCGTTGGAGGACATATCCTTCATCCGCTGCTGATCCCACTCGGTGCCCAGGGTCAGGTTCTGGTTGACGATAAAGTCGATCGGCAGGTTGATCTCGCTGTGCAGCATCACGTCGGACAGATCGGTGTCGGTGAACTTATCGCTGTTAAACAGCCCCTCCAGACCGCCAGCCAGCCCTTCGCCCAGGCGGGAGTTGCGGGTGTGTTCGTACTGCGCCCAGTTGTTGGTGGTGATACCGTTATCCCAGCCGCCGGTCCAGGTCAGGGCGAAGTTCTGGCGATAGATACGGTTGGTCTCTTTGCCGTAATTTTTCTTCACCAGCCCGTTGCTGCTGTTGTCGTTGTTGGTGTTCTGGGTATCACCGGCATAGAGGTTGTTCTGACGGCTGTAGCCTGCCTCAAATTGCAGGGCCTGCATCGGGGCGAATTCCCAGCGCAGCACGCCGTTAACGTCTTTATTCTCAACGCCTTCACGTCCGGCTGGCAGCGTGTCGGCATAGGCGCCGGTACGCTCAGACTCATGACCCTGGTTGATATCCCAGGCGTCGGCCTGGGTTTTATCCAGGTTGCCGTACAGACGGAAGCTGAACGCGTCGCCCAGCGGACCGCTGAGGCTGAAGTTAGTGCGTTTGGTGGAACCCTCTTCGTTATGCTCAGGGGCATTCAGGTAGGTGTTCCAGGAGCCATGCCACTCGTTGCTGACCTTTTTGGTGATAATGTTCACCACGCCGCCCGCCGCGCCGTTACCGTAACGCGCCGCAGCCGGGCCGCGGATCACTTCGATGCGTTCGATCATTTCTGGCGGCACCCAGCCGGTATCGCCGCGGGTGTCACGCTCGCCGCGCCAGCCCAGACGGATCGAGTTACGGCTGGTCACCGGCTTACCGTCGATCAGGATCAGGGTGTTTTCCGGGCCCATGCCGCGAATATCAATCTGGCGATTGTTGCCGCGCTGGCCGCTGGTGGAGTTGCCGGTGAGGTTGACGCCCGGCATGGTACGGATGATCTCGGACACGTCGCGCGCCGACGGATTTTTACGGATCTCATCGGCGGTGATGGTGGACACGCCAGGCGCCTGCAGGTTCTGCTCGGCGGCAGTGATCACCATCGTATCTTCGTGCCCGGCGGTTTCGGCTGCCATCGCAGGCAGTGCCACACCATAAATCCCCAGATTGACCAGTAAGGCCAGTGAGTGAAGCTTGTTATTCATTGTATGTCCTGCTTTTCGATGCCGCGTTCCCCATGGCTCCGTTCCCGAATGGGTGAGGAGGCGGCAGGATGTCGCCCGCAGTCTGCGAAAACCTCTCGATCCTGAGTCAGTACGCAGCGCATGGCATGGTTATTTAATGTTCGCGCTTCCCACAGCGCGCCCATACGCTATTGCAAATGAAAATAGTTATCAATAATATTATCGATATTGTTTATCTTTAATCAAAAAAACAGAACAGTTCATGGGGTTAAATCGGTGACGACGCTGGAGACGGGAAGTGATGCCTGGTGGCAGTCGAAACAGGGGCCCGAAGGGGTGCGGGAAGGGGACCATTATCGGGTGACGTTTTACTGGCGCGACCCGAACGGCACGGAGCAGGCCTCGCCGCTGAAAAGGGTGTGGCTCTACATTACCGGCGTGACCGATCACCACCACAACGCCCGCCCGCAGACGCTGGTGCGCATCAGTGGCACCGACGTCTGGCAATGGCAGGGCGAGTTCAGCCCCAACTGGCGCGGCAGCTACTGTTTTATCCCCTCTGAACATGATGACGACTTTGCTGATGCGGTGTTTGCCACCGATCCGCCGGACCGCATGGCCCTGCGTGAAGGCTGGCGCAAACTGCTGCCAAAGGCCATCGCCGATCCGCGTAACCGGCAGCACTGGCGCGGCGGACGCGGCCACCCGGTCTCGGCGCTCGAAATGCCCGAAGCACCGCTCCAGCCCGGCTGGGATCGCCCCGATACGCCGTATCAGCCTGCCCGGTGCATTACCTGGCAGAGCGCAAAACTCGGCAACACCCGCCGGGTGTGGATCTTCACCACCGGGGAACAGACCCCGCACGAACGCCCGCTGGCGGTGCTGCTCGACGGCCAGTTCTGGGCCGAGAGCATGCCGGTGTGGCCTGCGCTCACGGCGCTCACCCTTGATGGCCAGCTGCCGCCTGCGGTCTACGTACTTATTGACGTCATTGATACCGCCCATCGCACCCGCGAACTGCCCTGCAATCCCGATTCTGGCTCGCCGTTCAGGACGAACTCCTGCCGCAGGTGCAGGCGCTGGCCCCGTTCAGCGAGCGGGCCGATCGCACGGTTGTCGCCGGGCAGAGCTTTGGCGGCCTCTCCGCCCTGTATGCCGGGCTGCACTGGCCAGAGCGCTTTGGCTGCGTGCTCAGCCAGTCGGGGTCGTTCTGGTGGCCGCATCGCGGTGGCCAGCAGGACGGGGTGATTATCGAACAGCTCAAAAACCAACAACTTTCAGCGCAGGGACTGCGCATTGTCCTTGAGGCGGGGCGACGTGAACCGCTGATTTTTCGCGCCTGTGAGGCGCTTTATACCGGGCTACAGCAGACACAGCAGCCGGTTTTCTGGCGTCCGGTGGACGGCGGACATGATGCACTTTGCTGGCGGGGAGGGCTGACGCAGGGGCTGATGACTCTCTGGCAGCCGCTTATTCAATAACGGAGTCTGGTATGGAATTCAGTAACCCCTTCGACGATCCGCAGGGTCTGTTCACTATTGTGCAAAACGCCCAACAGCAGTACAGCCTGTGGCCGCAGCAGTGCGCCTTGCCCGAAGGCTGGCGCGTGGCCTGTGAGCCGCAGTCGCAGGAAGCCTGTGAGCAGTGGCTTGCCGCCCACTGGCAAACCCTGATCCCGGCCCATTTTGCACAGGTGAAATCATGAGCGCACAACGTCCTCTCGTGGCCGCCCAGCCGGGGATCTGGATGGCGGAACAGCTTTCCGACCTGCCCAACGCCTGGAGCGTGGCCCACTACGTCGAACTGACCGGCCCGGTTGATGCCCCCCTGCTGGCGAAAGCGGTGGTGGCCGGGATGATGCAGGCCGACACCCTGCGCACCCGCTTTAGCGAAGATAACGGCGAGATTGGGCAATGGGTGGACGAGAGCCTCATCCTGCCGGAACCGCACATTCTCGACCTGCGCGCCGACGGCGATCCGCACGCGGCAGCCCTGGCGGTTATGCACGCCGATCTTAACCAGAACCTGCGCGTCGACAGCGGCCAGCCGCTGGCCTTGCACCTGCTGATTCAGGTGGCGGACAACCGCTGGTACTGGTATCAGCGCTATCACCATTTAGTGGTGGATGGCTTCAGCTTCCCGGCCATTACCCGCCAGATCGCCGCCATTTATCGTGCCTGGCTGAAAGGCGATGCCACGCCGGATTCACCCTTTACGCCGTTTGCGGAAGTGGTGGAGGAGTACCAGCGCTATCGCGACAGCGAGGCCTATGCGCGCGACGGCGCGTTCTGGGCGGAGCAGCGCAAACAGCTCCCGCCGCCGGTCTCGCTCTCCAGCGCGCCGCTGCCGGGTCGCGCCGCCACGACCGACATTCTGCGCCTGAAGCTGACCGCCGATCGTCACGCCTTCAGCCAGCTGGCAAACGCCAGCCAGAGCCAGCGCACCGACCTTGCGCTCGCGCTGGTGGCCCTGTGGCTCGCCCGCCTGACCGGGCGAATGAACTACGCCGCCGGGTTTATCTTTATGCGCCGGATGGGCTCCGCGGCGCTCACCGCCACCGGCCCGGTGCTGAACGTGCTGCCGCTGGCGGTGAACATCAACCCGCTGGAGACGCTGCCGGAGCTGGCCCAGCGCCTGGCCGGACAGATGAAAAAGATGCGTCGCCATCAGCGTTACGACGCCGAGCAGATCGTCCGCGACAGCGGGCGTGCCGCCCGCGACGAGGCGCTGTTCGGCCCGGTGTTTAACGTCAAGGTCTTCGACTATCAGCTGGATATAGACGGCGTACAGGCGGTGACGCACACCCTCGCCACCGGTCCGGTGAACGACCTGGAGATGGCGCTGTTCCCGGACGAGCAGGGCGGGCTGAGCATTGAGATCCTCGCCAACAAGCAGCGTTACGATGAGGCCACCCTGGTGCGCCACGTCGAGCGCCTGCATGGCCTGCTGGCGCAGTTTGCCGCCAACAGCGATCTGCGCTGCGGCGAGGCCGAAACCGTTTCTGATGACGAATACCGCCTGCTGGAGAAGATCAACCAGACGGCGGTTCCGCTGCCGCTCACTACCCTAAGCGCGCTGGTGGCGGAGCAGGCGGCGAAAACCCCGGACGCCCCGGCGCTGGCCGATGCGCACGTTGAACTCTCTTACCGCCAGATGCGCGAGCAGGTGGTGGCCCTGGCAAACCAGCTCCGGGAGCGTGGGGTGAAGCCCGGCGACAGCGTGGCGGTGGCACTGCCGCGCTCGGTATTCCTGACCCTGGCCCTGCACGCCATCGTCGAAGCGGGGGCCGCGTGGCTGCCGCTGGATACCGGTTATCCCGACGATCGCCTGCAGATGATGCTCGAGGACGCGAAGCCGTCATTGCTGATCACCACCGACGACCAGCGCCCGCGCTTTGATCATCTGCCAGTAACGATTTTTAGTTACAACACACTATTACCTGCTGCGGACTCTGAACCTCTGCACCTGAGCAGGCCGGAACAGACCGCCTATATCATCTTCACCTCCGGCTCGACAGGGCGGCCGAAAGGGGTGATGGTCGGCCAGACCGCCATCGTCAACCGTCTGCTGTGGATGCAAAACCACTACCCGTTAACCGCCGAAGACGTAGTGGCGCAAAAAACGCCGTGCAGTTTTGACGTCTCGGTATGGGAGTTCTGGTGGCCGTTTATCGCCGGGGCGAAGCTGGTGATGGCCGAGCCGGAGGCGCACCGCGATCCGCTGGCGATGCAGGATTTCTTTGCGAAATACGGCGTCACCACCACCCACTTTGTGCCGTCGATGCTGGCGGCCTTTGTCGCCTCGCTGACCCCGGAAAACGTCGCCTGCTGCGCCAGCCTGAAACAGGTGTTCTGCAGCGGCGAAGCCCTGCCGACCGAACTGTGCCGGGAGTGGGAGCAGCTTACCCATGCCCCGCTGCATAACCTGTATGGCCCGACCGAAGCGGCGGTGGACGTCAGCTGGTATCCGGCGTATGGCCCTGAACTGGCGGCGGTTACGGGCAACAGCGTGCCGATTGGTTTCCCGGTGTGGAACACCGGCCTGCGTATTCTGGATGCGATGATGCGCCCGGTGCCGTTCGGCGTGGCGGGAGATCTCTACCTCACCGGCATCCAGCTGGCGCAGGGCTATCTGGGCCGTCCGGATCTGACCGCCAGCCGCTTTATCGCCGATCCCTTTGTCCCTGGCGAGCGCATGTACCGCACCGGGGACGTCGCCCGCTGGCTTGACAACGGTGCGGTGGAATATTTAGGCCGCAGCGACGATCAGCTCAAAATTCGCGGCCAGCGCATTGAGCTCGGAGAAATCGACCGGGCGATGCTGACCCTGCCGGACGTGGCCCAGGCGGTGACTCACGCCTGCGTCATCAACCAGGCGGCGGCTACCGGCGGCGATGCCCGTCAGCTGGTGGGCTATGTGGTCTCGGAGTCGGGCCTGCCGCTGGATCGCGATGCGCTGCTGGCGGCCCTGAAAACCCAGCTGCCGCCGCACATGGTGCCGGTGGTGATTTTGCAGCTGAGCGCGCTGCCGCTCAGCGCCAACGGCAAGCTGGATCGCAAGGCGCTGCCGCTGCCGGAACTGACGGTTAAAGCGCAGGGGCGCGCTCCGGAAACCGATGCCGAATGGACCATTGCCGCCGCGTTCTCGGCCCTGCTGGGGTGTGAGATCAACGACATCGAGGCGGATTTCTTTGCCCTCGGCGGTCACTCGCTGCTGGCGATGCGTCTTGCTGCCACCCTCAGCCGCCACTTTGCCCGTCAGGTAACGCCCGGCCAGGTGATGGTGGCCTCGACGGTGGGCAAGCTGAGCGCCCTGCTGAGCTCAGAAATGAGCGACGAGCAGGCGCAGCGTCTGGGTTACGAGACCATCTTGCCCCTGCGCGAAAGCCACGGCCCGACGCTGTTCTGCTTCCATCCGGCCTCCGGTTTTGCCTGGCAGTTCAGCGTGCTGGCCCGCTACCTGAGCCCGCGCTGGTCGATCACGGGTATCCAGTCGCCGCGACCGGGGCCGATGCAGGACTGCGCCACCCTGGACGAGGTGATCGAGCAACATCTGGCGACGCTCCGCGCGCAACAGCCGCACGGGCCTTACTATCTGTTCGGCTATTCCCTGGGCGGCACGCTGGCGCAGGGGATTGCCGCGCGTCTGCGGGCACAGGGAGAGGCCGTGGCGTTCCTCGGCCTGCTCGATACCTGGCCGCCGGAGACGCAAAACTGGTCCGAGAAAGAGGCTAACGGTCTGGATCCGGAAGTATTAGCGGAGATCGAGCGTGAGCGGCAGGCGTTTCTCGCCGCCCAGCAGGGGCAGGCGTCCGGGGCGCTGTTCAGCGCCATCGAGGGTAACTACGGCGATGCGGTACGTCTGCTGACCACGGCGCACAGTTCATCGTTTGACGGCAAAGCGACGCTGTTCGTCGCCGAACGCACGCGAACCATGGATCCGCATAAAGCCTGGGCACCGTGGGTGGGAGAGCTGGAGGTGTATGCTCAGGACTGCGCCCACGTGGACATCATCTCCCCGCAGGCGTTTGAGCAGATAGGGCCGGTGCTGAAGGAGATTCTGGGGTAGTTTCCCCTCACCCTAACCCTCTCCCCATAGGGGAGAGGGGATCGCACGGAGCCGTCTTTTCACCCTCGCCCCTTTGGGGACGGATCGCACGGAGCCGTCTTTTCACCCTCGCTCCTTTGGGGAAGGAGCGCACGGAGCCGTCTTTTCACCCTCGCCCCTTTGGGGAGAGGGCCGGGGTGAGGGGATCAGACCGCACGTTTCCCCAGCGGCACCACCAGCGGCGTACCCGCCACCGGATCGTCAATAATCATGCAGCGCATACCGTAGATCCGCTCGATCAGCGCCGGAGTAACAATCTCTTTCGGCGCACCTTCCGCCACAATCTTGCCGTCGCGCAGGGCAATCAGATGCGTAGCATAGCGGCAGGCCTGGTTCAGGTCATGCAGCACTGCCGCCAGGGTAAAGCCCTGCGTGCGGTTCAGATCGCTCAGCAGTTCCAGCAGGTCAATCTGATGGCTGATATCCAGCCAGGTGGTCGGCTCATCCAGCAGCATGATCGACGTCTCCTGGGCCAGCACCATCGCAATCCACGCCCGCTGGCGCTGTCCGCCGGAGAGGGTGTCGACACTTTGCGCCGCCAGGTCGGTAATACCGGTCGCCTGCATCGCTTTGGTGACCGCCGCCTCATCCTCTTTGCGCCAGCGGGTAAACAGCGGCTGGTGCGGATAGCGCCCGCGCGCCACCAGCTCCTGGACGGTGATATCCCCCGGGGTGGTGGCGTTTTGCGCCAGCAGCCCGACCCGGCGCGCCACCTCTTTGCTGGCAAAGCGCTGGATCTGCTCCCCGTCGAGAAACACGTTGCCGTGCAGCGGCGTCATCAGACGGCTCAGGGTGCGTAACAGCGTCGATTTTCCACAGCCGTTGGGGCCGATAATGGCGGTGAAGTGGCCATCGGGGATCGCCACCTGCAAATTCTCAGCCACGGTTTTTTTACCGTAGCCGAGGGTCAGATTTTCGCCGCGCAAGCGGGTTGCAGTCTCTGTCATTTCTTGCGGGACTCCTGAACAAGCAAGACGATAAGGTAGATCCCGCCAAGACTGACGGTCACCACGCCCACCGGAAGTTGATACGGCATAAACAGCTGCTGGGCGCAGAGATCCGCCGCCAGCAGCAGCAGCGACCCGCACAGCGCCGACTGGGTTAACCCCCAGCGGGCGGTGCCGCTCAGACGGCGGGCGATGTGCGGTGCGACAAGGGCAATAAAGGAGATCGGCCCGGCGATAGCGGTGGCCGCAGCCGTTAACACTACCGCCACCAGCATCAGCATCAGCCGCGAACGCTCGACGCTGACCCCCAGCGCACAGGCGCTGTCGTCGCCCATCTCCAGCAGGCGCATGCGCTTCACCAGCAGCAGGGCGCAAATAAACATCAGCACGATCAGCGGGGCGGCGGGCAGGGTTTTGGCCCACGTCAGGCCGTTGAGCGACCCGGCGAACCACAGTCCGGCCGAGAGCGAGGTCTCCAGCGACGCCTGCAGCAACAGCCAGGTGTTAAACGCCATCAGCATGGCGCGCATGCCGATACCGATGATGATCAGGCGGAAGGTCTCGATCCCGTCGCGCCAGGCCAGCGCCCAGACGACAAGCGAGGTCAGAATGCCGCCCGCCATCGCCGCCAGGGTAATGGCCGTCAGATGCTGACCAAACAGCACCATCGCCACCAGCACGCCGCTCCAGGCCCCGGTGTTAAAGCCCATCACGTCCGGACTGCCGAGCGGGTTGCGCATCAGCGACTGGAAAATCGCGCCGCTGATCCCAAGCGCCGCGCCCACCAGCAGCGCCATCGTCACTCGCGGCAGTCGCCATTCGTTGACCACCATGGTGATATTGCGCGGGGCACTGCCGGTCAGGGCATCGAGCACCTGAGTGAAATCAAGTATCACCGCGCCGCTCTTAAGGCTCAATATCGCCACGCCGAGGCTGACCAGCACCAGCAGCAGGCAGCTGAAAACTAAACGTCGGGACGGGGCCATCACAGGGCACCTCCGCGCTGGCGGCGAACCAGGAAGATCAGCACCGGCGCGCCGATAAAGGCGCTGACCACCGAGACGCGCAGCTCACCGGGCACCAGCAGACGCCCGAGAATATCGGCAAACAGCAGCAGGGCAGGGGTGGCGAGCAGCGTGACCGGCAGGGACCAGCGGTGATCGGCCCCCACCAGCCAGCGCGCCATGTGGGGCATCATCAGTCCGATAAAGGCGATGGGACCCACCACCGCCGTGGCGCTCCCGCACAATACGGTGATGGTCAGCAACCCCAGCAGCTGGGTGCGCGCCACGCGACTGCCCAGGGCGGTGGCCGTGTCGCTGCCGAGGCTCAGGCTGTTCAGCGCCCGGCTTAACAGCAGCGCCACGGCGGCGGCAATCAGCACCGGCACGCTTACCACCTGCAGGGTTTGCAGGGTGCGGATATCCAGCGACCCCGCCTGCCAGAAGCGCAGCTGGTCGTAAACGTCCGGATTAAGCAGGGCGATGCCGTTGGAGAGGCCGTCCAGCACCGCGCCCAGCGCCACGCCCGCGAGCGTCAGACGCACCGGGCTGAGCTGGCCCCCGCCCTGGCTGCCGGTAAAGGCCACCAGCAGGGAGGCGGCAAAGGCGCCGCACAGGGCCATCACCAGCTGTTCGCCGGGGGAGGAAAAACCAAACAGCGCCGCGCCCAGCACGATGGCGAAGCTCGCCCCGGCGTTGACGCCGAGAATGCCGGGATCGGCCAGCGGATTGCGGGTCAGGGTTTGCATTAACGCCCCGGCGAGACCGAGGGCGGCACCGGCCAGCAGCCCGGCGAGGGTACGCGGCAGGCGGGCATCCCGCACGATGGTGCAGTCGGCGCTTTGACAGGTAGCGGAGAAGGCATCGACCACTACCGAAAACGGCAGCGGTTTGGCACCCACCAACAGACTGAGGGCGATCGCCAGCGTGAGCAGTAACAGTAAGCCGGGCACGGCAACGGCGCGTGACGCGGAAAGGGAGTACGACATAGCAACATCCATGATTTGATAATGATAGTAATTATCGTTATCTATCTTATTTAGCTATGTTAGCATGTGCGGCCATGGAATTGGTACAAAAGAAACCATTAAGGCTTTGTAATGACCCGACAATCCTGGCTGCTCAATCTGAGCCTGCTGAAGACCCATCCGGCGTTTCGTGCTGTTTTTATTGCCCGTTTTATCTCCATTTTATCCCTTGGCCTGCTCGGCGTGGCCGTACCGGTCCAAATCCAGATGATGACCCACTCCAGCTGGCTGGTGGGGCTCTCCGTCACCCTGACCGGCGGGGCGATGTTTATCGGCCTGATGGTGGGCGGGGTGCTGGCGGATCGCTACGAGCGTAAGAAGCTGATCCTGCTGGCCCGCGGCACCTGCGGGGTGGGATTTGTCGGCCTGTGTCTGAACGCCATGCTGCCGGAGCCGTCGTTGATCGCCATTTACGCCCTCGGCCTGTGGGACGGCTTTTTGCCTCCCTTGGGGTAACGGCGCTGCTGGCGGCGACGCCTGCGCTGGTGGGGCGCGAGAATCTGATGCAGGCGGGGGCGATTACGATGCTCACCGTGCGTCTGGGATCGGTGATCTCGCCGATGGTCGGCGGGCTGCTGCTCGGCACCGGGAATGTGGCCTGGAACTACGGTCTGGCGGCGGCGGGCACCTTTATTACCACCTTAACCCTGCTGCGTCTGCCTTTACTGCCGCCTCCGCCGCAGCCGCGTGAACATCCGCTGAAATCCCTGCTGGCGGCGATCCGTTTTCTGTTCAGCAATCCGCTGATCGGCGGCATCGCCCTGATGGGCGGCCTGCTGACGATGGCGAGCGCGGTGCGGGTGCTCTATCCGGCGCTGGCGCTGGAGTGGCAGATGAGCGTGTCGCAGATCGGTCTGCTGTATGCCGCCATCCCGCTGGGCGCGGCCTTTGGTGCGCTTACCAGCGGCAATCTGGCGCAGAGCGCGCGTCCGGGGCTGATTATGCTGCTGGCGACCCTGGCCTCGTTTATCGCCATTGGCTTCTTTAGCCTGATGCCGGTCTGGGCGCTGGGCGTGGTCTGTCTGGCGCTGTTCGGCTGGCTGAGCGCGGTCAGTTCGCTGTTGCAGTACACCCTGATCCAGACCCAGACCCCGGAAGCGATGCTCGGGCGCATCAACGGCCTGTGGACGGCGCAGAACGTCACCGGCGATGCCATTGGTGCGGCGATCCTGGGTGGCCTGGGGGCGATAATGACCCCGGTGGCCTCGGCGAGCAGTAGCGGATTTGTGCTGGCGATAGTGGGAGTGATGTTGCTGGTGGTGCTGGCGGAGTTACGCCGGTTCCGGCAGGAAGTTGCCACGGTTTAACGCGGTGGAATGTGCCGGGTGGCGGCTGCGCCTTACCCGGCCTACAAAACCCACAACCGCCCGGACCGTAGGCCCGGTAAGCGCAGCGCCACCGGGCATCAGGCCGCACGGTACAAACCCCGCACCATTCGAATCGTAGGCCCGTGCAAGCGCAGCGCCGCCGGGCATCAACAGGCACAATTACTTAAACAACGTCTCTAAACGTTCTAACACCCGGGTCGCACTGAAATAATCCAGACGGAAAGTCTCCGTCCCCAGCGCCCAGACGCGTTTGTTTTGCACCGCTGGCAGATGGGCCAGCAGCGGGTTGGCGTAAATCGCATCCACGTCCTTTTGGTCGCCGGCAAACAGGAACAGCCCTTCGCCGTTCAGCCCGGCGGCCAGGTTTTCCCCCCCTAACTGCACGATGTCGTGGCGCTTGCCCTGGCTCTGGGACGGGTTCAGCCCGGCGGGCAGGGTGGCAAGGGAGAAGCCCAGCTGTTGCAGCAGCTTGCCCTGCGCCGATTCGGCGGTCCACAGGTTGGCGCTGTGGGCGGCGGCGGTGTAGACGATGGCGTTGACCGGCTGCGGCGGCAGCTTCATCTGCTGCTTCACCCGGGCGAGCTGCTTATCGAACTCTGCAATTCGGGTTGCAGCCTGCTTCTCCTGGCCGGTAATGGTGCCGAGCTGGGTCAGCAGCGCCTGCCAGCTTTTGTCGTCGTAATTGATGATTAGCGTCGGGGCGATGGCGGAGAGCTGATCGTACAGCGCGACGGCAGAATCGCCCCCGGTGGCGCTGATCAGGATCAGATCCGGCATCTGGGCGGCAACGGCTTCGGCGCTCGGCTCGCCGATATAGAGCCGCGCCAGCTTACGCTGTTTGGCGATATCGCCCCACTGGCGCAAAAAGCCTTGATCGTCCGCGACGCGGTTGTTTGGCGTGGTGGCCCCGCTGGCGACCACCGGGGCGTCAATCGCCAGCAGGGAGCCGGTGAGGGTCACGCTGGTGGAGACAATGCGCGTTGGTTTGCTCTCCAGAGTGTGCGTTCCACGACTGTCAGTGACCTGACGCGGCCAGTCGGCGGCGACGGCTGAGGTTAATCCTGAAAGTAAAAGGCTGATTAAAAGCAGGGTGTTACGGCATGCGGCGGGCAGTTTCACTAAGGTGCATCCTGTTTTTGTTGAAGTTAATGCTTCTCATTTTCATGAATGAGGCGCAGGGATGCAAGCGATAGTCGCACAAGTTGCGCGCTCTGCGGTTGACACCATCGCGCTCTGGGATTAGGTTAGCCAGCGAAAATATAAATGATAATAATTCTTACTGCTTTTATCATTTCAGGAGGATGATATGGATACGTCACTGGCTGAGGATGTTCAGCACACCGCGACCCGGCTGCAAAAAGACAGCTTCTTTTTTATGTCGCCTTATCGCAGTTTCACCACGTCTGGCTGTTTTGCCCGCTTCACTACCCCTGCCGTCAACGGCGACGATCCGGCGAGCGCGTTTCAGCAGCAGCTGGCGCAGGCCTTTGCCGATGCCAAAGCCGCCGGGATTGCTAACCCGGTGATGGTCGGGGCCATCCCGTTCGATACTCGTCAGCCGTCGTCGCTGTTTATCCCCCAGCAGTGGCAAAATTTGCCGCCCGGCGCGCCAGCAGTCTGCCCGCTATGCCGCCCGGTCGACGCCGCTGACGGTGAAATCCCGCACCGAGATCCCGGCGCAGTTAGCCTTTGAGGATATGGTGGCCCGCGCCGCGGCGCTGACCGCCACCCCGCGCGTCAACAAAGTGGTGCTCTCCCGGCTTATCGACATCGCGACGGCGGAGAACATCGACAGCAGCGCGCTGCTGGAAAAACTGATCGCCCAGAACCCGGCCAGCTTTAACTTCCACGTCCCGCTGGAGGACGGCGGGGTGCTGCTGGGGGCGAGCCCGGAGCTGCTGCTGCGTAAAGAGGGGGCGCACTTTAGCTCTCTGCCGCTGGCCGGTTCCGCGCGTCGTCAGCCGGATGACATTCTCGATCGCGAGGCGGGCAACAAGCTGCTGGCCTCGGAAAAAGATCGCCACGAACACGACCTGGTCACCCAGGCGATGAAAGCGGTGCTGGCTCCGCGCAGCCATCAGCTGACCATGCCGGCGTCTCCGCAGCTGGTCACCACGCCGACCCTGTGGCACCTGGCTACCCCGGTGGAAGGCGAGGCGCGCGAGCACGAAAACGCCCTGACCCTGGCCTGCCTGCTGCACCCGACCCCGGCCCTGAGCGGCTTCCCGCACCAGGCCGCGAAAGAGCTGATTGCCGAGCTGGAGCCGTTCGACCGCGAACTGTTCGGCGGCATCGTCGGCTGGTGCGACAGCGAAGGCAACGGCGAGTGGGTGGTCACCATCCGCTGCGCGCGCATTCAGGCCAACAGCGTGCGCCTGTTTGCCGGTGCCGGGATTGTTCCGGCTTCTTCGCCGGTGGCCGAATGGCGCGAAACCGGTGTGAAACTGACCACCATGCTCAACGTTTTTGGCTTGCACTAAGGATTAAACATGACCCTTCCCTTTACCCGCTGGCCCGATGATTTTGCCCGCCGCTATCGTGAAAAAGGTTACTGGCAGGATCTGCCCCTGACGGACATTCTGACCCGTCACGGCGACAGCGAGGCGCTGGCGCTTATCGACGGCGAACGCCGCATCACCTATCGCCAGTTCCGGCACGCCGTCAATAACCTCGCGTCTGCGCTGCAGGCAAAAGGGATCAAGCGTGGCGAAACCGCGCTGGTGCAGCTGGGCAACGTCGCCGAGTTCTACATCACCTTTTTCGCGCTGTTGCAGGTGGGCGTGGCCCCGGTAAATGCGCTGTTCAGCCATCAGCGCAGCGAGCTGAACGCCTACGCTTTGCAGATCAAACCTGCGCTGCTGATTGCCGACCGCGAACATGCGCTGTTTGCCGGTGACGATTTCCTGAACACCTTTGTCGATCAGCACCGCTCCGTGCGCCTGGTCTGGCTGCGCGGTGATGAGGGGGAACACGCCCTGGAAGCGGCCATTGACCGCCCGGCGGAGAACTTTATCGCCACCCCGACCCCGGCGGACGAAGTGGCTTTCTTCCAGCTTTCCGGCGGCAGCACCGGCACGCCGAAGCTGATCCCGCGCACCCACAACGACTACTACTACAGCATCCGTCGCAGCAACGAGATCTGCGGTATCACCGCGCAAACCCGCTACCTGAACGCGCTGCCCGCGGCGCACAATTTCGCTATGAGCTCCCCGGGCACGCTCGGGATCTTCATGGCCGGGGGCTGCGTGGTGCTGGCTCACGATCCGAGCGCCACGCTCTGCTTCCCGCTGATCCATCAGCATCAGGTTACCGTCACCTCGCTGGTGCCGCCTGCGGTCAGCCTGTGGCTGCAGGCCATCAGCGAAGGGGCGGGTAACGCACAGCTGGCGTCGCTGGAGCTATTGCAGGTTGGCGGGGCGCGGCTTTCCGCAACGCTTGCGACCCGCATTCCGGCCGAGATTGGTTGCCAGCTCCAGCAGGTGTTTGGCATGGCCGAAGGGCTGGTGAACTACACCGCGCTGGACGATTCGCCGGAGCGCATCATCAATACCCAGGGCCGCCCGATGTGCCCGGATGATGAAGTGTGGGTGGCCGATGAGCACGGCAATCCGCTGCCGCGCGGCGAGGTGGGGCGTCTGATGACCCGCGGGCCGTACACCTTCCGCGGCTATTTCAACAGCCCGGAACACAATGCCAGCGCCTTCGATGAGAACGGCTTTTACTGCTCCGGGGATCTGATCGCCATTGACGAGCAGGGCTACATCACCGTCCAGGGGCGCGAGAAAGATCAGATCAACCGTGGCGGGGAGAAGATTGCCGCCGAAGAGGTGGAAAACCTGCTGTTGCGCCACGAATCGGTGATCCACGCCGCGCTGGTCAGCATGGAGGACAGCCTGCTGGGCGAGAAGAGCTGCGCGTATCTGGTGGTGAAAAAGCCCCTGCGTGCGGTCGAGGTGCGCCGCTTCCTGCGCGAGCAGGGCGTGGCTGAATTCAAGCTGCCGGATCGCGTGGAGTGCCTGGAGGCACTGCCCCTGACGCCGGTAGGCAAAGTCGATAAAAAACAATTACGCCTGTGGCTGGCCGAACGGGCGCAGGGCTGAGGAGCAAGACGATGGCAATTCCAAAATTAACCGGTTACGCGCTGCCAGGCGCGGCAGATCTGCCGAACAACAAAGTGAGCTGGACGCTGGAGCCTTCCCGCGCGGCGTTGCTGATCCACGATATGCAGGAGTATTTCCTCAACTTCTGGGGCGATAACTGCCCGATGATGGCGCAGGTGGTGGCGAACATCGCCCGCCTGCGCGACTACTGCAAGCAGCAGGGCATTCCGGTTTACTACACCGCCCAGCCGAAAGAGCAGAGTGATGAAGATCGCGCCCTGCTGAACGACATGTGGGGGCCGGGCCTGACCCGCTCGCCGGAGCAGCAGCGCATTGTCGCACAACTGACGCCGGATGAGGCCGATACCGTGCTGGTGAAGTGGCGCTACAGCGCGTTTCACCGCTCGCCGCTGGAGCAGATGCTGAAAGAGACCGGGCGTGACCAGCTGATCATCACCGGCGTGTACGCCCACATCGGCTGCATGACCACCGCCACCGACGCCTTTATGCGCGACATTCAGCCGTTCTTCGTGGCCGACGCGCTGGCGGATTTCACCCGCGACGAGCACCTGATGTCGCTCAAGTACGTGGCCGGTCGTTCCGGGCGCGTGGTGACCACCGACGAGCTGCTGCCGTCCATTCCTGCCTCGAAAGACGCACTGCGGGAACTGATCCTGCCGCTGCTGGATGAGTCCGACGAGCCGATGGATGACGAAAACCTGATCGACTACGGTCTGGATTCGGTTCGCATGATGGCCCTGGCGGCGCGCTGGCGCAAAGTGCATGGCGATATCGACTTCGTGATGCTGGCGAAAAACCCGACCCTGGATGCCTGGTGGGCGCTGCTCTCCCGCGAGGTGAAATGATGCTGGATTTCACGGGGAATACCGTCTGGGTGACCGGGGCCGGAAAAGGCATCGGTTACGCCACCGCCCTTGCGTTTGCCGAGGCGGGGGCAAGGGTGACGGGCTTTGATGTCGCCTTCCCGCAGGCGCGTTATCCGTTTGCCACCGAAGTGCTGAACGTGGCGGATGCGCAGCAGGTAAACGAGGTCTGCGGGCGCGTGCTGGCGACGGTTGAGCGCCTGGACGTGCTGGTTAACGCCGCCGGTATTTTACGCATGGGGGCAACCGACCAGCTGTCGCAGGACGACTGGCAGGAGACGTTTGCGGTCAACGTGGGCGGCGCGTTTAACCTGTTCCAGCAGACGATGGGCCAGTTCCGTCGTCAGCAGGGCGGGGCGATTGTCACCGTAGCCTCCGACGCGGCGCACACGCCGCGCATCGGCATGAGCGCTTACGGTGCCTCGAAAGCGGCGCTGAAGAGCCTGGCCCTGACCGTGGGCCTTGAGCTGGCGGGCAGCGGCGTGCGCTGTAATCTGGTCTCGCCGGGCTCCACCGATACCGACATGCAGCGCACCCTGTGGGTAAGCGACGACGCCGAGCAGCAGCGCATTCGCGGCTTTGGCGAGCAGTTCAAGCTTGGGATCCCGCTGGGCAAAATCGCCCGTCCGCAGGAGATCGCCAGCACCGTGCTGTTCCTCGCCTCCGACCATGCCAGCCACATCACGTTGCAGGATATCGTGGTGGACGGCGGCTCCACGCTGGGGGCCTAGATGATCTGGAAACGTCATTTATCGCTGGAGGAGCTGAACGCCTCCAGTCAGAACACCCTGGTGGCGCATCTGGGGATCCTCTACACCCGTATCGGTGACGACACCCTGGAAGCAGACATGCCGGTGGATGCCCGCACCCATCAGCCGTTTGGTTTACTGCACGGCGGCGCGTCGGCGGCGCTGGCGGAGACCCTGGGGTCGATGGCTGGTTTTCTGATGACCCGCGACGGGCAGAGCGTGGTGGGAACGGAGCTCAACGCCACCCATCACCGGGCGGTATCGCAGGGGAGAGTGCGCGGAGTGTGTCAGCCGTTGCACCTCGGGCGCACCAGCCAGAGCTGGGAGATCGTGGTATTTGACGAGCAGGGACGGCGCTGCTGTACCTGCCGGTTGAGTACGATGGTGTTGGGGTAGGTTCGGGGGCTTTTTGCCGGGTGGCGCAGCGCTTACCCGGCCTACGATTCGGGGATGTTGTTGCCGGGTGGTGCTGCGCTTACCCGGCCTACGGTTTGGGGATGTTGTTGCCGGGTGGTGCTGCGCTTACCCGGCCTACGGTTCGTGGGTGTTGTAGGCCCGGTAAGGCGAAGCCGCCACCGGGCACACAGCCGCACGATCGTTACAACATGGACACCACACGCTTCAACAACCTGATCCGCGGCGCGATCGAGGCAATCTCCAGCCACTCCGCCGGGCTGTGGAATCCGGCGCCGATCGGGCCAAAACCGTCTAAGGTCGGGATGCCCAGCGCGGCGGTATGGTTGGCATCGCTGCCGCCGCCCACCGCCTGCCAGGTTATGGCGATCCCTTCTTCGCGTCCGGCGTTTTCAACCTTCTGCATTAATGCCCGGGTGTCGTCGCTGGTGGCCATCGCCGGTTTGTGATTCACACGGGTGAGGGTGGTGGTAACGCCGTCGAGGAACCCCTGTGCGCACAGCGCCTCCAGTCCCTGATGCACACGATCGTATTCGTCGTTTTCCCAGAAACGCACGTCCAGCTCGGCACTCGCGCTGTCTGCCACCACGTTGCCCGCGCTGCCGCCCTGAATCACCCCGACGTTAAGGGTCGTGCCGCGATCCCAGTCGGTTAACCCGTTAATGGCAATAATCGCATTAGCCAGCGCCGTTATCGCCGAGCGGCCTTTCTCCGGGTCGTTACCCGCGTGCGCCGCCACGCCGCTGAAGTGCAGCTGGTAGCCCGCCATCCCTTTGCGGGCTTTCACCAGCGAGCCGTCGGCGCGCGCCGCTTCACACACCAGCACGCAGCGGGACCGTTTTGCCAGCTCGCCGATCCATTCGTGGGAGTGCACCGAGCCGGTCTCTTCGTCCGGGTTCATCGCCACGGCAATGGACAGCCGCGCTTTGTCAGCCGCGTCCAGCCCGCGCATCGCCCACAGAATATTCAGCAGGCCGCTTTTCATGTCCGAGACGCCAGGGCCGTACAGCCGTGTTTCATCCTGACTCAGCGGACGCGCTGCCGCCGTGCCCGGCGCAAACACCGTATCGAGATGGCCGACCAGCAGCACGTCAAATTTCTCCGCCTGCGGCTGGTTAGTGACTAAAACGCCAGGGCCCACCTGGTTGCCGAGATCCACCTGCTCAGCATGCCAGCCTTCGGCCTGCCACAGGCGCTGCATAATGCCCGCCACCGTCGCGACGCCGTCGAGGGTTCTGGTGCCGCAGTCGACGTTGACCAGGGTTTTCAGCTCTTCAATGTAATGTTCAAGGTTCATGCGAGGTCCTTTTTCAGAGAATAATGCGCATCAGCAGCATGGCTAAGAAGGCGTTGATGACGGAGATGCCGATCATCAGCGGAATACGGGTGGCGCGGGTGCCAATCACCCCCAGAATGCGCCCGAGGTACTGCACCTGAGAGCCCATCAGGTAGATGGCCGGGGCGAGGATCGCCAGGTGCTCGCCGGTGAGAATGCCTTTATCAAACAGGCCGATGGCGACGCCGATCCCGCCGCCCATCGACATCCAGCCGCCAATCAGCACTGCGGCGGCCTCGCCCGGCAGGCCGAACAGCCCCATCAGCGGGGCGAAAACCATCCCCAGCCCCTTTAACGCCCCGGTGATCTCCAGGGCTTTGATAATGATGAAAGCCATCACCACGTTCGGCAGGGTGCTGCTGGTGGCGATGTTCCAGCCCTTGCGGGCGCCTTCGACGAAGACGTCGGTAATAACAGGATTTGATTGTGGGGCGCTCATCAGGCTTCTCCTTGTGCCGGGGCAGAGGCGGGGGCTTTATTCTGGAATCTGACTATCAGGCGCATCATGTTGGCGCCGACGATTTTCATGATGAACATCACCCCGATACAGGCTCCGATGGAGGTCGGCACTGCCGCCGTACCGTCGATGGCTACCAGGGTGAAGAGGATCGCGCCGGACGAGAAGAAGTTGGTGATCATCGCCCCGGCGGAGAACTGGAACATGGCGAAAACGTCTTTTTCGTTCTCGGTGATCTGCCCCTCGTCGGCGAGGTTGCGGGTCAGCGATGCGCCCACGTCGGTGCTTTGCAGGCTGCCGATCATCGCCAGGCCGGTAGTGCCCGGGATGCCCAGCAGCGGGCGCAGTAGCGGGGTCAGCAATTTACGCGCGGCACGCAGGGCACCGTAGTGCTCCAGAACATTGATCATGCCGAGTGCAAACATCACCGCCGGGATAAGCCCCAGGGCAAACAGAAAACCATCCATCGCGCCGCTGCCGCCGGTGCCGCGAAAGGCGCTGGTGGCGGTGGTTAAGGTGCCATCATCAAGACTCGCTTTACTCACCACCTTGCCAAACGCGCCGTTGAGGGTGGTGAAATCAAACACGCCGTACCACTCTTTACCGCCCAACAGGCCGGAGAAAAAAACGGCGGCAAACGCCAGAGCAAAATAGGCGCCGGGACCAACCTTGTACTCCTCAGGGTGTGAACTTTTCATTTCCTTTTCCTTGTTTATGTGAGGTCTCGCCTGGCTATTCTGGTGAGAAAGACCACAAAAAAACTGATGTAAATCATCCTGTAATTGCGGATAAGGGGAAATTTGCGCGAAGTGTGAAGTGGGTATTAAGCGAGACGACGGGCGTACAGGGTGAAAGTGATCGGCTTAACACTGTTATGTAAATGACTGGTTGGATGTCTGTTTTTACGTGTAGTTGAGTTGTTAAATCTTAAGCGAGTGTTATAGATACAAAATGTAACATCTCACTTCTGCGATGATGGAAACCATATCATGAATAACTCAGGGAAATACCTCATATGGGCAGGGCTCTCCGTGGTGGGGGCCTTTGCGTTGGGCTATATCGCCCTCAACCGCGGTGAACAGATTAATGCGCTGTGGATAGTCGTCGCAGCGGTCTGTATCTATCTGATTGCCTATCGTTTTTACGGCAAGTTTATCGCCCGCAACGTGCTCTCGGTTGATCCGACACGCATGACCCCTGCGGTGCGCCACAACGACGGGCTGGACTATGTGCCAACCGATAAAAAAGTGCTGTTCGGTCACCATTTTGCCGCGATTGCCGGAGCCGGGCCGCTGGTCGGGCCGGTACTTGCCGCGCAGATGGGCTACCTGCCGGGGATGATCTGGATCCTCGCCGGGGTGGTGCTGGCTGGGGCCGTGCAGGACTTTATGGTGCTGTTCGTCTCCACCCGCCGCGACGGGCGTTCGCTCGGCGAGCTGGTGAAAGAGGAGATGGGCCCGACCGCTGGAGTCATTGCCCTGATCGCGACCTTTATGATCATGGTGATCATCCTTGCGGTGCTGGCGATGATCGTGGTGAAAGCCCTGACCCACAGCCCGTGGGGAACTTATACCGTCGCCTTTACCATTCCGCTGGCGATCTTTATGGGCATCTACATTCGCTATCTGCGCCCGGGGCGCATCGGTGAAGTGTCGGTGATTGGCCTGTTCTTCCTGGTGTTCGCCATTATCTCCGGCGGCTGGGTGGCCGAGAGCCCGACCTGGGCGCCGTACTTTGACTTTACCGGCGTTCAGCTGACCTGGATGCTGGTGGGCTACGGCTTTGTGGCGGCGGTACTGCCGGTGTGGCTGCTGCTGGCCCCGCGCGACTACCTCTCCACCTTCCTGAAAATCGGCACCATTGTCGGGCTGGCGATTGGCATTCTGATCATGCGCCCGACCCTGACCATGCCTGCGGTGACCAAATTCATTGACGGCACCGGCCCGGTCTGGACCGGCAACATGTTCCCGTTCCTGTTTATCACCATCGCCTGTGGCGCGGTCTCTGGCTTCCACGCGCTGATCGCCTCCGGCACCACGCCGAAGATGCTGGCCAATGAAAGCCAGGCCTGCTTTATCGGCTACGGCGGCATGTTGATGGAGTCCTTCGTGGCCATTATGGCGCTGGTCTCGGCCTGCATTATCGATCCGGGCGTCTACTTCGCGATGAACAGCCCGATTGCGGTGCTGGCGCCTGCCGGTACGGCGGACGTGGTGGCGTCTGCGGCACAGGTGGTCAGCGGCTGGGGCTTTGCCATTACGCCGGAGACTCTGACCCACATTGCTAACGAAGTGGGCGAGCAGTCGATTATCTCTCGTGCGGGCGGTGCGCCGACCCTGGCGGTGGGGATGGCCTACATTCTGCACGGCGCGCTGGGCGGCCTGATGGACGTGTCGTTCTGGTATCACTTTGCGATCCTGTTCGAAGCGCTGTTTATCCTGACGGCGGTGGATGCGGGGACGCGTGCGGCGCGCTTTATGCTGCAGGATCTGCTGGGGGTAATCTCCCCGGGCCTGAAACGTACCGAATCGCTACCGGCTAACCTGCTGGCGACGGCGCTCTGCGTGCTGGCGTGGGGCTACTTCCTGCATCAGGGGGTAGTCGATCCGCTGGGCGGCATCAACACCCTGTGGCCGCTGTTCGGTATCGCGAACCAGATGCTGGCCGGTATGGCGCTGATGCTCTGCGCGGTGGTGTTGTTCAAGATGAAACGTCAGCGTTATGCCTGGGTGGCCCTGGTGCCAACAGCCTGGCTGCTGATCTGTACCCTGACCGCCGGCTGGCAAAAAGCCTTCAGCCCGGATGCGAAAGTGGGCTTCCTGGCTATCGCCAACAAGTTCCAGGCGATGATCGACAGCGGCAAGATCCCGGCGCAGTACACCGAATCGCAGCTGTCCCAGCTGGTGTTTAACAACCGTCTGGATGCCGGGCTGACCATCTTCTTTATGGTGGTGGTTGTGGTGCTGGCGCTGTATTCTCTGAAGACCGCGATGGCCGCCCTGAAACAGGACAAGCCAACGGCGAAAGAGACGCCGTACGAGCCGATGCCAGCCAACTATGAAGAGATTGTGACCCAGGCGAAAGGGGCGCATTAACCCGTGTGCCGGGTGGCGCTAGCGCTTACCCGGCCTACATTTTCTGTGAGATAAAAGAAATGTTCGACACCCTATCCAAAGCCGGTAAATATTTAGGTCAGGCAGCAAAGATGATGATCGGCGTACCGGATTACGACAACTACGTCGAGCATATGCGCGTCAACCACCCCGACCAGACGCCAATGAGCTACGAAGAATTTTTCCGCGATCGCCAGGATGCGCGTTATGGCGGTAAGGGCGGGGCGAAGTGCTGTTAAATTAACTGTGAGAGGATTTTTCTAAAACGTTCAAGCGTCTTTAACTGGCTATTTTCTATATTATGATACAAGTGATATTTGATATGTCTGCCTTTTATTACTCGTGAGTTAACCCCGTCGATTTTATATAGGGTGGCCATTTTATAAGGCATGATCGCCATCCCTTTACCGGCCCGTACCGCATATAGTAATGTCAAGATATCATAATTGTGCTCAACGAAACTGGGAATGATATCCATGTCGGTTAATAACGCTGAGTAAGCACCTTTAAAGTAATCAGTATAATTATCTCGCCACACATGCAAGCGATGAATATCGGTGTGGGATTGATTATTTTCTGCAGTGAGTAAAACTATTTCACTGACGTCCCCGACAGTATAATTCATGCTCAGGCCATGCTCTAATGCTCGAAATGATATAACTCCATGATTATGTAGATTTTTCAAATTGCTGGTCGTTCCGGGAATTACCAGGTCTCTTTTTAATTTAATAGGCAGTTGTTCCATTTTAATTATCGTATCAATATGACGAAATAAAAGTTCAGGGATACTGATATCAACCGTAATTGACAATGTTTTTTTAATGATGCCAGGGTTATTGCATCCCGCCATGCTGATAAAAGATTCATAGAAAGGTTTGCACTTATGATAACATTCCCATGCCAGACTGGTAGGGGAAAGTTCATTGTGTTTTCGCGAAAATAGTTTACCTCCCATCTTGTTTTCCAGTTCTGTAATCACTTTACTTAGCGGTGACTGGGTTATACATAGCGTTTCAGCTGCTTTGGCGAAATTACGTGTTTCCATTATTACCATGAAATAGCGCATTTTTTTTGATAAAAAGATATCCATCACGTTCTCCTGCTTTATCCCGAAATATTACAGAATCCAGTTAAAATATATAATAAAAAATGCCAATTATTTCGATTATGGAAAAAATTGACTCTTTTTTGCGCCCCCGACGGTAGGGTATTAAGAAACAATGCCGCAAATTTTTCCATTATTGCACGTTCCCTTGTACCAGTTTGTGATTTATTGAATTTCACCTAACAGGGAGATTCAGAATGAATACGTCAGGTTTTGATGTTTTATCAATCATCACAGGGGCATCAGTCACTGATGCTTTTTTATGGGTTATGGTTGGTGCATTTGCCGGGAGCATTATTTTTGCCGCCTCGCTTTCTGAATATACGACGTGGATCAAGGTGGTGTTGTTTGCTGCAGCAATGATTATTGGCGTGCTCTCTTCCGAATTGATTGCATCGATTATCTCGTTTCTATTTTTAAGATACCTTGGAGCTTCATTTCTAGTGCCTGCATCGTTGGGGGCGGTGATCTCCTCAGCACTATCTGTCAGAACGATACTTTTTATAGGGGAAAAACACGAGTGTACTTATGAATTGTTATCTAAAGTAAAGAAAAACCGTAAATAAAAACCAATGTGTTTACATGTTTATTATTAAAAAACCATTGTTGAGTTGAAAATACCGTTTCTATGTTGAATGGGGATTTATATATGAATATTTCAGGTCCGGCTATTTCTGCCATGGAGAATATGCTTGGTATTTCTCCCGGAATGCTTGCGAAGAAGGGGTATAAATCTGTTTTTGATATTATTACCCAGACCCGTCAGCAATTTATTTCTGCCAATATGCCCTGGCTGGGCAGGCGAGGTGCCAAAGTTTACGATCTGGCGCTGGGGCAGGCGCACTATATTCGCCGTCTGTTTCGAAAAACACAGCTAACTTCGCAGGTCCAGGCATCGCTTCAGGCTACGCCTGGCAGCAAGCATTTCAAGGGTACCTCTGGTGTGTCTGATACTCCGGGGCTGATGCAAAATGGCCCGACATGGATAAACCAGTTCAGTGAGAACTGGCAGGCGTACTGTCAATCGGGGGCGCCAGAGGCCGATGATTCACCCGTCAGCTATCTGGCCTGGCTGTATAAGCAGGCGCTTAGCTATGAGGAGGCGATGGCTCTGGCGGGCGGAGATATTATTCCACTGTCCGAACGTCGTCCGGACCTGGCAGAGATGGTGATTGATGATACTGCAATAAATCAGGTAATCCCGACGCTGCAACTGGTGAATGAGATCCTTGAAGAGACGCTGTCTGGCGTGATTCCTGCTGACAGTACGGTGGATGAAACCCTGGCGGTAACCCGATACCCAACCTTGTTGCCGTATCACTTCCCTCAGGATCAGGTGGCGCTGGCGCTGCAGAATGTATCGCTGCCTCTGGAGGATATTATCGGCCAGACGGCAACTGACTGGCCGTGGTTTTTAAGTGATTCATTGACCGGCAGCCGAAGCTTATCGGCCAGCGAACTGGGGAGTAACTTCGCTGCGGAGCAAATGACGATAGTCACTGAGCCTGATAATAGCACCAGTGACGATTTGAATGCGTTCTATAAAACCAACCTTGGTCTCGATACCGGGACCTGGATGCCATTTGCCGCCAGCGACACGCTGGCGGAACAGTTGGGGATCACCATACCGCAGTTGGAGCAGTTGATCGCAGCGACGGCCGGGGGCACGACGGTAGTTGCCTCGGAAAATACCGCCGCCACATCAGTCACCTCGGCAGATTATGGCGCAAAATTTATTAATGCGGGCGCGTCCCCGGCTATTGCATTGACGCCGGGGAATGCTGCGGATTATTTGCAGGAGTATTCGAATCGAAATTCAGATAATGCGCTGGTCGTCAGCAACACTGAGCAGTCCGTGGGGAAATTTAGCTCCGGTGTGCAAACATTATCGGACTCGACAAGTTATGCCTGTTTTTCACCAGACAGCGATTCAGCTGCAATGCTTAAGGGTGACAAATCCTTTTCAATGGCCTTCTGGTTTTACTGGTGTAATGACACTGCGTATCAAACTCCAATATTCAGTAATGGTGGTGACGCAAACGATCCGAGTTATTCTCCAGGATTTAGTCTTTCGACTTATCAATACCCTAATAATACAGGTTATGCTGAAAATGACCTGATATTTTATATTACCGAGAAGGGTGGTGGCAGTAAGGGAACATCCTGGAAATCGTATTTTGATTTGAATCAGTGGGTGTTTATCTCGTTGACCTGGGATGCCACGGAAAAAAAGCAAACATCTACTTTGTCCCGGAAGGGGGGAGTGTGGTCGTGCCATCAATTTCAATATATGCGTCGGAGCTGGGCGATATTACCACGGCTGATGGGTTCACATGGGCATTTAACTCCCGGGGAGATCTTAGCTGTTATAACCAACAAACCAGCAATGCCTCCAATTTTATTTATGATGATATCGCTGTGTTTGATCGAGTGCTGAGTCTGGACGATGTTAACAGCATTGTTGCTGCGAATGCGCCGTTGTCACAATTAACATCTGTAGGGTATCGCTATTATTATCCGCTGGATTTTGGCTATCTGGATAATCTGTCTGATGCGCGTATGGATCGAATTAACCGTATGGCACGTTTGCAGCGCTGGCTGGGACTGTCGTACGAAGAGGTTGATCTGCTGCTGTGTGCTTGTATTGCCGCCCAGGGGAGTCAAAATAGTGACACGTCGCTGAATGCGCACACGTTACGCATGTTGGGCGTCTTCCGCCACTGGCAACAAAAATACGGCGTCACCGCAATGCAATTTGCGGCAGTCTTATCCACGATCGCCACCTACGCTATCTCTCCGGCCGTCCCGTATTTTGATCAGATCTTTAACTCCCCGTCGCTGTTTGAAGAACCCTTCGCCATCACCGGCGCAACAGTGACATATACCAACACCAGCGGCGACAGCGCCAGGGTGGTGCGCCAGCTGTGTGCCGGTTTGGGCTTGAGCGAGGCCCAGTTTCGGGTGCTGGCCGATAAGGTTGCCGCGCGACAGGGCGACGCTTCGGCGCATACTTTTCCGTTAACGCTGGAGGTAATATCGGCGCTGTATCGTCTGGCAATGGTGCCGCACTGGCTGGGCCTGACGTTTGTCGAAGGCGCTGCTTTGTTGAGCCTGTTGAATGGCGCCTGGGAAAGCCTGGCGGAGGTGCCTCAACTCGCCTTTGACGATGACAATCAGCCAGTATCAGGCGATATTCTGGATCTGCTGATGGCGCTCGACAGTGCCGCCGATTGGGCAAAAGATCATGCTATCTCGTGGGTGAAAAGCTACCTCACCCTGCAGCCGACGCCTGCCACCATTCTGGCCTCCAGCGCTACCGTTAATCTTATCAACGGCATCAAACAGCAACTTCCGGCGACGCTGCTGGGCGAACAAAACTTTTCCAGCCTACCCGTGCCGGTGGACGGTGATGGTTGGTCATGGATGACAACGCTGAGTGACCTGATAGACCCCGCAGGGCTCATACTCCCGGCGGCAACGGATTACAACACCCTTAGCTCAATGGTGCAGGCCGATATCGCCAGCGTGCAGTTTGATGCCGCTGTAGATGTGTCTGCGCTTGCAGGTACCCTGGCGACCACTCTCTGGCAGGCGAAGTTAGCCCAGAACGGTATTGCCGACAGCGCGCTGGCGCAGCAATTTTCTACCACGCAATCGCTCTCCACCTTCTTACTGCAGTGGGAAGAAGATACGGAATACCGCCTGCTTGCTGATTCGCTGATGATGAACGATCAGCAAAGCCTGAGCGATGCCTCGGCGATCCCATATGACTATCTTTCCCACCTGTACCAGCTGGGGCTGCGGGCAAGCATTGCTGCTCAATTCCAGCTTTCTCCCGCCATGCTCAGCGTTTTCCTTACACATTACACCTGGTTCGGCGTTAAAGATGGCGCATTAACGCTGACTCTGCTGCAGCGCTTCAGCCGCTATCTCGACTGGTTAACACTGGCTGAAAAGGAGGACGCCGTGCTGGGGTATCTGCAGCTGGTTAATGGTGATACGCCACCGGAGGCAAGTGTGGCGGCGGACCTGCTGGCCGTACAGTTGGGCTGGGAAGGCAGCGAAGTTGAACTGGCTGCCGCCGGGTTTGCCATGGGGGTTGCCAGTAGCGTTGATCACGTGGACTACGTGATGCGCTTGCAAACGCTTTGTGCACTCACGGGTCTATCGGTAACCCCGCTGCTGGCGACCGGGGCGCTTACCGTCGGCACGACTACCGCGACCTGGGATGCCTGGCAATCAGTGGGCGAATCACTGGTCGCCGCGCAGGCGTAATTCATGTGTAGTTTCTATTCAGTACGGCATGCAGTGCCGCGCCGCTATTTTCTTTATAAGGTGAATATACAATGAGTATTGATATTGCCGCATCGTTAAATGAGCATCAGCGTAATGCATTGCTCTCTTATTATCTCGGTCAGTATGTGCCGGAAAGTGATAATACGGATTTAATTAATTTAGTGCAGACTCCGGAGGACGTATATGAATATTTATTGATAGACCCTCTAGTCAGTCATTCTGTGACCACCTCTCGCGTGGCACAGGCGATGTCCAGTATCCAGCAATATATTAATGGCATTGCCATGAATATGGAGCCGGGATATAACACCCGTTCACTGGATGCTGATCAGGTAACGCTTTGGAATGAGGGTGCCAGCCAGTATTCTTTCTGGGGCGGAGAGGTTGATCTGGATACCTACCCGGAAAATTATCTAGATCCAACGCTGCGACAGAACCAGACGGCGTGGTTTAAAGATTTGATCAACGACCTGAATCAGAACACTATTACAGATAATACCGCCCAGCAGTCGGTAATGAACTATCTGAATAAGTTTGAACAGGTCGCTAACCTTGATATTGTCAGCGGCTACCTCAACAGCACCGATCAGACCCTTGGTATTTATTATCTGCTGGGGAAAAGTAACACTTCTCCGGTGCAGTACTACTGGCGCTCGTTTGATATGAGCCAGAATGTGGATAACGTGGTTGCTTCGCGGGCGTGGTCAGAATGGTTCCCAATGAATATTTGTATCAACGAAAAGGCTGCGATAGGGACACCACGGTTAGCATATTTTAATAACCGACTGTATTTATTCTGGTTTGAAAAAACAACCGGAGGCAGTATTGAAAAAAACGATAGCGTAGAAACCTATGATGTGATTACTGCCTATTCATCCTATTGCGACTTCAGTAACAATTGGTCTTCGCCATATACCCTGATGACGATAGACAATATAGATCCCAATGACTACTGTAATTCCCTGTTCGACAGTGAATGGTTATGTACTGCCTGCGGTTACAATAAAAATGAGGGCATTATTACCGTATCGTTATATGCTGGTGATAATGTCAGCAGTGCTGATTCTGAAGTTGCAGGTTATAGTGATCTTTCCATTGAAATTGATTACTGGTTCAACCTTACAAGGGTCTATTCAAAAAGTGATAGCGATACTCCAACTACCCTCTCTCAATATCTGTTTTATTATTTGCAAAATGATGTACTTACTGATAATCAGGAAAGAATTCAGTCGCAATATGTTATAGGACTTCCGGTTCTGGATCATGTAACCTTACTTCCCCGAACAGATGAAGGGCAGTTTATTAACTGTGATTTTACATTGCCTTCTCTGAGTAAGGAAAACTTTAGTCTGGTTTATAATTCTGATGGCAGCTATGTTCTGCATGGTGAAATTCCGCAGAGTGTCACCACGCATAAATACTATCAGTATTTTTCCGATGCGATGATGAATGGCGATGGTACCCAGTCGCTTGATGGTCAGGTGTCAGTGGATATGTACTGGAGCGACTATGGCAGCGAGCAGTTGGTACAGTTAAAAAATACAATTGTTACCTGCAGTAATGATGGCGGAAATATTAATGCCGTTCATTTTATTGATACTTATAACCTTCAAGATGTCTATAATTTATCAAAGACATACTCTTATCAGAATGGTGGGTATGATATTTCTGCCGAGTGCTACCCTCTTTATGTCACCACCTATGACTATCCCTATAAAATGTATTTTTCTTATTCAGAAAACCAGTATCAATATGATTATGCCTTTTACTTTACCTTAGACTCTTCATCACAAGGCGTGGTTTCACCCTGGACTTTTGCTGCGTGGCCGGGTGGTGCGTCACTATCATGGGGCCGGGAAAACGACCGCGGGTGGGTATACCCTGGGTGGTGCAGCGCTGGCGTCTACGGTTCAGTTTCTTGCCAGTGCAGACGAGGCCAGCGACTGGCAGGGCAACGATGAAACGCTCTGGCAAGGCTCCCTGTCCACGGAAATCTGGACCACCGCGTGGACCTATAACGCTCAGGACGGGGTTATTGTCCAGACGGATGCCTGTCAGAACCAACAGCGTTTTGGCTATGATTCTGCTGGTGTGTTATGCCAAAGCGAACTTGCACAAAGCGATGGAGAGACCACCACGCTGCTGGCGTCGTTAACCTACTCAGCGGCGGGCAGAAAGCTGGTTGAGGTGGCGGGGAACGGTGTGCAGACTCTATGGGGGTATGATCCGCTGGATCAGCGGCTGGCGTCGGTTCAGACTCTGCGTAGCGATGGCAGCGTGATTCAGGATCTCAGCTATGGACGCGATCCTGTCGGCAACGTGGTGAGTCTTTGCGATGGCGCGGTATCGGTCGGTTATTTCCGCAATCAGGCGACCTCGGGAGAGGCGACGTATCGCTATGATGCGCTTTACCAGCTGATTGGCGCGACGGGGCGGGAGAATGCGACGATAGCCCCGCAAAGCGCCGCCTTACCGGATGTGATGGCGGATACCAGTAATCTGGTGCCGTGGAGTCGAAGCTATCAGTACGACGCTGCGGGTAATCTTCAGCAGATGTCGCATACCGGTGCCAGCACCTATACGCACAGCATGGCGATTTCAGCCACCAGCAACCGGTCAGTTCTGAACAGCAACAACGATATTACCCCGGCACAGGTGGACAGCTATTTCGACGCACGGGGAAATATGCAGCAGATGCAGGCAGGGACGCCGCTTTGTTGGAATACGTTCAACCAGTTGCAGTCTGTAATCATTATTGACAGAGGGGAGGAGGCGACGGGCAACGATCGTGAGGTCTATCAGTATTGCCAGGGCCAACGGCTACGTAAGCAGGCATGGTCCCTGACCAATAGCGACGGTAATCTGTGGCAGGTGAATGACGTTATCTATCTGCCAGGACTTGAGATACGCCGCAGCTATGTCGACAGCAATGGCAGCCCGCAACCCGCCTCGGAGGTGTTGCATAGCCTGAATATTAACAGCGGCAATCGCGCGCAGATCCGGATGCTGCACTGGGAAGTGGGGCAGCCAACAGATATCGAGGCCGATCAGATCCGTTACTCGCTGGATAACCTTATCGGTTCAGTAAATATCGAGCTGGATGCCAGCGGTAATATCCTCTCCAGAGAGGAATATTATCCTTTTGGTGGCAGTGCGGTGCTGGTGGGGAACAGCAGCGAAGTGAAATACAAATACGTACGTTTTTCGGGTAAAGAACGCGATAGTGCGGGGTTGTACGCCTTTGGCCACCGCTATTATGCCCCGTGGCTTTTCCGCTGGATAAGTCACGATCCGGCAGGAACGAGTGATATGGTCAATGCCTATTGCTATGTTGGTAACAACCCCATAACTGACAGGGATATTTCAGGGGGAGTCGACAGTGCGGATTTATCGCAAGGTTTGCGTACCCTGCTGTTTGAAAATACCCATCCGGTTTACCGCAACATGCTGAACACACGTGGGGGAGGCGGTTCGTTAGCATTACAAACCCGTACGGTCAATACATTTGCCAATGCCATTTCTCAAGTCGCCGCCCCTACTCATCGACGGTTGTTAAGCGAATCGCGGACTGAGGGTTCTGTGGCAAGGCTTTCCGACTCAGAGCAGCGGATCATCCGCAGCTACAGTGAAGAGTCGGTACCTTTTCACAACATGCTGCTGCCGCATGGGTTAACAAAGCAGGATGTAGAGAAGGGGTACCGCCCCGAAATGGCCGCTGAGCTGCATGCGGCGATGGACGTATTGCCAGCATATCCCGGCCATAGCTACCGGGGGGCATTACTGGCTAACAATGTCAGATATATCCCTTCGCGACTTGATCATGCGGAGGGGATACAAATGATCGCGGGGCCGCAAAGGGAGGCCGATGCACAGCGTGGAGGAAATATCACCATTGCTGCGGGCGATTATGTCACCACGCAGACCTTTTTCTCTACCAGCGCCAGTCGGGGAGTGGCGTCCGAGTTTGTGATGCGCCAGCGCTTTGGCAGACAATTTGAACCGGATACCGTGCTATTTGATATCGATGCGCAAAGTGGACGCAACATTACGGAGCTAACTGAACTCAGGCAGGCGGAGGTGCTGTTACAGCCTGGCGCGATTTTCCAGATAACTCACGTTGAGGAAGGAGATTTAGGGCTGCGGGTGGGTCTTCACGAGGTGCCAGATGAATTCTGGGACAGTGAAGAGGTCATCAGCGGCAGAACGGTGGTGAGAGACTATCGCTTTGGTTCGAGGGTCCACCAAAGACCGCAATATCCGGCGGCGAGAACGGCGCCCAGGATGACCCTGAGAACATCCTGGCGGTAAGCGCGTAAGGCCTGATTAGACAGCCAGCCGTAAAGCTGGCTGTCTGTTTACGCTACGCTTTCTGTCGTTAGCTGCTGTTTGATCCCGTCATAGTAATCATCATTGATAATGTATTTCTTCATATACAACCCGACGATCAGATTAAAGACTGCCGGGATCAACGTCATCATCAGCGTGATGCCCAGCAACGATGATTGCGACTGCTCGACATCTGCCTTGTAACCAAAGTGACTGAGGCAAAAACCGATAAACCCACCTGCCAGCCCCATTCCCAGCTTCTGAAAGAAAAGGATCCCACCAAAGGCCAGCCCGGAAACACGAGTTCCGGTTTTGACCTCGCCGTAATCCACCGCTTCGGCAATGGAAGCCCAGTAAACCGGGAGCTGCATATCGCTCAACAAAGTGAGAATAAAGAAGAAGAAAAAGGCCAGATAAATATCCTTCTCTCCGACCATGAAATACATCGCCACTCCAACAATAAATGCCAACAGCTGGGTATAACGGAACATTTTAATTTTGTCGAAACGGCGAGAAATGGGGCCTGCCAGCAGCATCGCCAGGACGGATGCCACGACGCTGGTGGTCAGGAACGGCGAGATTAAGTCGTTGCCACCGTGCAGATAATATTTGGCGTAATACGCGGCGACGGAATTCCGCACAATCCCGCCAAACATGATCAGCGCGATCGTTATTCCCAGAATGATCCACTGATCGTTTTTCAGCAGATTTTTTAGCTGGCTCGATAAGTGGATCGGCCCGGTTTTATGGATCACTCGCTCTTTAACCGAGAAAAAGCAGCAAATACACAGCAGAGTAGACACCACCCCCATAGAACCCATTGCCAACTGGTAGCCGCTGGCCAGGTCATTTTGACCCAGATAGAGCGCCGCCATTGGAACAATAATGGTGACTAAAAACATGGCGATTTTAGTCATTACAAAACGATAGCTGTTCGCGCTCAGCCGCTCTTTGGGATCGTCAGTAATGACGCCAATTAATGACACATAGGGGATCGAAATAAACGTGTAGGTCAGCGTCAGGGCAATGTAGCTGCCCCAGGCCCAGAGAAGCTTGCCGGTATAGTCAAAATTGGGGGTGGTAAACATCATCCAGATGGTTATGCCGAACGGGAGCGCAAAGAACAGCAGATACGGACGATAGCGCCCCCAGCGAGTGTGGGTTTTATCCGTCATCACGCCGATCAACGGGTCGATAACTGCATCAATAAAGCGCACGGCTATTAATAAGATCCCCAGGTCACCGGGGGCCAGGCCATAAACGTCAGTGTAGAAATAGGTAATGATCATCGCCATCGACATCATGACGATAGCAATAGCCATATCCCCGGAACCAAAGCCAATCTTTTCCTTGATAGAAAGTTTCATCGTCTCACGTGTCCTGATTCAAAGAATGCGATGTCGGCATAGATATCATTAAATTGGTATCTACCACAAATTAAATATTGCAAGGTGAGATAAAGATCAAAATATACGATCTACAAATTAATTTATTGATTTATAAAATTTTATTGAAATTAAGTTTGATGGTGATCACAAAAAATAAGATCCTGGTTTGTGATTTTGGCGTTTATTGCTCTTATTGGTATCTACCAATTAAATGATTTGCATTTTGT
Organism: Leclercia sp. LTM14; assembly: GCF_023736175.1. Taxonomy (NCBI): domain Bacteria; kingdom Pseudomonadati; phylum Pseudomonadota; class Gammaproteobacteria; order Enterobacterales; family Enterobacteriaceae; genus Leclercia; species Leclercia sp. LTM14. Next base: position 36,320 of record NZ_JAIKTT010000006.1, read on the forward strand.
AAGGGAAGCAGCATGGCGGAAGTGAAATATGATCGGATGATGTACGACAAAATCCTGGGCTCATTGGCCTGTGCCGGTATGGGAGATGCCCTGGGGGCGGCGACAGAGCTGTACAGTATCGATGAGATCAGACAGACCTGGGGCGGGTGGCTGGACAAGTTTGTTGAGCCACCGATCGATACTTTCGCCGGTTCGCTGAAGGGAGTAGCTGGCCTGATTACCGATGACTCGAGCCAGATGTACGTATTCTCTGAAGCGCTGATTGCCGCAGGTTACGGGCAGTTTACCAACGACGACTGGAAAGCTGCGCTGCTGCGCTGGGCTGATATGATGCCTTACGCCATGTATAAAGGGCCGACCACCGAGCAGGTGGTGAAGGCGCTGCGCGAGGGACATCCTACTAATACCATTGGCCGGATCGGCCACTCATCACGGCAGGCGCCGAACGTGGGGACCACTAACGGCGCGGGGATGCGCGTGGCACCCGCCGGGCTTGTCTATCCAGGCCAGATGGAAAAGGCCTGCCATTTAGCGTTACTGACCTGCTTACCCTCCCACGATACCAATATTGCTATCGCCAGCGCCTGCGCTATTGCCGGGGCCACATCCCAGGCGATGGTGATTAATACCACCCTGGACGAGATTATTGATGCCAGCCTTGAGGGTGCCCGCCAGGGGGAGCAACTGGCGAAGCAGCATGCGCGCTGTGTTGCCGGGCCGTCGATCGAAAAACGTATCCGGTTAGCGGTACAAATCGCGCGTGAAGCGGACTCGCTTGAATCGTGCCTTTATGACATCGAAGGCTACGTCGGCAACTCGGTAGCGGCCCATGAGTCTATTCCGGCGGCGATAGGTTTACTGACCTTCTGTAAAGGTAAGCCATGGGAAACGATCGTGGCAGCGAGTAACGTCGGCAACGATACGGACAGCATTGCGACCATGGCCGGGGCTATCGCAGGGGCATGGAAAGGCTTCGATGCGTTGCCAAAAGACAAGTATGACTTTTTCAACGCGGTAAACAGCCATGACTTTAATTTGCCGGAAATTGCCGCAGGTTTGACGCAACTGGCGTCAGCATCCTTTGAAAGGTAGTTGATGAGGGCGGGGGGAGTTATGGAAGAAAATGTCATTATGCCACTGTCCTGCACCCGGCAAGAAATTGCCGGGATCGAGGATCTGCTCGCGCGAATGCAGCGTAAGGAGAGCGAGGAAACAGTATGGGCTGAGTTCGATTTTGCGTCGCTCGAACAGCTTTATCTGGTAGGCTCCGGCGACTCGTATGCGGTGGCGCTGATAGTTGAGCGTTATCTGAATGAACGAGCGATCATCGCCTGTCGGGCGGTACAGTCACTTGAGTTTCTTAACATCCCGGCCCGCTTTTTTTCTGACAACGCGCTGGTGGTGGTGATCAGCGCCAGTGGCAGACCCTCGCCCGCATTTGATGCGCTTTATCACGCGTTAACCTCCCGTGCCCGGGTGGTTGGGATGACAAATTCACCCGGCTCGCCTTTCAGCCGTCTGACGTCACACATGATATTCACCGATGCCCACAAGCAGGGCTTACCGACTCAGAGCAGTTCTGCAACACTGTTTTTGCTGATGTCGCTGGCTGAAAAAATAGGTCGGGTTAACGGTGAGTTCGCGGGTATCGAAGCCGAAAAGCTGGGCTCGCGCTGGAATGCCGCCGAATGGCAGTCCTGGTTTTTGGCACATCGTGACGCGTTTTTTTCCCAAAAGGTGGTTTTTCTCGGCAGCGGCGCGAGCTGGGGGCTGGCTTATATGGCATCCAACTTGATGGCCTGTGGTCCACAGATTGAAGCCAGTTATTTTCATATTGAAGAGTATTGTCATGCCTTACGACTTAATCAGGCTGGCAGGCACCATTTAGTAATAATGTTTCCGGAAAAGAGGGGGATGAATCATTATGTCAACATATCCAGCTGAAACTATCCCGAAAAAATGCGCTGACATATTGTTTCGCAGCCAATGAACAAAGTGATACGCACAATTATTTACAACAAATGCTGATGCTGCTTTTTAATCTTTCGTTAACTCTCGCCGAACGCTATGTCGCGCTGGGGGGGAAACGCGTGACATTTGAGGGTGTTAAATGTTGAAGAATTATGACGTTGTGGCAGTAGGGAGCGGCAATATTGATCTGATTTTTCGGGTACCCCGTCTGCCAGGAAATGATGACAAAGTAGTAGGAGAGAAAATCGCCGAAAGCCCAGGCGGTACCGTGGCAAATAGCGCCTGTATGATGGCAACTCTGGGATTAAAGGTGATCTCTTTATCCAGCGCCGGGGATGATCGCTACGGCGAGAGTATTATTAACGATTTTGCGCGGCACGGCGTGGAAACGAAATATATTCAAATCAACCCGGGGCAATCGCCCAATATGGCGATTATTATCCTGGATGATAGCGGCGAGAAATCCTTAATTTATGCGCCGGGCAACCACTGCGAATGGGATCAGGAAACGGCATTTAACGCGATCGGTGCAAGTAAAGTGATGTACACCATGCCCGGCGATCTTGAAAAATATGCTATTCAGGCTAAGTACGCCCGCTCACAGGGAACGAAAGTGGCTGTCGATATTGAGCCGCACATCGCTACCAATAAACAGCAGATGGCTGACATCCTGAATCTGGCTGACATCGCAATTTTTAATCGTGATGGTTTTATTGCCAGCAGCAAGTGCGACCCTGATTGGCCCGTATTGCATGCGATGCGGCGCAAATATTCACTTTCCGCACTGGTTGTAACCTGTGGCGCAAAGGGGGTGATGGCGGTCACAGAGGATGAAGAGGCTGAACATCCGGGCTTCAGGGTCCCGGTTGTAGATACCACAGGGGCAGGCGATATTTTCAATGCGGCATTTATTTATAGCTGGATCCACCATTACCCCTTGCGTTCAGCGGTTGAGTTTAGTTGTGCCGCGGCGGCATTAAATATTATGAAACTGGGTGCCAGAGGACAATTGGGTCGCCCGGAGGAGATCGAACGCTTTATTTCTTCTGCTAACAGGGAGGTATAGATTGTGAATTATAAAAAAATCTTATCGTTTGGCATGATTATTTCTGCTCTGCTAAGCCCTTCCGCTGGCGCAAAAACGGGGGAAATTACAGGCCTTAGTTTTCTCGGGGAATATAAGGTTCCAACATCATTTGCCGTTGAGGGTATTCCATTTGGCGGGTTGTCAGCCATTCGCTGGCATGACGCGGAGCAGCGTTTCTACGCTATTTCAGACAGCAGGAATACCGAAAAAGAGGGAAAACCGAGAGTTTACGCGTTAAAGATTGACCTGTCGGCGGCAGGGATTAACAACGTTACCGTTGAAAACCAGTATGCGCTGCTGGATGCCAACGGCGAGATCTTTAAAAAAGGCTCGGTAGATGCCGAAGGAATGGTTATTACACCGGATAATCAGTTGCTATGGTCATCCGAAACGGGAAGCCCGTTACGCGTCAGCACCTTAGGCGGGAAATTTATTGCCGATTTGGCCGCTGTTCTCCCGGAGGCAATGTCGCTAACCGGTGAAAATGAGCATGAGGGGTTTCGCAACGGCATCTCGTGGGAAGGGTTAACGCTTACGCCGGATAAGAAGTTTCTGTTTATGGCCGGTGAAGGGGCCCTGAAACAGGACGGCCCCCTGGCATCACCGATTAACTCCAGTCCGGTGCGGATCCTGAAATTCCGTTATCCGTCCGACGAGACTAAACCGAAACTAGAGAGCGTGTACTTGTACAACGTCGATCCGGTATCCCATATTTCCCGATTCGGCATTAATGATAATGGAATTTCTGAAATCCTGGCGCTTAATGACAATCAACTTTTGGTTATTGAGCGTTCAGGAAGAAATGTCTCAGAAGGGTATAACGACTGGGATTTCTCTATCAAGGTGTGGCTGGCAGATACCTCCACAGGCACCAACATTAAAGATATTCCATCGTTATCCGCTCTGACAAATAAAGGCCTTATCCAACCGGTAACGAAAAAGTTGTTAATTGATTTTTCCACACTCACCGATGCGCCTGATTGTATCGAAGGCGTGACATTTGGTCCGCTTATTGATGGAAAGAAGACGCTGTTGTTTGTGTCAGATAATAATTTTCAGCCTCATCAGAGTACAAAATTCTATCTTTTTCAGGATCAACAGGGGGTGTTGAAGTAGATAAACGCGTTCCCTGAGACGCAAATCAGGATCCCAGGGACGCTGTTATTTACGACTAAAACTGTCTTTCGTTATCTTTATTTCATAGGCGTAGCGGCTGGCGGGATAGATCATCTCTACATATTCCATCGGTTTTCGGTTGACGGAGAGCGTGACTCTGCTGCAGGTCAGGATCACATCATTAACGGAGAGTTCCAGCAGGGAGGCTTCTGCAGCAGATGGTTGGCGAGCGCCGATAGTTTCATAGGCCTCTAACAGCTCCAGCCCCATTTTTTGGGCCAGCAGTTTATATAGCGAACCGGCCTCCAGCAGCTCTTCCTGGGTGAAGGCATGGGCTTCATCAACAGGAAGCCACGCCGTCTGTATCCCCATTGGGGTGGTGTTATCGAAACGAAGGCGCTTAATACGCAGCACCGGACGATTACCCGACAATTGTAAGGCATGGCGCAGCATTTCATTTGCCGGGACGAAGCCGAACTCCAGAATTTGCTGCCGGGGTACGCCGTTACGGGCAAGAATATCGTCAGTGAAACCATGCAGTTGACGCTGCGAGCGGCGACTGAGCTCAGGAAGGACAAAGGTCCCCCGACCGTGTTCGCTGTGTAAATAACCCTTCTGACGCAGGTGTTCAATGGCTTTTCGAACGGTTGTTCTGCTGGTCTTATAGCGTTCGGCCAGTTCTCGTTCTGTGGGAATGGTAGCATTTTCAGCCCATTCACCGGCGTCTATTTTGTTTTTGATGAGCGTAAACAGATCCAAATATTTGAGGGAATGCGGCTCATTATTTTGACTGGAATTAACATCAGACATGTTCTACCTGTAAATGGTTGGTACCAGTGAGGTGTTAATTTTAAAGGTTTTTAGATGTTGATGCAATAAAGCCAGGAGTTAACGTAACACTTACTTCAGTTGTACAGCCGTTTCCAGGGTTTCTCGCTGCTATCAATACCAGCGTTCAGTAAGGCAACAAATAAAAGGACTTTGAAATGAAAAAAATATTTCCAGTGACATCAGCGTTATTATTTTGTCTATTAACATCACAGGTCTGGGCCGAGCAACCTCATGGCTTTATTGATTACCGACATGAATATCTGGATAAAAAAAGAACCCACGCCGATCGCGTAGAATTGGGGACCTTCTTCAGCAATGGTATTGGGCTAATGGCGGAATTACGTTACAACACCCAGGAAGGTAATCAGGATAAATGGGATCCTTCGCAATTTAATAATAATGGCTCGGGATTGTCGATCGTCTATCGTTTCAAACCCCTTGAAGATACACGTTTCTGGCTTGAACCGATGTTCTGGTTGGATTCCACGGATTACTGGACGACGTATGAGTATGGTTTATCTGCTGGGTATAACTTCAGCAATGTCTGGCGTGTATCGGGTCGTTTCCGTTATGACATGGATAAAGCAACCAGCAAGTCAAAGAGCTATGGGAATAACGATCGTAATAACCGCCGTTACGATGTGTGGATAGATTACCGCCCTGATAAGACTAATTTTCAGTATCAGATCAATCTTGTTTATTACAATAACGGCTATATCACCTGGGACGGCGGTAACGAGAACTATACCGCATCATTTAAGGTTAGTTATAAATTTGGATCCTGGGTTCCCTATATCAGTATTGCGGATTATCGGGGCACAGATAAATACTCTGATGAACGTCAGGGACGTTATCGTATGGGTTTAACATATACATTTTAAATAACTATTTATCAAAGGAAGGATTATGTCCAGAATGTATGGCTATATAGCTGCTCTGTCTTTGCTGAATTATATTCCGCTATCCATTGCCGCAGTGACAACAATCGAATCTGATTCTTATGATATCGTCGCCAGCATCATTAAAGATAAAGATACTCGTTATCAGCCGGAGAATGTATTGCTGGTTTTTGATATCGATAATACGGTGCTGACGAGTCAGCTCGAGGTAGGAGGTGATATATGGTACCAATGGCAGGCGGGTAAGTTGCCGTTAAAACCGGGGCCGGAGGAAAAGGTCCCCTGCCTGTATGAAAACGCCATTGCGCTCCTCTACAGTGTCGGGAGCATGACGCTCACCGAACCACATTTAAATGACTACATGAGTAAATGGCAGGAGAAGCACAGTGTTGTTGCCCTTACTTCGCGCGCACCGGATACCCGTAATGCGACGGAGCGTGAGCTGCGTAAAAATGGCGTCAACTTCAGCGCGTCGCCGCTTGCTGCGCTCAATGAGTCATCAATGCCTGTTTATCAGGGGCGATTAAAGCGTTCGTATAATTATAACAATGGGATCATGTTTTCGTCCGGAATGGACAAGGGGGTAATGCTGGACTTTATGTTAGACAAAACGAAGCGTAAATTTGATTCAATAGTGTTTGTTGATGATGGTATTGCCAATATCCAGGCAATGAAAACCATGCTTGAGAGTGAAAAATATCGCAACGTGGATACCGTTCTGGTGCACTACACGAAAGTTGAATCCGATCTGATTAAGCAGCAAGGGCAGGTATTAACGCCCGGTGAGGCGAAGAGAATGACCCAGAACTGGAAAAAATTGTTGAAAACGCTGGATGAAATTTTCCCCAATCGTGTAATAAGTTGCGACGTTGAGAAAAGTAAAGCGTAAGCATCATGCAGTCATTAACATTAACAGCCAGTTTCTGGCTGTTAATGTTTTAGCGAACCTCACTATTAACCCTCTTTCGGTAAATACAAACTGATCTGTTCCTGCTTACAGCCATAAATGGCGGCCAGTTTCTCACGGGTGCGTTTTTGCGGGCGGGAGTCAACGGCTTCCAGCTGCGACACGGCGGACTGGCTGATGCCGAGTTTGTCGGCGACCTCCTGCTGGGATAAGCCGCGATGAATGCGCCAGGCCGCCTGCAGGCTGACGTCCTGCCAGGTCATGATGCTGCACACCTCTCCGGGTAATTCAACGTCATCGTATATATCGTGCTCAATCTCTATATCTTCCAGATCGTCGTCTGTTTCGTCGTCGATTTCTGCCATCTGGAAACACATCCAAAGATATTCGTCATAAGGGATCACGGCGTACTGCGCGTTCCCTTCATCGTCCTTAATGATCTGAACAGCCATAGGGCACATCCTCCTCGTGCAGGTAGGTCGTTGTTGTTCTGCGTTTGACGGCTAAAACAATACATTCTTGATGGTGATTATCCTGAAGGCTAATGAAGATTCGATAATCACCTACTCGCAGACGGAAACGGTTCTCAGAAGCCGATATTTTCTTGATATCGGGTTGGGGAGCCGAGCGGTCATTCAGTTGGGCAAGTTTTGCTTCTATTCGCTGCCGATACCGGCTGTCGATTTTAGCGAGTGCCTTCTTTGCAGTCCGTGACCAAAAAATCACCATCCGTACCTCCACTGTACGCCCACACAAAATATAAGGAAATAATAAGACTATTAGATAAATTCCGAATTACTTATGGGCTACTGTAGGGCGGTGGGCAGGGCGAAAAAAGGGGCAGATAACGGTTCGTCGAAGCGGGTCGAAAACGCCTCTGCCATAGAACAGAGGCTTACATCAGAACTGCGAGCGGGCGTCAGGCGTTCAGCCCGCCGTCCACGTCCAGACCGGTACCGGAGATCTGCCCGGCGGCGGGGCTGGCGAGAAAGGTTACCGCAGCGGCGACATCGTCCGGCTGACCGTAGTGCCCGAGCGCAATAAGCTGACGCTGGGAGGCGGCCTGCTCGCCGTCTTCCGGGTTCATGTCACTGTTGGTCGGGCCGGGGTGGACCAGGTTAACGGTGATCTCGCGCGGGCCGAGGTCGCGCGCCAGCCCTCGGGTCAGCGAGTTGAGCGCCGATTTGGTCATGGAGTAGACGGCAATACCCGGCTGGGCCACGCGGTTAGCCAGACAACTGCCGATGTTGATGATCCGCCCGCCGTCGGACATATGGACCAGCGCCTCCTGAATGGCGATCACCACCCCGCGAATGTTGACGTTGATAAGGGCATCAATATCCGCCAGGGTCATGGATTCCAGCGGGCCGCCGCGGGCGATCCCGGCGTTGTTCACCAGAATATCCAGCCCGCCAAGGCTGCGCGCCGCCTGGGTGACGGCGTCCTGAATCGCCTGGGCGCTGGCGCTGTCCGCCTGGATCGCCTCGGCGTGCCGTCCCAGCCCACGGATTTCATCCGCGACGGCCTGGGCTTTATCGGCGGATTTTTCATAGGTGATAACCACATCGGCACCGGCCCGGGCCAGCGACAGCGCAATGGCACGGCCTAACCCACGGCTGGCACCGGTAACCAGCGCCTTCTTACCTGTTAAATCGATCTGCATGATGACCTCAACTCAAGTGATGAGAACCATCATTAGGTATAGAGGGCGTTTGCCCGACGTCAATGCGCCGGGTGGCTGAGGTTTTCGACTTTTTCAAACGCCGCGCGCAGAACCTCAGGCGACAGGGCGATCGGCAGGGCGTGGATCGACTCCACCGGGCGCAGGGTATGGGCGATCACCCGGTCCAGCTCCTCGCGGTTGTGGATGTCTATCTCCAGCTCGCGCAGGGTGGTGGGCAGGTTAAAGCGCTGGTACGCCGCCGCCAGTTCGCGCAGCACGTCGTCCTGACCAAGCAGGGCGCTCTGCACCAGAATGCCGTACGCCACCTTGGTGCCGTGGAGGAATGGCGCGGTCTGCGGGAGTACCGTTAAGCCGTTATGCACCGCATGCGCCGCCGCCACGCGGGTAAAGCGCTCGCCGAGCCCGCCGACCATCCCGCCGCCCGCGATAATGGCGTCTACCACGTCATGAAACTCCCGGGTCACTTCGCGGCGGGTCTGATCGGCCAGCGCCTGCTCACTGTGTTCGAGCAGCACGTCGCGGATCGCCAGCGCCCCGTTAATGCCAAGTCTTACCGTCAGCGGCAGGTGTTCGGGCTCAGGTGCCAGCACCACCGCTTCATACCATTTCGCCAGGGTATCGCCGATCCCGGCCAGCAGATACTCCGCCGGGGCGTTGAGGACGATCTCGGGTTCGACCAGCACCAGGTAGTTGGCATCGTTAAAGATCTCAAAATGCAGCGCCTGCCCGGCATCGTTGTACCACACCGACAGCGGGGTCCATGCCGCGCAGGTGGCGGCGATGGTCGGAATAGCCACCAGCGGCAGACCCAGACGACGGGCCACCGCTTTGGCGGTATCCAGCAGCGCGCCGCCGCCGACGCCAATCACCACGCTGCGGTCGTCCCCCGCGGCCTGCGCCAGGTCATTCACATCGCGCTCGCTGCAGTGGCCTTTAAACAACAGCTGCTTTGCCTCCGGGGCGTTAAAGCTCTCCGGCAGGAACGGGCGGGCACCGGCAATGGCGCGTTCACCGTAGATCCACACCGCCCGGGAGAGTTGCACCGGGGTGAAAAAATCGTCCAGCCGGGCCAGGGCGCCGCGGTGGGAGTAGTAGTTTGCCGGGCCGGGAACGACGCGGATGTCAGTGTTGCTCATGATGTTGTCCTTTTTGCGAAGCGCTAACCTGATGTTATGTCTGGACATCCGGATGGCTAATACTTTTTTGCTTTATCTTATGCTTTTTCCGTCGTTGCCAGCCAGACAAGGCTGTGAAAAATTCTATAAATCAAACGATTAATTACAGGATAGCAGCGGATGACAACCAGTCGCCTCGAGATGCGTGGCATCAGCCTGGCTTTTTCTGGCTTTCAGGCGTTGTCGCGCGTTGATTTCACGTTGACGGGCGGATCGGTGCACGCGCTCACGGGCGCGAACGGCGCCGGGAAGTCCACGCTGATGGCGGTGTTGTGCGGTACGCACGGGCGCTACGAGGGCGAGATCAGCATTAACAATCAGCCCGTCGCCATTCGCGAGCCGGTGGATGCCAAACTGCTGGGCATCCATCTGGTGCAGCAGGAGGTGGACGTGGCGCTGATCCCCGGCCTCAGCATTGCCGAAAACATCATGCTCGACCATCTGGCGCAGCCGGGGCACCGCTTCCGCTGGGGCACGATGCGCGAGCAGGCCCGCCAGGCGCTGGCGCAGCTGGACGTTACCCTCGACGTGCGGCGCTCCATCGACAGCTGCACCCTGGCGGAAAAACAGCAGATTTTGCTGGCGCGGGCGCTCTCCCATCACTGCCGCTTTTTAATTCTGGATGAACCTACCGCGCCGCTGGACGCCCACGAAAGCGAGCGGCTGTTCGCCGTGGTGCGCCGACTGCAGCAGCAGGGGATCGGGGTGGTGTTTATCTCCCACCGCATTCACGAACTGAAGGCGATCTGCGACACCTTAACGGTGCTGCGCGACGGCAAGCTGATTGAGTCCGGCCCGATGGCGGAGCTCAGCGGGGAAGCGATTGTCGAAAAGATGCTCGGCCATGAGCTGAGCGATATCTACCCGCCAGCGCGACCGCCGCACAGCCAGGAGACGCTGCTCCGCGTAGAGGGGCTGCACGACGAAGGGCTGCTGAAGGATATCTCCCTGCACCTGCGCAAGGGCGAGATTCTGGGGATCGCCGGGCTGGCAGGGGCCGGGAAAACCGAGCTCTGCAAGGCGCTGTTTGGTGCCAGCAAAAGCCAGGTGGCGAAGGGCGAGCTGAACCATCAGGCGTGGAAGCCGCGCGATCCGGCGGATTCCGTCCTGCGCGGGCTGGCGCTGGTGCCGGAAGAGCGGCGCAAAGAGGGCATTTTTATCGATGAGCCGGTGAGCATGAACCTGGCAGTGTCAGCGGATAACACCTTTTCGCGCTGGAGCCTGTTTGGTCATCGCCAGGCGTGGCGCTGGGCGGAAGAGGTGATTGCCCGGGTGGGCGTGCGTGCCCGCGGGCCGGGGCAGGTGCTGCGCCGTCTGTCGGGGGGCAACCAGCAAAAGGTGGCGATCGGCAAATGGCTGCGCGGCAACGCTCAGGTGCTGATCTTTGACGAGCCCACCAAAGGGGTGGATGTGAAGGCCAAAACCGATCTGTTCCAGCTTATTGACGGCCTGGCGCGGGAAGGCAAAGGGGTGATTTACGCCTCGGGGGAGTTTGCCGAACTGGTGGGCCTGTGCGACCGCATCTGCGTGTTGTGGGACGGGCGCATCGTGGCGGAAGTCGAGGGGGCAAACGCCCGCGAAGAGACATTACTTTATTATTCAACCGGAGGAACGGCGTCGTGAGCAAGGCCCTTTCAGTGACGGCGGCGGCGTCTGGCCGTCAGCAAATTTTCGATTTTCTCTACAAATGGGGCATGTTGCTGACGGTGGTCGCGCTGGTGGCCATTTTCGGCGTGGCGTCAGAGAACTTCCTCGATCCCAACAACATCATCAACATTCTGCGCTCCATCGCCATCGTGACGGTGATTGCCGTCGGGGTCTCCATCTCCCTGACCATCGGCGGGTTCGACCTTTCCGTGGGCTCGACGGCGTCGCTGGCGAATGCGCTGGTGATCTCGCTCTTTGTCTGGCACGGGTTTGGTACCACCGAATCCATTCTGATCACCCTCGCGCTCTGTACCCTGGTGGGGCTGTTTAACGCCTTTTTGATCGTCATCCTGCGCATTCCCGACATGCTTGCGACCCTTGCCAGCCTGTTTGTGATCCAGGGCGTGGCGATGACCTACAGCTACGGCGGGTCGATCACCGAAAATATGGTGCTGCCGAGCGGCGATATGGCGGAAGGGACCATTCCGGCGGCGTTTGGCGCGCTGGGCCAGGTGCCGACCATCGTCATCATTATGCTGGCGGTGACGCTGCTGGCGCAGCTGGGGCTGTCGCTGACCACTCATGGCCGCCGGATGTACGCCATTGGCGGCAACCCGGAAGCGGCGCGTCTGTCCGGCATTCGCACCACCCGTTACAAAGTGGCGGCCTACGTGATTGCCTCGCTGCTGGCGGGCCTGGGCGGCATTCTGCTGGCCTCGCGCATTGGCTCCTCGCAGGTGAACGCGGGCGGGGGCTACCTGATGGATGCGGTGGCGGCGGCGTGGATCGGCTTTTCGCTGGCGGGTTCCGGCAAACCGAATGCGCTGGGGACCCTGGTGGGGGCGGTGATCCTCGGCGTGCTCTCGAACGGGCTGGTGATGCTCTCGGTGCCCTATTACGCGATGGACATTATAAAAGGGCTGGTGCTTGCAGTGGCACTGGCGATTACGTACGTACAAAAACGCTAACAACACAACGGGATAACAGAATGAAAAAAGTTGCACTCTCTTTGCTGACGCTGGGATTACTGAGTTCACTGCCGGGCTATGCGGCAACGCCTGCGCCGGTTCCGGCGGCCATTGCTAACCACGACGGGCAGATCCGCATCGCGGTTATCCGTAACCTCGGCTCTGACGACAACACCACCCAGTTTGTGGCCGGTGCGATCCAGGAAGGTAAAAAGCTCGGCTTTAAGGTCAGCACCTTTTTAAGCAACGGCGACGATGCCAAATTCCAGGACTTCGTTAACCAGGCGATCAGCCAGAAATATGACGGAATTATTCTCTCCCAGGGCCGCGATCCGTACTCCACCGCGCTGGTGAAAAAGGCGGTGGATGCCGGGATCAAGGTGGCGGTGTTTGATACCGCGGTAAACGGTGAGATCCCGGGCGTGACCGTTACCCAGCAGGATGACGCCTCCCTGACCAACCTCTCGTTCGGCCAGCTGGTGAAAGATTTCAACGGCAAGGCCAATATCATCAAGCTGTGGGTCGCTGGCTTCCCGCCGATGGAGCGCCGTCAGACCGCCTATCAGGAGCTGCTGAAGCAGAACCCGGGCATCAAAGAGCTGGAGTCCATCGGCGCGGTCTCCTCCGACGTGCAGGGTGACACCGCTAACAAGGTGGGCGCGGTGCTGGCGAAATACCCGAAAGGCAAGATCGACGCCATCTGGGGTACCTGGGATGCCTTCAGCCAGGGCGCGTATAAGGCGCTGAAAGAGAACGGCCGCACTGAGATCAAACTCTACAGCATCGACATCTCTAACCAGGATCTGCAGCTGATGCGCGAAGCGGGCAGCCCGTGGGTGGTGAGTGTGGCGGTGGATCCGAAGCTGATTGGCGCCACCAATGTGCGTCTGATCGCCAACAAAATTGCCGGGGAAGCGACGCCTGCCACCTATGACTTCAAAGCCGCGGCCATTCCGCAGGCGCTGCTGTCGGCCCAGCCGGGTGCGGTGAACGTGGCGTCTCTGGGCAAGATCATTCCAGGCTGGGGCCAGACCGAAGACTTTATCGCCCCGTGGTTCGCAACATTGGAAGCGAAGGCAAAATAGTGCCCGGTGGCGCTTCGCTTACCGGGCCTACGGTTTTGTAGGCCGGGTAAGGCGCAGCCGCCACCCGGCAACAGGAGATTGCGTGACCGCATTACCCACCCCCGAATACAGCCGTAATATGCGCTTAATCGGCCACAGTGATCAGGGCGGACGCCCGGACGGCGTGCAGCTGATGGTGCATCGCGGCTTCGCGTATATTGGCCATATGGTGTCCCAGGGCTTTTCCATTGTGGACGTCCGTGACCCGAAAAACCCGAAGGCGGCAGGCTTTGTTCCCGCGCCGCCCGGCACCTGGAACGTGCATCTCCAGGCCCACGACGATCTGCTGCTGGTGATCAACGCCCGGGATCTGTTTGCCGATGCCCGCTTTGCGGATGAAAAGGTCTACTACACCCGCCAGGTGGGAGAGACGGTCAGCGATGTGCAGGACAAAGGCTGGAGCGCCGGGCTGCGCGTCTTTGATATCTCCACCCCGGATAAGCCACGGGAGATCGGTTTTCTGTCGCTGAGTGGTATTGGCATCCACCGCATCTGGTACGTGGGCGGACGCTGGGCCTACGTCTCGGCGCTGATTGACGGCTTTACCGACTATATCTTCCTGACCATCGATCTGGCGGATCCGCGCAAGCCGCAGGTTGCCGGGCGCTGGTGGCTGCCGGGAATGAACCAGGCGGCAGGGGAAACCCCGGACTGGCCGGAAGGCAAACGCTACGCGCTGCACCACGCCATTATCGCGGGCGATACCGCCTACGGCAGCTGGCGCGACGGCGGCCTGACGCTGCTGGATGTGAAAGATCGTAGTCAGCCGAAGCTGATCAGCCATCGCAACTGGAGCCCGCCGTTTGGCGGCGGTACCCATACCGCGCTGCCGCTGCCGGATCGCGACTTGTTAGTGGTGCTGGACGAAGCGGTGCTCGACAATCAGGAGGACGGCGAGAAGCTGATCTGGCTGTTTGATATTCGCGAGCCGTCGAACCCGGTCAGCATTGCCACCTTCCCGCAGCCAGCGGAGCGGGATTATGTGGCGAAAGGGGCGCACTTCGGGCCGCACAATTTGCACGAGAACCGGCCCGGGAGCTTTGTCAGCTCGACGCTGATTTTCGCCACGTATCAGAACGCCGGGGTGCGCGCGTATGACATCTCCGATCCGTATCGTCCGGTGGAAACCGGCGCGCTGGTGCCCGCCGCGCCGGAGAAGATGATGGATACGCGGCCCAACCGTCCGCAGGTGATCCAGTCCTGTGACGTATTTGTCGATGCGCAGGGGATTATTTACAGCACGGATTACAACGGCGGGTTGTCGGTGATTGAGTATTTAGGGTGAAGGAAAATCGTAGGCCCGGTAAGCGTTAGCGCCACCGGGCAAACAGACCGCACCTAACTGTACTGACGCACCCGCGCCAGCAGATCGTCCACGCTGTCGATGCGATCGGCAATCACAATCAGAGCCTTGCCCAGGGTAATGGCGTGGCGCAGGCATTCGTGGCGCATCTCGTCATCACGGATGGTGTCGATATCCGCCACGTGCGACAGGCCCACGCTGCGGCGGATCAGTTCGGTGCCGCAGAAGCCAATGGCGTCATGCCAGACCTTTTTCAGAAACGCGCTGGCATAGCCCGGCACGCTGAGCGCCGCATCGCGGGATTTTTCTGCGGCCAGAGCCTGGAAACGTTCTGCGAAGGTGGTCCACAGCTGCTGAATATCAATCAGACGCTGTTCACGTCCGGCGGCGCGTCGCGGATGCCCAGATGCCCCGGCAGGCCGCAGAAGTTCAGCAGCAGGTTGCCGATGGCCGTGCCGATATCAAACCCAATCGGGCCGAAATAACCAAACTCCGCATCAATGGCCTTCAGGCTGCCCTCAGCGACAAAAATCGAGCCGCTGTGGATGTCGCCATGCAGCAGCGCTTCGGCCTGGGAGAAGAAGCGGTGCTTCAGGGCGGCTACGGCAATTTTCAGCTGATCGTCGTTGCGCAGGGCGGCGACGTCGCTCTCCAGCGCCGCCGGGTAGTTATTACGCTCGTGGATCTGGTACGGATCGTTGAAGAACAGATCTTCGGTGATCTCGCACATTTCCGGGTTGATGAACTGCGCCACCTGCGCTTTTTTGGCGTGCGGGTGCAGGTAGAAATCGCTGGTGTGGAACAGGGTGTGGGCGAGATATTCACCCAGCTGGCGCGCCGCCTGCGGGTAGTAAACGTTGTTGATAAGCTCGCCGCGCCAGATCTTATGACTGGAAAGATCTTCCATCACCATCACCGCCAGCTCCGGGTCGAAGTGGTGGATTTTCACCGTATGCTGCGGGCTGTGCTGATAGTGTTCCACCAGGGTTTGCGCTTCGAGACGGGCGCGGTCCAGCGTCAGCGGCCAGGATTCACCCACGCAGCGCACGTAGGGCAGGGCCTGCTTAACGATGATGCGGCTGACGCCCTGGTTATCGAAAATTTTAAACACCAGATTGAGGTTACCGTCGCCTACCTCCTGCGCCTCCACCAGCGAGGAGGGATCATCGAGGCCTCCAAACTGTTGGGCATACGCCACGGCGTCCTGAGCGGTAAAGGTATGGTATTGCGACATTGCCTGTTCCTCATCTGTTCCGGTAATAAAGACATTTAGACGTCTATACATCTGAATTTTATCCTGACACAATGTGCTACAACAACGCAACAGAGAATTAACGACATGCAGAGATTACAGACGACCAGCCTGCGGGTGACGGAAAATCAGCTATTTATTCTCGACCAACAGGCGCTTCCGCAGGAGAAACGCTGGCTGGATGCGACAACGGTAGAGGCGCTGGTGGGGCATATTCACGCCCTGCGCGTGCGGGGCGCGCCGCTGATTGGGCTGTCTGCCAGCCTGTTGTTGGCCCTGCTGGCGGAGAACGGCCACAGCCGGGATGAACTGGCGGCGGCGCTGGAGACTCTGCGCGCCTCACGCCCGACGGCGGTGAACCTGATGAACAACCTCGACCGCATGAAGCAGGCGCTGTGGCAGGAGGATTTTGTCCCGGCGCTGGTGGCGGAGGCGCTGCGCCTGATCGACGAAGATAAGCAGCTCTGCGACGCCATTGCCGCGCGGGCAGCGAGCTGGTGAAACCGGGCAGCCGTCTGCTGACCCACTGCAACACCGGCGGGCTGGCGACCGCGGGCGTGGGCACGGCGCTGGGGGTGATTGCCCTTGCGCATCAGCAGGGCAACGTCAGCAACGTCTGGGTGGATGAAACCCGTCCGCTGCTGCAGGGTGGCAGGCTGACGGCCTGGGAGCTCG
The DNA here is from genome assembly GCF_023736175.1 of Leclercia sp. LTM14. Taxonomy (NCBI): domain Bacteria; kingdom Pseudomonadati; phylum Pseudomonadota; class Gammaproteobacteria; order Enterobacterales; family Enterobacteriaceae; genus Leclercia; species Leclercia sp. LTM14. The sequence continues at coordinate 52,959 of NZ_JAIKTT010000006.1, forward strand.
GCGAGCTGGGCGTGCCGTACAGGCTAATCACCGATTCGATGGCGGCCAGCCTGATGGCCAAAGGGCAGGTAGATGCGGTGTGGGTGGGGGCAGATCGCATTGCCGCCAACGGCGATGTGGCGAATAAAATCGGCACCTATTCGCTGGCGGTGTTGGCGAAATTCCACGGCATTCCGTTTTATGTTGCTGCTCCGCAAACGACGCTCGATCCGAACTGCCCGAACGGGGAGGCGATCCCTATTGAACAGCGTGATGCCCGGGAAGTGACCGGCGTGGCGGGGAGCTTCGGGGCGGTGCAGTGGGCACCGGTTGATGCAGAGGTGTATAACCCGGCGTTTGACGTTACGCCTGCGGCGCTGATCAGCGGCTGGGTGCTGGATAGCGGAGTGGTGTGGCCTGAGGATGTGGCGGGCGGGGTGTTTGGGGGGGAGTGCGGTCTGAGCCCCTCACCCTAACCCTCTCCCCATAGGGGAGAGGGGACTGCACGGAGCCGTTTTTTCTCCCTCGCCCCTATGGGGAGAGGGCCGGGGTGAGGGGAAAAACGTTATGGCAACCTTGGATACGCATCCGCAATCGCGTCGCCCGTAAACTGCGCCACCCAGCCTTCGGGGTTATCGAAGATGCGAATGGCGGTAAAGTTCGGCTCGGAACCCATATCAAACCAGTGCGGTGTCCCGGCGGGAACGGAGATCAGGTCGTTTTTCTCGCATAAAACTTGATAAACCTGGTCGTCAATGTGAAGGCAGAACAGCCCGGCACCTTCCACAAAGAAACGCACTTCATCTTCGCCGTGGGTGTGTTCATTAAGAAACTTCGCACGCAGGGCCTCTTTTTGCGGGTTATCCGCACGCAGGCTGATCACGTCCCAGCTCTGATAGCCCTTTTCCGCCACCAGCTTGTCGATGGCGTGCTGGTAAGCATTAATCACCGCCTCTGGCGCCGGATCGCGGCCTAAGTCACGGTCGGCTTCCCAGCGCTCAAAGCGGACGCCACGGGCGTTAAGCTGTTGTGCGATGGCGTCGGCATCAGTGCTGTGCCACTGCGGCTGTCTGGCTTCTTTGTCGGAAAAAATGGTCAATGCGCTCATGAAGGGATCTGCTCCGGATTGATGTCGTCAAATTGATGCACCTGATGATGGTGGCTGGCACCGTCATCATCGCCGCGAATCAGCTGCAGGGTACGAAAGCCGGCCTGTTCAGCGGCGTCCAGCTCCTGATGAATATCCGACAGGAACAGGATCTGCGAGGGCGCGACGTTAATCTGGGCCGCAATGTTCTGATAAGACTGCACCTCGCGCTTGGCACCCACGTGGGTGTCAAAGTAGCCGCTGAATAGATGAGTAATATCACCTTCGTCGCTGTAGCCAAATAACAGTTTCTGCGCCGCCACGGAGCCGGAGGAATAAACATAGAGATCAATACCCTGCGCTTTCCATTTTTCAAGGGAAGGCAGAACGTCCGGATAGAGATGGCCGGTGAAGTCGCCGTTGAGGTAGCCCTCCTGCCAGATGATCCCCTGCAGCGCTTTCAGCGCCGTGGATTTGCGATCTTCGTCCATAAACGCAAACAGGGTGTCAATCAGTTCGCGGGTGCTGGCCTGCGGCGCGGCAATCTCTTCACGCAGGTTGTCCAGAATGGTGTTGACCGGCTCGGCATACTGCTGCGCATTAACAAACGCGGCCAGCCGCTCGCGCGCGTAGGGGAACAGGACATTATGGACAAAACGAATATCGCTGGTGGTGCCTTCAATATCCGTCACAATCGCGCGAATCATACTCTCTCCAGTTGTCGTAAACGCATCTCGCACTCGAACAGGAATTCGAGGCCTTCAAGATGACGCCGGGCTTCTGCCACGTCGCGTCCCCAGCAGGTTAAGCCATGACCGCGCAGAAGAAAACCATAATTCAGCGGGCGCTCCCGGGCGTAATGGGCGATACGCGACGCCAGCGCGTCGATATCCTGGTCGTTATCAAAGAGGGCTACCGGGACGGTATCCAGATGCGTGGTCTGTCCGCTGAGCGATTTTTGCATCTCAAAGCCGCTAATGTGTAGTTCAGGCCCTGTGACCAGTCGTGACAGCACCGTCGCGTTGACCGTGTGAACGTGCAGCACCGCGTTTGCGTCCGGGAAGAGGCGATAGACCAGAGTATGCAGACCGGTTTCGGCGGAGGGCTTTCGCCCGGAGGGGGCGCGGTTGGTGGCAATTTCAACCTGCAGGAAATCAGCGGTTGTCAGGCTGCCTTTGTCTTTACCGGATTCGCTGAGCCAGCACCAGGTGTCGTCCTGGCGTATGGACATATTGCCGCCGGTGGCGGGGGCCCAGCCTTTTGCGCCGATCCAGTGGCAGGCTTCGACCAGGGCGGTGAGTTGCAGGTTGTCTGTCATCTTCCTTCTTACCTCTTCGGCCAGGAATATCATTATGGTTTAGACGTCTAAGCGTCTTGATTGCCAAATACTAGCATCGTGTTATAGTGGCAGCAACATTTGTGTTACATACAGGCCCGTCGAAATGAGTAATAACCCACTGATTCCACAGAGCAAACTCCCCGGTCTCGGCACCACCATCTTTACGCAGATGAGCGCTCTGGCGCAGCAGTTTAACGCCATCAATCTGTCGCAAGGTTTTCCCGATTTCGATGGGCCAGAGTATCTCCAGCAACGGCTGGCTTACCATGTGGCGAACGGCGCAAACCAGTATGCGCCGATGACCGGCGTGCAGCCTCTGCGTGAGGCGATTGCCGACAAAACCGCGGAGCTGTATGGCTACAAACCGGATGCCAACAGCGACATCACCGTCACCGCTGGCGCAACCGAAGCCCTGTACGCCGCCATTACGGCGCTGGTGCGGGCGGGCGATGAGGTGATCTGCTTTGAACCCAGCTACGACAGCTATGCCCCGGCGATTGAGCTGTCGGGTGGCGTGGTCAAGCGCGTGGCGCTGCAGCCGCCGCATTTCCGCCCGGACTGGCAGGCCTTTACAGCGCTGCTTGGCGAGAAAACCCGGCTGGTGATCCTCAACACCCCGCATAATCCGTCGGCGACCGTCTGGCAGCAGGCGGATTTCGCCGCCCTCTGGCAGGCCATTGCGGAGCGTGAAATTTATGTCCTGAGCGATGAAGTGTATGAGCACATCTGCTTTGCCGACGCGGGGCATGCCAGCGTGCTGGCCCATCCGCAGCTGCGGGAGCGGGCCGTTGCTGTGTCATCGTTTGGCAAAACCTTCCACATGACCGGCTGGAAAGTGGGGTACTGCGTGGCGCCTGCGGCCATCAGCGCCGAGCTGCGCAAGGTGCATCAGTTCCTGACGTTCGCCGTTAACACCCCGGCCCAGCTGGCCATTGCTGATATGCTGCGCAACCAGCCGGAACATTACCGCGAGCTGCCGGACTTCTATCGTGCCCGCCGGGATCGCTTTATCGAGGCGCTGAGCGAAAGTCGTCTGGAGATCCTGCCCTGTGAAGGCACCTACTTCCTGCTGGCGGACTACAGTGCTATTTCCGATCTGGACGATGTCAGTTTTTGCCAGTGGTTAACCAAAGAGGTGGGGGTAGCGGCGATCCCGTTGTCGGTGTTCTGTGCCGATCCGTTCCCGCATAAGCTGATTCGCCTCTGCTTTGCCAAGCAGGAAGGCACGCTGCTGGCGGCGGCGGAGCGGTTAAACGCGCTTTAAAAACAGGATGGGAGGCTGAACATTCAGGTTGTTATTTACTTCAACCGGAATGTTCAGCAATTATTTAATTTATTACCGACTTTATAAACTGGGCAAAGATATCGCTATTAAGCGCCGTTTTGTTATAGAGCATGTATAAATTTGCGGTAGGTAATTCAATCTGCGTATCAAATTTACGAATATTCATCGAATGACGGTATTGCTCGAAGGTACTCTCCGGCAATACGCCAATCAAATTTGACGAACTGATGATCGATAATAAGGAGACAAAGGAGTCGCTGCGAAACGCGATGTTTCTGTGTGGCATGGCTCTGTCGGTATGCGCCTGAAATTCTTTCACCCCCGGTTTATCGCTAATCAACTGGGTAAATTTCTCATTTTGCATCTCCTCAATCGTCGCAAAGGCGCCAATGCGCGGATGATCTTTACTACACACATAGGTAAATTTCATCGTCTTGAAATGGGTGCAAACAACCGAGTGATTCTCGACGGGAGTAAAGTTAAATATCAGGTCAGCTTTTCTGTAGGCCAGTAAATCTTCTGCACTTTCCCCGGATAGCAGCACATCCTGAAGTTCTACGGTGTAGTTGTACTCTTCCATCAGGGAAAGCACCGGATTCAGTATGTTGTGCGGCGTCAGGATCTGCGGGCAAAAGATATGGATCTGCTTTTTCAGCCCGGGCGTGTTCATCATGTGAATGGTCTGCTCTATCTGGTTGAGATTTTGTTCCAGATGCAAATGCAGATTGATGCCAACCGTCGTCGGGGTAATGCCTTTTCCTGAGCGAATGAACAGCGGATCGTTTATCTGATTACGCAGTCGTTGTAACGACTGGCTGACGGCAGAAGGGGTGATAAAAAGCGTTTCTGCGGCCTTGCTGATACTCAGGTGCTGATAAATGCACTCAAATATAACCAACAGATTAAGGTCGAATTTTTTAAGATCGTAGAGATTAGCCATGTTTCATCCTGAGTAGACTTTTTGATACTGCGGTTATATACACAATGATTATAGAAGTTAGTTAGCCATTCACCATCCATTTGATCGGATAACTTAACTGAATTTAAATTCAGGCTTAATATATCATGGCTGTAGATTAATAAAATAAAGGCTACGCATTTATTGGAATAAATTTATCTGCGAAACGCTGGCGGAAGTATTGAATTTCTCCCGCCAGCCTGGTATTAACGCGATCCCATCATAGTATTCAATTGTTCTTTATCGGAAAGTCCGACCACCTGCTGTAATTCCTGCTGAGCGTTCATGTAACAGACTGCCGGGGCGAACGTCTTAAATCTTTATAAAACAACGGCAAAGCCATGATTAGATAAAACCTATCGCAGCCATAGATATTACAACGTCTTTGCCAATTGCCCTTTAGTAGGGTGAGTGGTGTAATCCACTTCGCTGCTACGACCTTGCTAAAGGTAATGTAGAGCGCAACACATCGCCAGCTTTGGCTGGCACCGAAGAGCCCCTGGGTTAGTCGGGTATCAGGGCCGCCGTCAGGCGGCCTTTTTACTTTGGTCCATCAGGGTTTCGTAAAACGTTGTTAGGTATTGCTGATTGATTTGATACGGCAAACGCATTAGCCGGTTTGCTTAAAGTTGGTTACCTTAGCTCTCAACGAAAACACGGAGGAAGTACAGATGTCTTTAATCAACACCAAAATTAAACCTTTCAAAAACCAGGCGTTCAAAAACGGTGATTTCGTAGAAATCACTGAGAAAGACACCGAAGGCCGCTGGAGCGTGTTCTTCTTCTATCCAGCAGACTTCACTTTCGTTTGCCCGACCGAACTGGGTGACGTTGCAGATCACTACGAAGAACTGCAGAAGCTGGGCGTGGACGTTTACTCTGTCTCTACCGACACCCACTTCACCCACAAAGCATGGCACAGCAGCTCAGAAACCATCGCGAAAATTAAATACGCGATGATCGGTGACCCGACTGGCGCCCTGACCCGTAACTTTGAAAACATGCGTGAAGACGAAGGTCTGGCCGACCGTGGCACCTTTATCGTTGACCCGCAGGGCATCATCCAGGCCATCGAAGTTACCGCTGAAGGTATTGGCCGTGACGCATCCGACCTGCTGCGCAAAATCAAAGCGGCTCAGTACGTTGCTTCTCACCCAGGTGAAGTATGCCCGGCGAAATGGAAAGAAGGCGACGCGACTCTGGCTCCATCCCTGGACCTGGTTGGCAAGATCTAAATCTGTAAAGCCCGGCGGCGCTACGCTTGCACGGGCCTACCGATTCGCTTTTAACGGGTGCGTCGCACCCGTTATTCCCTCAACACCATGATGCAAGTTGCATTCAGGCAGCCCGGATAAGGCCGCTTGCATGATGATGTTTTTTAAGCAGGAGATGAATAATGCTCGACACAAATATGAAAACCCAGCTCAAAGCCTACCTTGAGAAGCTGACCAAACCTGTTGAGCTGATTGCCACGCTGGATGACAGCGCTAAATCGGCAGAAATCAAGGAACTGCTGGCGGAAATCGCCGACCTGTCTGAAAAGGTGACTTTCAAGGAAGATAACGGTCTTGCCGTGCGCAAACCTTCTTTCCTGATCGCTAACCCAGGCTCCACTCAGGGTCCGCGCTTTGCCGGTTCCCCGCTGGGCCACGAATTTACCTCACTGGTGCTGGCACTGCTGTGGACCGGTGGCCATCCGTCGAAGGAGACGCAGGAAATGCTTGCGCAGATCCGCGACCTGGACGGGGATTTTGAGTTCGAAACCTACTACTCGCTCTCATGCCATAACTGCCCGGACGTGGTGCAGGCGCTGAACCTGATGGCGGTACTGAACCCGCGCATCAAACACACCGCTATCGACGGCGGCGTGTTCCAGAACGAAATCACCGATCGCAACGTGATGGGCGTTCCGGCGGTCTTTGTGAACGGTAAAGAGTTTGGTCAGGGTCGTATGACGCTGGCAGAAATCGTCGCCAAAGTGGATACCGGCGCAGAAAAACGTGCCGCAGAAGAGCTGAACAAGCGTGATGCCTATGACGTGCTGATTGTCGGTTCTGGTCCTGCGGGGGCGGCGGCTGCGGTTTACTCCGCCCGTAAAGGTATTCGCACCGGTCTGATGGGCGAGCGCTTTGGCGGTCAGGTACTGGATACGGTGGACATTGAAAACTACATCTCCGTACCGAAAACCGAAGGCCAGAAACTGGCTGGCGCCCTGAAAGCGCACGTCAGCGAATATGAAGTGGATGTGATCGACAGCCAGAGCGCCAGCAAACTGGTGCCTGCGGCGCAGGAAGGCGGCTTCCATCAGATTGAAACCGCGTCTGGCGCAGTGCTGAAAGCGCGCAGCGTGATCATTGCCACCGGCGCCAAATGGCGCAACATGAACGTCCCTGGTGAAGATCAGTATCGCACCAAAGGGGTGACCTACTGCCCGCACTGCGACGGCCCGCTGTTTAAAGGCAAGCGCGTGGCGGTCATCGGTGGGGGCAACTCGGGTGTGGAAGCGGCTATCGACCTCGCCGGTATCGTTGAGCACGTCACGCTGCTGGAGTTTGCGCCGGAGATGAAGGCCGATCGGGTCCTGCAGGATAAAGTACGCAGCCTGAAGAACGTCGATATCATCCTGAACGCGCAGACGACCGAAGTGAAAGGCGACGGCAGCAAAGTGACCGGGCTTGAGTACCGCGACCGCGTGAGCGGCGATGTGCACAGTGTGCCACTGGCCGGGATCTTCGTACAGATTGGTCTGCTGCCAAACACCACCTGGCTGGAAGGCGCGATTGAGCGCAACCGCATGGGCGAGATCATCATTGATGCCAAATGTGAAACCAGCGTGAAGGGCGTATTTGCGGCGGGCGACTGCACCACAGTGCCTTACAAACAGATTATCATCGCTACCGGCGAAGGGGCGAAAGCGTCACTGAGCGCCTTTGATCATCTGATTCGTACCAAAACAGCATAAGAACGTAAGACAACACCTGCAATGTGAAGAGGCTACCCTGGGGTAGCCTCTTTTTTTTATCTCACCACCAGCACCGGAATGAAGGCGTGGCGGATAACGTTAGAGGCGTTCGAGCCCAGCAGATGGGTGGAGATGGACGGGTTACGTGACCCGATCACCACGATATCGGCTTTCAGCTCGCTGGCCACCTCGTTGACCACGTCGCGCACGTTACCAAAACAGACATGGGTGCGGATCCGTGAGGGATCGATGCTGAAATGGCTGACCATGGTCTGCAGCCGGGTCTTCGCTTCCTGCTCGATATGCTCTTCGAAGCGGCGCATATCGGCGGCGAAGCGATGCAACCCGAAGGTGGCAGAGCCCGGTAACACATGCAGTAAGTGAATAATGCCATCCTGCTGCGCGAGGAATTCAGCGTGGCGAATCGCTTTGTCGCTCAACTCCATCTCAAAAACATCCACCGGCATAATAATCGTCTGGTACATACCCGTTTCTCCCTGTTATTTACGCTTAATCCATTCAAACACAAAATATAAATAGATTCTGATACCTCGGTGACACTTTTTAATATCGCTTCGTTTGCTGGCGTTTTGCCGCATCGCTTCCTTGCCAGGATTATTCCCAAAGCCGTCCATTTCCCCTGTATATCCCCGGCGATAGCTACCCTTTGAAGGTAAACCCGTCTTTTTTCTCTGAAACCGGAGGTCAAATGAAAGCATTGACGTACCACGGTCCACACAGCGTTAAAGTTGAAACGGTACCCGATCCGGCCATCGAACAGGCTGATGATATCATTCTGCGCATCACCGCAACCGCGATCTGCGGTTCTGACCTGCACCTCTATCGCGGGAAGATACCGAAGGTGAAACATGGCGATATCTTCGGGCATGAATTTATGGGCGAAGTGGTGGAGACCGGACGAGAGGTCAAAAACCTGAGCAAGGGCGACCGGGTGGTGATCCCCTTTGTTATTGCCTGCGGCGACTGTTTCTTCTGCCGCATGCAGCAGTATGCCGCCTGTGAAAGCACTAACACCGGGCAGGGCGCGGCCCTGAACAAAAAACAGATCCCCGCTCCGGCGGCGCTGTTTGGCTACAGCCATCTGTATGGCGGGGTGCCCGGCGGCCAGGCGGAGTATGTCCGCGTGCCAAAAGGCAACGTTGGCCCCTTTAAAGTGCCGCCGGTGCTTTCAGACGATAAAGCGCTGTTCCTCTCCGATATCCTGCCTACCGCCTGGCAGGCGGCCAAAAATGCCCAGATCACCCGGGGCAGCAGCGTGGCGGTATTTGGTGCCGGGCCGGTGGGGCTGTTGACCCTTGCCTGCGCGCGCTACCTGGGCGCCGAGCAGCTGTTTATTGTCGATCACCACGATTACCGGCTGCGTTTCGCCGAGATGCGTTACGGCGCTATCCCCATCAACTTTGATCGCGACGAGGACCCAGCCGAGAAAATCATCGAGCAGACCGCCGGGAATCGCGGCGTGGACGCGGTGATCGACGCGGTAGGCTTTGAGGCGAAAGGGAGCACCACGGAAACGGTATTAACCAACCTCAAGCTCGAGGGCAGCAGCGGCAAGGCCCTGCGGCAATGTATCGCGGCGGTGCGGCGCGGTGGGATTGTCAGCGTGCCGGGCGTCTATGCCGGATTTATTCACGGTTTTCTGTTTGGCGATGCCTTCGACAAAGGGCTCACCTTCAAGATGGGCCAAACCAACGTTCACGCCTGGCTTGGCGAGCTGTTGCCGTTAATTGAGAAAGGGCTGCTGAAACCCGAAGAGATCGTTACCCACTATATGCCGTTTGAAGAGGCGGCCCGCGGCTACGAGATCTTTGAAAAACGTCAGGAGGATTGCCGGAAAATCATTCTGGTGCCCGGTGCGCAAAGCGCGGAAGCGGCAAAAGATCGGGTTACAGGACTGGTTAACCCTGTGCCAGGGGATACGCTTTTGTAATAAAAGAGAACGGAAAGAGGATGCCCGGGCATCCTCTGGGTAAAGCGCTTAAACGCTTATTCAGATGGGATTAGCGCAGGTATTCGCCCGCCGCTTCAGGCTGCCAGAGCAGTTCCAGCACCTCCAGATGCGTGGCGGTACCGCCCGGCAGCTCCCAGTGGATGGTATCGCCGGTACGCAGGCCAATCAACGCGGCACCTACCGGCGCCAGCACCGACAGCTGCGTGCTGCTGTCGGTCATCTGCGCCGGGTAAACCAGCGTGCGGGTGCGCACTTCGCCGTTGGTCAGATCGCGAAACTTCACCTTGCTGTTCATGGTCACCACGTCGGACGGCATGTCCTGCGGAGCGCACATCTGGGCGCGATCCAGTTCTGCGTTCAGGGCATCCGCGATGGGCAGCGATGCAAAGGCCGGTTGCTCCAGCAGGCGGTCGATACGTTCAGCATCGAGTTCGTTAATGATAATTGTGGGTCTGGACATTATTTACTCCATGTCGTTAATGCTGCGACAGCCGCAGAAGAGATGCCAAAAGAAAACCCTCGCCATCCGGTAGCGAGGGTTTAACTACCCCTGATAATACTGAGTCTGCGCCCGGGTTTGAAGTGATGGTTGTCACATTCATGGCGTGGATGTAGTCCGGGGGCATCAGCTGGGTCGATAGTATGAAATTCAAGCGAAAAAAGTGATCCTTCTGAAATTTGGATTATCCTTCTAATGCGCAGGTTATGTAGCGTGACACACCCATAACAGCAGAACAACGAAGACTGTAGCACCTAATTCAGTCTTACTTTTCTACGGATTGCGTTACGCTGATCCTCTTGGGGCAGGGGGATGAGCGAAGCGTAATCCGTGCCTGCCGGTGTGAATCATGAACCTAACCAGAGAGCGCTATGTACTTCTACCAACCTTCCCAGGGACACGGCCTGCCGCACGATCCTTTAAACGCCATTGTTGGCCCACGTCCGATTGGCTGGATTGCGTCGTGCGATCCTGAAGGACGCCCCAATCTGGCGCCTTACAGCTTTTTCAACTGTTTTAACTACCACCCGCCAATCATTGGCTTTGCCAGCTCGGGCTGGAAAGACAGCGTGCGCAATATTGTCGAGACCAAAGAGTTCGTCTGGAATCTCACTACCCGCGATCTGGCCAGCGCCATGAATGAGACCTCGGCCAGCCTGCCGCACGGTGAGGATGAGTTTCTGCGTGCCGGGCTGACCAAGGCGGAGAGCAGGTTGGTGAAGGTGCCGCGCGTTGCCGAAAGTCCGGTCAACTTTGAGTGCCGCCTGTCGCAGTGCATCCAGCTTACTGCCGCCAGCGGCGCGCCGGTCGATACCTGGCTGGTGCTGGGGGAAGTGGTGGGGATCCACATTGACGAAAGCCTGCTGCATGAGGGGATCTATCAGACGGCGAAAGCGCAGCCGGTGCTGCGCGCCGGTGGCCCGACGGCGTACTTCGCCATTAGCGAGGATCAACGCTTTGACCTGGTCCGCCCGGACGCGCGAAAAGGGTAAGGCCTCAGTAGCCGATTTTATCGATTACAAACTGTTTCCCGCAGTTGCCCGGATGCGGCTGCGGGGCAAATGAGGCTGTGGCCAGCGGGGCGTTGATGCTGGCCGCGGTGAGCGACATCTGCATCTCCGTGAGATACGCCGGGTTGCCGCTGCAGCTGAGCTTAACGGCTTTGACCGTGGCGGGCCCCCAGCTCCTGGCGACCGCGGCATCGAAGGCGCTGCGGGTGACGGTTTTGCCGTAGTTCTCTGCGAGGAACTGCCCCAGCGGGCTGGCTTTCACTTCCTGGTTCATGCGCACCATGGTGCCGAAATAGGCGTCCGGATCGAAACCGAAGCAGACCCCGTGTTTGGCATATTCGTAACGCTCAAGGCAGGAGTTACCGCCTGCGCCGGGCATCACCTCGTTCAGCTTAGCGGCACCGGTCAGCGACAGGCCGGTCTCTGCGGCGTCGCATTTACGGCTGGCTTTTGCCTCCGGCATATTCGGGATGGGGCGGGTTGCGCAGCCATAGCGCATCCAGCGACGATCGTCGACGCCGCGGGCCGCGATAGACTTCGGCAGGCCCGGCCACAGGCCATGCACGGTGAGGATGGTCGTTTTGTCGTCACGCTCTTTTTGCAGGCGACACTCGTCCGGCGCTGCGCGGTTGCGGTCATGCAGGCTCTGGCAAAAACCAGACTGCCATGAGAGCGCCAGGACGTAGCGATCGAAATCTGCATATTGCGTCGCCTGAAGCGGGGCTGCCAGGGCTGGCAAAGCGCACAGCGCGACTGCGGTTGCGCTGACAGGCAAAACGAAATCCTTTCTGAACATGTCAATTCCTGATGGTTGTAAGCAAAATATTGCTGGGAGTTATTAAAGCACAAAAAGCGCCCGCAGGCGCTTTATGCTGTGGGATGGCTTAACCCACGGCGATGCCAGGCACCAGCACTTCAGTGGCAATAATGACGATGACCAGCCCAACCAGCACCGGAACAGAGGTGCGTTTCACCACCTCGAACGGCGAGATTTTTGCCATCCCGGCCACGGCTACGACCACGCCGGACACCGGGGAGATGGTACGGCCCAGGTTAGAGGCCTGCAGCATTGGGATGGTGAGATAGGCCGGGTTGATACCGGACGAGTGCGCCAGCTTCGGGATCATCTCCACAAAGGCATAGAACGGCGCGTTACCGGAGCCGGTGGTCATCGCCGCCAGCATGGTCAGCACCACCAGCACCATCATCAGGATAATGCTTGCTGAACCGAAGGAGGTGGCAATCGAGATCAGGCTCTGGATAAAGCCGATGGTGCTCAGTCCCTGGGCAAAGACCCCGGCCGCAACCAGCAGCATGACCACGCCGGCGAAGGCGTCCGCCATGCCGCGATAGGCCACTTCCAGGCCGCTAAAGACCTTCTGGGTATTGAAGCCGCGCACAAATTCCAGCACCGCGGCAATCAGCATGCAGAGCACCAGGATGGTGATGATATGCAGCTCCGGGCCCCATTTGCCGTCGAAAATCAGTACCCCGATAATCGGCGTGAACGGCAGAATGGCATAGAAGGAAGGGGCGGTAGTGGTAATTTCGCTGACGTCGAGACGCTCGTGAGAGATGTTCTCTTTTTTATCGAGGTAGCGCTGCCAGAAGAAGTGCGCAATCGCCATGCCGATAATGGCGGCAATCGAGATCGGCAGGGTGGTTTTAAAGGCGAAATCGATCAGCGGCATCTCGGCGGCTTTGGCGGCCAGCACCACGTCACCGGAGGTAGGCGAGAGAATAATCGCCGCCGGAGAGGCACAAATAGCCGCTGCCGCACCGCGGCTGATCCCCACGTTAACCATCACCGGGAACAGGGTCGCCATCAGCAGTACGCCCAGGCCGGTTGCCGACGAGACGGCCAGCGACATCAGACAGGCCACGAAATAGGCGGCAATCATCAGCAGGTAAGGGGAGTTGATATAGCTCAGCGGCTTCGAGGCCAGCTTGACCACCATATCGTTGGCGCCGATGTGGGTCATATAGGCGGCAAACCCGCAGAGCATCATGATCATCATCCCCAGATCGCCACCGCGGCTCATCAGCAGGATTTTGATGTACTCAATAATGTCGGTCGCCGTGTAGCCGGTGCTGGTGGCGCTGGACGGAAGCACCTTGTGTCCCATCAGGGCGCTGACAATAAGCAGCGCAAGACCGCCGACAAACAGCACCCCGGTAGCGGAGTAACCTTTGATGATGTAGCGTGCGACGCCGACAATGACTATCACCCCGATCAGGAGCTCGATAAACGTTAGCATGGATCCCTCTGTTTCCCGCCGCCCCAGAGCGAAAGGATAAATAAACAATGAAAATAAGGTGACAAAATGTGCCGAAATAATGGCCCGGCCTCGCTGACTAAAATCAATAAATCTACTACTAAAGGGGCGTTCCTCCCGATTTTGCTACTGCTGCGCGATTTATCTGCGCTGGTTGGTCCTGTTGCGGGGCCTTTGTCGCTCGGTGCGGATGACCAGGGGGCAGGCAGGGTATTGCGTTGCTGAAAATAGTGCTACTGACATAATAAAGATTATATTTGTGTTGGTTTAGCTGAGGTTTAAAATGTCCTGGATAAACGTGTCATGATGACGAGTTAATGTTTTGTTTTCCGCCGCATAAATTGTGAATTTATCGTGCTCAGAATGCATGGCATAGTTCAGCATTATTATGCTGCTGTATTTAATAAAATGATGATTCATTGAAGAAAGCGATTTACACCTCCATGTCCATCTGCGGTAGTACACAGCCGCCTCGATGCGCTAAGGCAGCGGTGGCGGGCCACCGGCAGTGGTGTTAGCTGTACTTTGCTGTATAAGTTGTTGCATCAACATAATATTTCTTAATCAGCGCTTAATTACTCCTTAAGCGTGTGTTGTATTACCAGGAGTATTCTTATCCATTCGAGTTAATAATTAAGATTTACGCCAATGCCGTCAGATTTTCATTCATCTATTCTGTGCAAGAACACGCAGTGAATATGAGAATGGTAATTTTATTGTGAAATTTTTTAATAAGCCTGTCCTTATTTTTTCTTTTATTTTTGCTCAGTTACCTTTTTCTACTGCGGCAACGGCTAAAGACGTACCTCCTCTCAGAGCCTGGGTCAAAACTATCCACAACGATATGGTTGAAACCTGGGAAGAACCCCAGCATTACGATCTTTATGTACCCGCCATCACCTGGCATGCCCGCTTTGCTTACGACAAAGAGAAGACCGATCGCTACAACGAGCGTCCGTGGGGGGCTGGCTTCGGTCAGTCACGCTGGGATGAAAAAGGGAACTGGCACGGCCTTTACGCGATGGCGTTCAAAGACTCATACAATAAATGGGAGCCCATTGCAGGCTACGGCTGGGAGAAAACCTGGCGTCCGCTGGCCGATGACAACTTCCATGTGGGACTTGGCTTTACCGCCGCAGTGACGGCGCGCGATAACTGGAATTACATCCCCATTCCGCTTGCCCTGCCGCTGGCCTCCATAGGGTATGGTCCGGCGACCTTCCAGATGACCTACATCCCCGGAACCTATAACAACGGTAACGTTTACTTCGCCTGGATGCGGTTCCAGTTTTAACTGAAAAAACTTTACGTACTGGCGATTTAATAGCCAGTTGTTGAATCGTAAAGGATAAAAATTGGGGCGCAAAATTTAACGCGACTTTTGTCACTTTTCTTCAAAAAGGCGCTGGACAAAACCGCTCACAATTGTTGTACTGATACCCGACACAGCATTTGTGTCCAATTTTCATGTAAAGGTAATTTTGATGTCTAAGATTAAAGGTAACGTTAAGTGGTTTAATGAGTCCAAAGGATTCGGTTTCATTACTCCGGAAGATGGCAGCAAAGACGTGTTCGTACACTTCTCTGCAATCCAGAGCAATGGTTTCAAAACTCTGGCTGAAGGTCAGCGCGTTGAGTTTGAAATCACTAACGGTGCCAAAGGCCCTTCTGCTGCTAACGTAATCGCTCTGTAATTCAGACGAGACAGCCAGAATTTCAAAACCCGCTCATTGAGCGGGTTTTTTTCGTTTTG
Source organism: Leclercia sp. LTM14 (assembly GCF_023736175.1). NCBI lineage: Bacteria > Pseudomonadati > Pseudomonadota > Gammaproteobacteria > Enterobacterales > Enterobacteriaceae > Leclercia > Leclercia sp. LTM14. The sequence goes on from NZ_JAIKTT010000006.1 coordinate 68,079, forward strand.
TCTTAGCTGAACAAGTACAGTCTCAAAAAGCTGGCAACGATCGCCAGGCTCAGCAATACCATCCCCGCGCTTGTTATTTTCTCTTTCATGTCGACACCCCTCAGTGTATGTGGTGACAGGGTGCCTGAGAAAAATTAAGCCAACATTAAGGCCTGGGTATTTAATGCGCGTTAACCGCAGAAATTAACCAGAATGCGAGCGCGGTCATCATTAGCGAGCCCAGCAGGTTGACGGCGATGTTCAGCAGCGCCCAGGCCGCCCGCCCATCCTGCAACAGAAACACCACTTCTGCTGAAAATGTCGAGAAGGTGGTCAGCCCGCCGCAGAAGCCGGTGGTGATCAATACTTTCCAGACTGGATCGATGTGAGTCATTCTGTTGAACCACGCCAGCCCCAGGCCAATAATAAATGCGCCCAGGAGATTGGCTGTCAGCGTGCCGAACGGGATCTGCTGATGAAGCGGATTAAAGCGCATGCTCAATAGCCAGCGCGCTACGCTTCCTGTGCCCCCACCGATAAAAACGGCTAAAAGTAGTTGAAACACGAACAATACCTGCTGTTTGATGTGTAAGGGCTATGAGTGTAACGCCGTTTAATGCAGGGGGAAAATATGTACGTTGCGGTTGGACAATTTGCAGTAACAGCGGACTGGCAAAAAAATGCCGGAACCTGCGTTTCACTGATGGCTCAAGCGGCAGAGCAGGGGGCATCATTGCTGGTGCTGCCGGAAGCGCTGCTGGCGCGGGACGACAACGATCCTGACCTCTCCGTGAAGTCAGCCCAGCAGCTTGACGGTGGTTTTCTGACAATGCTGCTGGCCGAGAGCGCGCGTAATAACCTGACCACGGTGCTGACCGTGCATGTCCCTTCTACTGCGGGCAGAGCGATTAATACTCTTGTTGCCCTGCGCGGCGGCAGGATCGTTGAGCAGTACGCCAAACTTCATCTTTATGATGCGTTCAGTATTCAGGAATCCAGGCTGGTTGATGCTGGCTCGGTTGTACCGCCGCTGATTGAAATCGACGGCATCCATCTTGGATTAATGACCTGCTACGATCTGCGCTTCCCGGAGATGGCGTTGAACCTGGCGCTGGCGGGGGCAGAAGTGCTGGTCCTGCCTGCGGCCTGGGTCAGAGGGCCGCTCAAGGAGCACCACTGGTCTACGCTACTGGCGGCCCGGGCGCTGGACACCACCTGCTATGTGATAGCGGCAGGGGAGTGCGGCAATAAGAATATCGGCCAGAGCCGCATAATCGATCCTCTTGGCGTAACGATAGCGGCAGCCGCCGAGGGGCCTGCGCTGCTGCTGGCAGAGATTAGCCGGGAGCGTATCATCCAGGCGCGCCAGCAGTTGCCGGTCCTGCGCAACCGACGCTTCGCGCCGCCGCAATTATTGTGAGTTTTTTAAACAACGCTTGATTCACCTTGTTACAGATTGCTATTGTGTGCGGGCGTCAAATGACCGTTAATAAGGTCGGGTTTTTAAGGCGCGCAATGCAGCCTGTTTACGTCAAGAAGGTATCTATGGGTGAAATTAGTATTACCAAACTGCTGGTGGTAGCCGCACTGGTTGTCCTGCTGTTTGGTACCAAAAATTACGTACGCTGGGCGGAGACCTGGGTGCTGCCATCAAAGGCTTTAAAAAGGCGATGAATGACGATGACGCAACGGCGAAGAAACCTGCCGACGCGGATATCGCAGCCGAGAAACTCTCTCACAAAGAGTAACGGCAATTGCCATATGGCTTTTGAAAGAAAAAAACCGGCCTGTAAGCCGGTTTTTTTATGGGGGAACTGTAAACTTTTGTGACGGGTTTACTTCACTTCTTCGCCTTTCGCCTGCATATCGGCATGGTAAGAGGAACGCACGAACGGACCGCAGGCCGCATGGGTAAAGCCCATCGCCATCGCTTCGGCTTTCATTTCGTCAAACTCTTCAGGGCTTACGTAACGCTGCACCGGCAGGTGATGGCGGCTTGGCTGCAGATACTGGCCCAGGGTCAGCATGGTGACGCCGTGGCGACGCAGGTCGCGCATCACTTCAACAATCTCTTCGTTAGTCTCACCGAGACCGACCATCAGACCTGATTTAGTCGGGATATCCGGATGGGCTTCTTTAAAGCGCTCCAGCAGCTTCAGCGACCAGTTGTAATCTGCGCCCGGGCGAACCTGACGATAGAGGCGTGGTACGTTTTCCAGGTTGTGGTTAAACACGTCTGGCGGATTGGCGTTGAGGATCTCAAGCGCACGGTCCATACGGCCACGGAAGTCAGGAACCAGCGTCTCAATCTTAATGGACGGGCTCTTTTCACGAATGGCATTAATACAGTCAGCAAAGTGCTGAGCACCGCCGTCGCGCAGATCGTCGCGGTCAACGGAGGTAATAACCACATAGCGTAATGCCATGTCGGCGATAGTCTGGGCCAGCTTCTGCGGTTCATTGGCATCCGGGGCGACAGGACGACCATGGGCAACGTCACAGAACGGGCAACGGCGGGTACAGATGGCGCCGAGGATCATGAAGGTCGCGGTACCGTGGTTAAAGCATTCGGCAAGGTTCGGGCAGGAGGCCTCTTCACACACGGAGTGGAGGCCGTTTTTGCGCATCGCCGCTTTGATTCCCTGAATACGCGAAGAGTCCGCCGGAAGTTTAATTTTCATCCATGCCGGTTTTCTTAACAGCGCTTCGCGCTCCGTAGCCACGTTTTTAACCGGGATTAGGGCCATTTTATCGGCATCACGGTATTTAACACCGCGTTCCATCACAATGGGTTTACTCATAGCGTGCGTCTTCCAGTTGCGAAAATCGAAGGAAAGCGTTTCAATTCAAGGGAATGTTGTATTTATCAACTATTTTTGAACGAACGACAGGCAGTATATCATTGATACGGACGATAAAGCAGCCTGCCCGGTCGCCAAATTGTAAAATAGTTGTTGTTTAGTGCTTTTTGCGTGGTTCAGCGCAACTTTACGTGGGATGGCCCCGATTAAAAGGCCTGGCGGATAACGTTTATCAGATTTTCAAGCACCGGGTCGCGCATGCTCAGCTTATTGTAATACAGCGAGATTTCGACGGACTCGGCATTCAGCGGGGCGAAGGGGATCTGTTCCACCGGCCAGCAGTGACGCACCATATTAAACAGGCGCTCCGGGATGATACCCAGCAGATCGCTACTGCCAACCAGGGCGGCAATGGTAAAAATATTGTAACTGCTGAAATTCACCATACGTTCCGGGAAAATATCCTGAACGCGCTGTCGCAGCCCGTTGAGGTTTTGCCCCTCCATCAGCAGCAGCGTTTGCTCGTATCGCTGCAGATTTTCAACCGTCACTTCCTCCTGCAGCGCCGGATGCCCTTTGCGACAGATCAGAAGTAGCTTATCTGCAAACAGCACGTGGCGGCTTAAGGCCCGGGCATTCAGGGTGTTGCTGTCCACGATCAGATCGGTCTGAAACTGGCTGAGCTGCGCTTCGGGGTCATTAACCGAGATATTGCGTAACATCAGCTGTGGCGCATGCGTCTTCACGGCCTGGTAGATCAGTGGCATCACCAGCGCGCCTATGGCTGGCGTTGTGCCAATGGTGATGATTCGCTGCTTGTCGTAGCTGCCGGTTAAATCCAGCGCCCCGAGGATGGATTCAAGCCCCTGACTGATATATTCATGCAGATGCGTGGCATAGGCGGTAGGCGTCACGCCCTGGCCTTTACGGATAAACAGCGGGTCGGGAAAAATGGTGCGCAATTTCTGGATAGACTGACTAATTGCTGAGGGAGTGAGATTCAGAATTTTCGCAGCATTAACGATCCCTTTGTGCACATATACGGCCTCAAAAATCGTCAATAAATTAAGATCTATATTACGTAAAGTCCGAAAAATTTGTGGCTTTGCATCACTGCCTGGATCGCTCAAGCGCTTTTCTGGAAGATTATTATTATCCACGCTGTCCCTCCGTATGTATTCACAATATAAATAATAGTTGAATTTAAATAATGTGCTTATTGTTATGCTTAAACAGTTTCAAGGAATTAAGAATGTTAAGTAAACTCATGGGGTTGTCTGGTTTTTGCGCAGGCATAATCGCACCGACCGGGTGGCCCTGTCGATGCTGAAAGCAGGCGATCGCGTATACGCAGTTAGGTTGCGGGTGTTTTGAAAATATAGAATCTGTGAATTAATGTAAAGGATAAATGCAGTGGAATAAGAGTGGCTCATAAAATAAATGAGCCAAATGCGGAAAGTCATTAAGCAGGGATATATTTATGCGGCGGATTGTTTAGCAGCGCTAAAAAAGAGTTAACTAAATGTGGCTGTACGATTTCGGGCGTAATGTTCTCTACCCACTGGCGCATTTGCGCCATTTCCATCCCGGCATAACCGCAAGGATTGATGCGCTGGAAAGGCGAAAGATCCATATTAATATTGAGGGCAAGACCGTGAAAAGAACACCCTTTACGAATTCGCAGACCGAGAGAACATATTTTCATTTCGCCGACATACACGCCCGGGGCGTCTGCGCGCGGGTGCGCTTCAATATCAAATTCAGCCAGCGTATTGACCACCGTCTGTTCAAGTAGCGTCACCAGTTCACGCACGCCGAGCTTCCTGCGCTTCAGGTTGAGCAGGACATACATCACCTGTTGACCCGGCCCGTGATAGGTAATCTGCCCGCCACGATCGCTCTGGACAACCGGGATATCGCCAGGCATCAACAGATGCTCAGCTTTGCCCGCCTGACCCTGAGTAAATACGGGGGGGTGCTCTACCAGCCAGATCTCATCCGGCGTGTTCTCGTCGCGTGTGTCTGTAAATTCATGCATAGCCTGGGAGACAGGCTCATAGGGCTGCAGCCCAAGCTGGCGAACGAGAAGGGTGTCCTGATACAAAACGATCTCTCCGAACGAAGGAAAAAACTGTAGCGGGGAGTATATCACAGAGGTGAAACAGGTTACCCGGCGATGCGGGTAACCGAAAGGCGTTACAGCACCATGCGAACGATATCGATGTTGCCGAGCTCTTCATACAGGGTCTCGACTTGTTCAATATGCGTGGCAGTGATGGTGATCGAAACGGAATGGTAGTTGCCTTTGCTGCTGGGTTTCACCGTCGGAGAGTAGTCACCTGGCGCATGGCGCTGTACTACCTCAACCACCTGATCAACCAGCTCAGGCAACGCCTGTCCCATTACTTTGTAAGTAAAAGGAGTAGGGAATTCAAGCAGTTCATTAAGTTTGGTTTTCATGGGAGCTCGGCAGTACGTCAAAAAAATAATAACTCCCACGTCGGGTGGGAGTTATCAGGTTACATAGTATATGGGGACAGAAATCACACTTTCAAGTGTTCAATTCTTAACCAAACCAGTGATGGAACATCAATTTAATGTAATCAATGATTTTGCCGAAGAAATTGCCTTCAGGGATTTCATCCAGCACCACGAGAGGGCGCTGATCGATGGTTTTACCATCGAGCTGGAAGTTGATGGTGCCGACAACCTGGTTTTTCTGCAGCGGGGCGTGCAGCTCGCTGGAGTTCAGCACATAGCTGGCCTTCAGGTCTTTCATACGGCCACGGGGAATGGTCAGGTAGAGATCTTTATCCACGCCCAGTGAGGCACGGTCGTTATCACCGAACCAGACCGGTTCAGAGGCGAACTCTTTACCTGCTTTCAGCGGGTTCACGGTTTCGAAGAAGCGGAAGCCCCAGGTCAGCAGTTTCTTGCTTTCGGTTTCACGTCCTTTGAAGGTACGACCGCCCATTACCGCAGAGATCAGACGCATCTGGCCCTCTGTCGCTGAGGCCACCAGGTTGTAACCCGCTTTATCGGTGTGACCGGTTTTGATGCCGTCAACGTTCAGGCTGTTATCCCACAGCAGGCCGTTGCGGTTGGTCTGACGGATACCGTTAAAGGTGAACTCTTTCTCTTTGTAGATGGTGTATTCGTTCGGCACGTCACGGATCAGCGCCTGACCAATCAGCGCCATATCGCGCGCAGAGCTGTACTGACCGTCCGCATCCAGGCCGTGAACGGTCTGGAAGTGGCTATTTTTCAGACCCAGCGCGCTCACGTAGCTGTTCATCAGACCAACGAAAGCGTCCTGGCTGCCGGCGGCAAAATCGGCCATTGCCACGCAGGCATCGTTACCGGACTGCAGATTGATACCACGGATCAGCTGAGAGACGGGAACCTGCATACCCGGTTTCAGGAACATCAGGGATGAGCCTTTGAATACCGGGTTGCCAGTGGCCCACGCGTCGTTGCCGATGGTGACCAGGTCGGTCTCTTTGAATTTACCTGCTTTCATCGCCTGGCCGATGACATAGCTGGTCATCATTTTGGTCAGGCTGGCCGGGTCGCGACGTGCGTCAGCGTTCTGTTCAGCCAACACTTTGCCGGAGTTGTAGTCGATCAGGATGTAGGATTCCGCGTCGATCTGCGGAACGCCCGGGATCATGGTCTTGATATTCAGGTCATCGGCGTGAGCAACAGAGAGCGTGGCTGCGCAAAGCGCCGTAGTGAGCGCCATGCGCTGCATAAAACGAGCGGAGAAAGTGGTCTTCATGGTCAGAACAACGACATCCGTGATGGAATTAAAAAAAAGTGCCTTACTATAGCAAATGCTATACAGGCAGGCATCCGACTTTCAGCATGAGAGTGTGAATCAGCATTACAAATACTGACAATTCGGATACCGCTGATTAATCATTTCGCAACAGCGATAAACGACTGTAACTGCGCTTCATTCTGCAGGCGTTGCTGTAACGCAGCGGCCTCAGATTTGTTGGCAAACGGGCCAAGCTGGATACGCCAGACCGCGCCATTTTGCTCAACGCGACCCGGTACGCCAAACTGCTGGCCGAGACGCTGCTGATACTGCTGAGCACGCGCCCGATCGCTAACTGCGCCAACCTGAACGACATAGCCACCGGCCTGAGCAGGGGCGGAAACAGGGGCCGCAACCGGAGCCTGAACTGGGGCAGAGACAGGCGCCGTGACCGGCGCCGTCTGGTTCACCGGGGCGGTGACAACCGGCTGTGGCGCTGGCGGTTCACTGCCTTCCAGCACGCCAGAGGCGAGGGTCGTCGGTGCGCCGAGGAAGCCGCTGCTGCTGACCGGCGCGCCCATGCTGTCTTCGCTTTTCAGCGTGTCGTTGCTGATGGGACGCACGTCACCCTCTGCAGGCATCGGTTCGGAAACGGACGACGCGCTACCCATGCCGCCGCTCAGGTCGGGACGCGCGGGCAGGGCATAAGTCTGTTTAGCCACAGTGGTACAGGCCATACCCGGGCCGGACAGAGAGCCGTCCTGGGCAACAATAATCGGGTCGATCCGGACTTTGGTGTTATTTGAGGTGTTCAGACGGTCAGCCGCTGCGCGTGACAGCGAAATAACGCGGTCGTTGCCGTAAGGGCCACGGTCGTTGATACGCACCACAATCATCCGGCCATTCGCCAGGTTAGTAATACGCGCGTAGCTCGGAATGGGGAGGGTGGGATGCGCAGCCGTCAGCTGCATCGGATCGAAGGCTTCACCGGATGCGGTCAGGTTGCTTCCCGGCTCAGCATCATAAATCGCCGCCAGGCCTGCCTGACTGAATCGGGACAGATCCTGAACGATTTTGTAGCTTTTACCGTCACGTTCGTAATCCTGATTCGCGGTAGCGCTCAGTGGTTCAAAACGCGGATCGGCTCCGCTGATCTCAACCACCGGTCCATTACATACGGCTGGCTGCGGCGGTGCGACGGTCGCTTGCTGCTGACCATCGTCACTTGTACAGGCTGCCAGTAAACTCACTGCGATGCAGATCCCAGACCACTGCTTACGCATTGCGTGCCCCTTATACGCTTTTTGACAACATTTTTCTGTGTGTGTGGATCGACATGACGATCCCGAACCCGGCCATCAGTACAATCAGGGCCGAGCCTCCGTAACTCACCAGGGGAAGCGGTACGCCAACCACCGGCAGAATACCGCTCACCATACCAATATTTACGAAAACATAAACGAATAAAATCAACATCAAGCCACCGGCCATGACGCGACCAAAGGTGGTTTGCGCGCGGGCTGCGATCCACAATCCACGCATGATTAGCAGCAGATAGAGCGCCAGCAGAATCAAAATGCCCACCAGGCCCAACTCTTCGGCCAGAACCGCGAAGATAAAGTCGGTATGACGTTCCGGCAGGAACTCAAGCTGTGACTGAGTACCGTGCAGCCAGCCCTTACCGCGCAGGCCGCCAGAGCCGATCGCAATCTTCGACTGTATAATATGATAGCCTGCTCCGAGCGGGTCGCTCTCCGGATCAAGCAGCATCATCACGCGCTGACGCTGATAATCGTGCATCAGGAAGAACCACAGAATCGGGATAAAGGCCGCGACCAGCACCACCGCAATCCCGATAAGCCGCCAGCTCAGCCCGGAGAGGAACAGCACGAACAGGCCGGAAAGGGCGATAAGAATCGAGGTGCCGAGGTCCGGCTGCGCCGCCACCAGCAGCGTAGGCAGGAAAATCAGCACCAGCGCAATCGCAGTATTTTTCAACGACGGCGGACAAACATCACGGTTGATGAAGCGCGCCACCATTAACGGGACGGCGATTTTCGCAATCTCGGAGGGCTGAAAACGCACGATACCCAGGTCAAGCCAGCGCTGCGCGCCTTTCGAGATGGCACCAAAGGCATCTACCGCCACCAGCAGAATAATACAGAAAATGTAGAGATAGGGCGCCCAGCCTTCATAGACGCGCGGCGGGATCTGCGCCATCACCACCATGATCACCAGACCCATGGTGATCTGGCCGATCTTACGTTCGGTCATCCCGAGATCCTGACCGCTGGCACTCCAGATAACCAGAGCGCTGTAAACCAGCAGCGCCAGCAGGATCAGCAGCATGGCCGGGTCGATGTGGATCTTGTCCCACAGCGATTTTTTATTCGGATTATCGGTCACGATTATTGGTCCTCCGCGCCAGCGGCAGCCGGGCTCTCGCTCGGCAATTCAGTGTTGTTGTCACCCAGCATAATGTGGTCAAGGATCTGGCGCATAATGGTACCGACCGCCGGGCCAGCACCGCCGTTTTCCAGAATAATCGACACCGCAACCTGCGGGTTATCATAGGGAGCAAACGCAATCATCAGCTTGTGGTCACGCAGACGTTCAGCAATTTTGTGTGCGTTATAGGTTTCGTTCGCCTTCAGGCCGAAGACCTGCGCGGTACCGGATTTTGCCGCGATTTTATACGGAGCCCCGGCAAAGTACTTGTGCGCCGTACCGTTCGCGCGGTTGGCAACGCCGTACATCCCGTCTTTGGCAATTTCCCAGTAGCCGGAGTGGATATCACCCACCGGCGGCTCATGCGGCTGCGACCATGGCACTTTTTTGCCGTCTTCAACGGTGCTCATCAGCAGGTGCGGCACTTTCACCACCCCGTCGTTGATAAGGATCATCAGCGCTTTGTTCATCTGAATCGGGGTCGCGGTCCAGTAGCCCTGGCCGATCCCCACCGGAATGGTGTCACCCTGATACCAGGGCTTTTTAAAGCGTTTCAGCTTCCATTCGCGGGTTGGCATGTTGCCGGAGCGCTCTTCCGACAGGTCGATCCCGGTGTAATGGCCATAGCCAAATTTGCCCATCCATTCGGACAGACGGTCGATACCCATGTCGTAGGCGACCTGGTAGAAGAAGGTATCCGCCGACTCTTCCAGCGATTTGGTGACGTTCAGGTGGCCGTGGCCCCACTTTTTCCAGTCGCGGTAGCGTTTTTCGGAACCCGGCAGCTGCCACCAGCCCGGGTCGAAGAGGCCGGTATTGCGGGTGATCACCCCTGCGCTCAGGGCGGAGACCGCCACGTACGGTTTAACCGTTGACGCAGGCGGATAGACACCCTGCGTCGCGCGGTTGACCAGCGGCGTGTTCGGATCGTTGAGCAGGCCAGAGTAGTCTTTACTGGAGATACCATCGACGAACAGGTTCGGGTCATAGCTTGGGGTCGACACCAGCGACAGAATGCTGCCGCTGCGCGGGTCGCTCACAATGACCGCCGCACGGCTGCCCGCCAGCAGAGTTTCGATATACTGCTGGAGTTTGAGATCCAGGGTCAGATAGATGTCATGCCCGGCCTGGGGCGGCACCTCTTTCAACTGGCGGATCACACGGCCGCGGTTGTTGACCTCAACTTCTTCGTAACCGGTCTGGCCGTGGAGCAGGTCTTCGTAATAGCGTTCAATACCCAGCTTACCGATATCGTGCGTTGCCGCGTAGTTGGCGAGCTTGCCGTCTTTATCCAGCCTGTCGACGTCTTTATCGTTAATTTTCGAGACATAGCCGATGACGTGCGTCAGCGCGGAACCGTACGGGTAGAAGCGACGCTTGTAGCCCTTAACTTCCACGCCGGGAAAGCGGTACTGGTTTACGGCGAAACGGGCAACCTGCACTTCGGTGAGGTTGGTTTTTACCGGGATCGACGTAAAGCGATGCGAGCGCGAACGCTCTTTTTTGAAGGCGGCGATATCGTCATCGTTCAGATCCACCACGCTGCGCAGCGCATCAAGCGTCTGCTGCACGTTATCGACCTTCTCAGGCATCATTTCAATCTGATAGATCGTGCGGTTCAGCGCCAGCGGCGTACCGTTACGGTCATAGATAATGCCGCGACTGGGGGCGATGGGGACGAGTTTGATGCGGTTTTCGTTGGAGCGGGTCTGGTAATCGGTAAAACGGACAATCTGCAGATTATAGAGGTTGGCGATCAGCACGCCCGTCAGCAGCAAAATCCCCAAAAAGGCGACCAGCGCCCGGCGCACAAACAGCGCGGACTCAGCCGTATAGTCGCGAAAAGAATTCTGTAGTTTCATCCGCTGCTTAATCTACCCAAGACTTAATCATTACTCACGGTGATAAGGGTGGTTGGTCGTGATGCTCCACGCGCGATAGAGGCTTTCAGCAACCAGAACCCGGACCAGCGGGTGGGGAAGCGTCAACGCGGAGAGAGACCAACTTTGTTCTGCTGCCGCTTTACAGGCGGGAGATAATCCCTCCGGACCGCCAATTAACAGGCTGACGTCGCGACCGTCCTGCTTCCAGCGCTCCAGTTCGTGCGCCAGCTGCGGCGTATCCCAGGGTTTACCCGGAATATCGAGAGTGACGATGCGGTTTTTGCCTGCGGCAGCCAGCATCAGTTCACCCTCTTTATCGAGAATACGCTTGATATCCGCGTTTTTGCCGCGTTTGCCAGCGGGGATCTCCACCAGCTCAAACGGCATGTCTTTTGGAAAACGACGCAGATATTCTGTAAACCCCGTTTGTACCCAGTCGGGCATTTTTGTACCGACGGCTACCAGTTGCAGCTTCACGCATTAACCCCAGAGCTTTTCCAGCTCATACAGGCGACGGCTCTCTTCCTGCATGACGTGGACAATCACATCGCCAAGGTCAACGACGACCCAGTCAGCGGTGGCTTCGCCTTCAACGCCGAGCGGCAGCATGCCGGCAGCGCGAGATTCCTGAACCACATGGTCAGCGATGGAAGCAACATGGCGAGTGGAGGTGCCGGTGCAGATAATCATGCAATCGGTGATGCTTGATTTGCCCTGAACGTCGATGGCAATGATGTCCTGACCTTTCAGATCATCAATTTTGTCGATAACAAAATCCTGGAGTGCTTTACCCTGCAAGTTTTCCCCCTGGGAGAGTGAGATTGAATAACTGTAAATTCGTAGCCAGACAGTATACCTGAACTGGCTGCAGTGTCGGGACAAATGTCACCGGACGGGCATGCGAAGGCGGGTATCATCCCACCCTATGCCGGAGATTGCATCGCCATTTTTGTAAAACAGTTTTTGTAAAACCGTGCTGGCGGGAAGTCTGGCAGCGGAGGATATCAGCCTGGACGGGGGTGTCAATGGCGAGAGCGCGAATGGCACGCTTTTTCTCCCGCACGCCAGTCAGTTGCTGCTTTTCTGATACAGGCCCTGCTGCTGAATGTAACTTAACACCGGCAGCGGTAACATCTCATCACAGGGGAGTCCCTGCTGCAGACGCTGGCGGATAAGCGTCGCTGAGATATCAAACCAGGGGGTTTCCGCAAGGTAAATTTTGCCGGCCGGCAGATTGTGCAGATCCTCAACCTGATACGTCAGATGCTGCTCCAGCCACAGCTGGTGCTGCTCCTCTTTCATCGTCAGGGGATAGCCCGGACGACGGCAGACGATTAAGTGGCTGTTATCGAGGATCGTCTGATACTGATACCAGGTGGGGAAATTGAGCAGCGAGTCCTGACCGATAATAAACGCCAGCGGTTTTTCCGGCCCTTGTTCGCTGCGCCAGGCCTGTAAAGTCTGCGCGGTATACGAAGGGCTGTCCCGGCGCAGCTCTCGCTCATCAAGAACAAACAGCGGCTTATCGGCAATAGCCAGCGCCAGCATCTCTTTGCGCTGGGCGGGAGTGGCTTCTGGCTGCGGGCGATGCGGCGGCACGTTGTTGGGCATTATCGTGACGCGCTGCAGGCCAATCTGGTTGGCGAGGATCTCGACCGGTTTCAGATGCCCGTAGTGGACCGGGTCAAAGGTGCCGCCATAGAGTGCCTGTAAAGAATGCATCTCAACCTTCTATAAAGATATCGGCCAGCGCCTTGTGGCACAGCAGCAGGGAGAGGCTTTCCAGCTCAGACCAGATCGACTGACCGTAATCCTGCTTCAGGGTCAGCTCGGTGCGCGTCAGAAGCTGAACGGCCTGGCGCAGCTGTTCCGGGCTCAGTCGGTTCAAGGCTTCGGTGGTCATGCCGCGGCGATTCTGCCAGACCCGGTGCTTATCAAACAGCGCGCGCAGGGGCGTATGCATTGACTGACGTTTCAGCGTGACAAGCAGCAGCAGTTCGCGCTGCAGGGTGCGCAACAGAATAACCGGCTCGCCGCCTTCGAGACGCAGCTGCTGCAGGATATGCAGAGCGCGCTTGCTCTTTGCGGACAGCAGGGCATCGACCCAGTGGAAAGGGGTGAAGTGCGCCGCGTCGTTAACCGCCTGCTCAACGCGCGGTAAGGTCAGTTTGCCATCCGGCCAGAGCAATGACAGACGTTCCAGCGCCTGGGCAAGGGCCAGCAAATTGCCTTCGTAACAGTAACAGAGTAGCTGGTTCGCGGCGTCATCCAGCTGCAGATTCAGCTGTTTTGCCCGGGCCGCCACCCATTTGGGCAGATGTGCCTGCTCCGGGGTCTGGCAGGATACCTGCACCGAATGGTTTGCCAGCGCGGTAAACCAGGCGGCATTCTCCTGCGCCTTAGTTAGCTTGTTGCCGCGAACAATCAGCAGCAGATCGCTGTGCAGCAGGCTAACCAACGTGGCAAGCTGTTCGTTGATGGCCGCGTTAGGGCCATTTTCCGGGAGCTGAATAAGCAGGGTTTGCCGGGCGGCAAACAGGCTCATCGCCTGGCAGAGCGAGAAAATCTCCTGCCAGTCGGTGCTGTTATCCAGAGTGAAACTGTGGTGCTCCTCAAAGCCCTGGCTGGCCGCAATCTGACGAACGGCGTCCTGGCTCTCCTGAAGCAAAAGTGGGTCGTTTCCGAGCAGTAGATACGCCGCGCGCAGCCCTTCATTGAGCTGCGCGCGGAGTTGTTCAGGGTACAACCTGAGCATTACTGACCCAGCGTCGTGGAGACGCGAGATGAGGATGCCGCAGGTGTAGCCTTCTGGGCGTTCTCTTTTTCAGCGGAATGGACGCTCGGCAGCTTACGGATCAGCTGCTCCGCTGCCTTGTCATACATTTCGTTCACGATAATGGTCTGCTCAGCGTCTTTCGCAAGGGCTGTCTGCGGGTTATCGAAGAACGAACGGTAGACCTTGGTGCTGATTGGGTAAATATCGCTACCCGGGATCAGAACCGCAGCGTGCACTTCCATCACCATCTGGTATTCCGCAGTACGACCATCCTGGAAGATGGAGGCGGTGTCCTGGCTCAGGGTAGAGCTTAAGACGCGGAACGACGGGATATCCTGGCGCAGCGTACTTTTCTCGATCAGATCAACGCCGTTAAGGCGCAGCTGGTTACGAATGGCACGGCTAAGCGGACCATTTGGATCCCCCGAATCGAAAATCATCGTTTTCATCTGTTCCGGCACCTGTGTGGTGTTGCGCAGGTGCCAGCCACATCCGGCGGTGACCAGCACCGCCAGCGATAACAGTAATGTTGCCAGTTGTCGCACGCTTCCTCCCGCGCTTAGCCAACGACCAGGTTCAGCAGTTTACCAGGTACGTAGATCACTTTACGTACGGTAACGCCATCAAGATACTTCGCCACCAGATGCTCCTGGCCGGCACGTTCGCGTACCTGCTCTTCGGTTGCATCAACCGGAACAGTGATTTTACCGCGGACTTTACCGTTTACCTGCACAACGACCAGGGTGGTGTTTTCAACCATTGCGGATTCATCCGCCACCGGCCACGGTGCATTGTCGATATCGCCTTCGCCGTTCAGCTCCTGCCACAGGGTAAAGCTGGCGTGTGGGGTGAACGGGTTCAGCATACGTACGACCGCCAGCAGCGCTTCACGCATGATGGCGCGATCCTGCTCGCCGTCCTGCGGGGCTTTCGCCAGCTTGTTCATCAATTCCATAATAGCCGCAATTGCGGTGTTGAAGGTCTGACGGCGACCAATATCATCGGTCACTTTGGCAATCGTTTTATGAACATCGCGACGCAGCGCCTGCTGATCTTCAGTCAGTGCAGCGGTATCCAGCGCCGGGGCGTCACCCTGAGAGGTGTGCTCGTAAACCAGTTTCCAGACACGTTTCAGGAAGCGGTTAGCCCCTTCAACGCCGGACTCCTGCCACTCAAGGGTCATATCTGCCGGAGAGGCAAACATCATGAACAGACGCACGGTGTCGGCACCGTAGCGCTCAACCATCACCTGCGGGTCAATGCCGTTGTTTTTGGACTTCGACATTTTGCTCATGCCGGTGTAAACCAGCTCGTGGCCCGCGGCGTCTTTCGCCTTAACGATACGGCCTTTCTCGTCGCGCTCAACGATGGCATCAACCGGGGAGACCCAGTTACGCTCGCCGTTCGCGCCCACGTAGTAGAAGGCGTCTGCCAGCACCATGCCCTGACACAGCAGCTGTTTCGCTGGCTCGTCAGAGTTCACCATGCCTGCGTCGCGCATCAGCTTGTGGAAGAAGCGGAAGTAGAGCAGGTGCATGATGGCGTGTTCGATACCACCGATGTAGATATCCACCGGCAGCCAGTAGTTTGCTGCTTTGGAATCCAGCATGCCTTCCTGATACTGCGGGCAGGTGTAGCGCGCGTAGTACCAGGAGGACTCCATAAAGGTGTCGAAGGTGTCGGTCTCACGCAGCGCAGGAATACCGTTAACGGTGGTTTTCGCCCACTCAGGATCGGCTTTGATCGGGCTGGAGATGCCATCCATAACCACATCTTCCGGCAGGATCACCGGCAGTTGATCTTCTGGCGTTGGCATCACGGTACCGTCTTCCAGGGTAACCATCGGAATCGGTGCGCCCCAGTAACGCTGACGGGAAACACCCCAGTCGCGCAGACGGTAGTTAACTTTACGCTCGCCGACGCCCAGCGCGGCCAGCTTGTCAGCAATGGCGTTGAAGCCTTCTTCGAAGCTCAGGCCGCTAAATTCGCCGGAGTTAAACAGGGTGCCTTTTTCAGTCAATGCCTGTTCGGACAGATCCGGCTCAGAGCCATCCGCTGCCAGGATAACCGGCTTGATCGCAAGGTTGTATTTAGTGGCAAATTCGTAATCGCGCTGATCGTGACCCGGAACGGCCATAACTGCGCCGGTACCGTACTCCATCAGAACGAAGTTGGCGGCCCAGACCGGGATCGCTTCGCCAGTCAGCGGGTGCGTCGCGTAGAAACCGGTGGCAACGCCTTTTTTCTCCATCGTTGCCATGTCGGCTTCGGCCACTTTGGTGTTGCGGCATTCGTCGATGAAGGCTGCCAGTTCCGGATTGTTCTCTGCCGCTTTCTGCGCCAGAGGGTGACCTGCGGCAACGGCCAGGTAGGTCGCACCCATGAAGGTGTCCGGACGGGTAGTGTAGACGGTCAGAGTCTGATCGTAGTTCTCAACGTTGAAGGTGATCTCCACGCCTTCAGAGCGGCCGATCCAGTTGCGCTGCATGGTCTTAACGGTATCTGGCCAGTGGTCCAGATTATCCAGATCGTTCAGCAGTTCGTCGGCGTAAGCGGTGATTTTGATAAACCACTGTGGGATCTCTTTACGTTCAACCTTGGTGTCGCAGCGCCAGCAGCAGCCGTCGATGACCTGTTCGTTAGCGAGAACGGTCTGATCGTTCGGGCACCAGTTAACGGCAGAGGTTTTCTTGTACACCAGGCCTTTTTTATACAGCTCGGTGAAGAACTTCTGCTCCCAGCGGTAGTATTCCGGGGTGCAGGTTGCCAGCTCGCGGCTCCAGTCATAGCCAAAGCCCAGCATCTTGAGCTGGTTTTTCATGTAGGCGATGTTGTCGTAGGTCCATGGCGCTGGCGCAGTGTTGTTTTTTACCGCTGCACCTTCTGCAGGCAGACCAAACGCATCCCAGCCGATTGGCTGCAGGACGTTTTTGCCCAGCATGCGCTGATAACGGGCGATCACATCACCGATGGTGTAGTTACGCACGTGGCCCATGTGTAGTCGGCCAGAAGGATAGGGAAGCATCGACAGGCAGTAATACTTCTCTTTGCTCTCGTCTTCGGTGACTTCAAAAGTGCGCTTCTCGTCCCAGTGTTGCTGGACTTTCGATTCTATCTCTTCCGGGCGGTATTGCTCTTGCATGGCAGCCAGTGGTCCTGTGTTCAATACAGCTACAAACGTAGCCAATGGATGTGGTAATTCAGATCCGCATAGCATAGCCCAAACGCCCGCGTCAAAACAGCCTTTACCACTAAAAGCGACTTGCAGGTATTTACGCAGAGTGTGGATGACCTGACAAAGCGGGGCGCAAATAAGGTCTATCATTAGAGAGGTTTACTTACCCGGGAGGCAAAATGATGAACAAGGTTGCTCAATTTTACCGTGAACTGGTCGCCACATTGACAGAACGTCTGCGGAACGGTGAGCGTGATATAGATGCGCTCGTCGAGCATGCACGCGTTAAGGTGATGCAGACGGGTGAGTTAACGCGCACCGAAGTGGAAGAGGTGACCCGCGCGGTTCGCCGCGATCTGGAGGAGTTTGCCCGTAGCTATGGCGAGAGCCAGGATGAGGCTACAGACAGCGTATTTATGCGGGTGATCAAAGAGAGCCTGTGGCAGGAGCTGGCGGACATCACCGATAAAACCCAGCTGGAGTGGCGCGAGGTATTCCAGGATCTCAACCATCACGGGGTGTATCACAGCGGTGAGGTTGTCGGGCTGGGGAATCTGGTGTGTGAGAAGTGCCATTTTCATCTGGCGATTTATACCCCAGAGATGCTGCCGCTCTGTCCAAAATGCGGCCACGATCAGTTCCAGCGTCGGCCATTTGAACCTTGAATCCGTAGTAAAAAGTTATCTTCTTTACAGTAAATCGGTGCGCAAAACTTGCGCACCGTTGTTAAAGTACTGCTTATCTGGCAGTGATTTCTGTCGCTTTAAAGTTCTGATTGCCGCCCATGTTTGATGCATATTTATGGGAAGAATCCAGAATCAGTTTGTTAGCGGTCAATGCACCAACGCCGCAGGTTTTTAAATTCAGGAAACCACATTTATAACCACCGTTCTCAACTTTTTTGGCAGTCAAGTTCAGCGTATTCTGAGCCTTAATATGGCCGCGGTTAATAATGTTGCCTTTATTTTGCGTACTCAGGGTGAGATCGCCCCAGGAGCGAATCAGCGCTTCGTTATACAGATCGCCGGAGGTAATGACGCTAACCCCAGTACCCTCGATATGACCGTAGTTATCAGTTTTATTATTCTGAATCATGACCGTAGTATACGTACCTCCCATATAACCGGAGTTGTTCAACCAGTTGCTTGCCGTAGTCAGACTTTTGCTCGCCTTAATTTGGCTATTAGCGTGTTGGGTGATGGTGCCGTTAGTCTGAATGAGAATATCGCCACCGGACATTGAGCCTGAATTAATGATTTCACCTGAGGAGAGTTGGTTGTCTTTGGTCGACGTAATTTGCAAAGTTTCAGTGCCATAAATATAACGGTCTGAAGTGAAACTGTTTCCGCCGAAGGTGAACGCGGTATTGGCACCGTACATTGATCCACCTTTTTGAGTAATATTACCCGCTGCGGAGATGGTCAGCCTATTTCCAGAATGAATATATGCTGCACCCATATTTTCCAGATTGCCGTTGGTGGCAATTACAAGCTCGTTAATTGCTTTAATGGTACCTTTGTTAGAGAGATCACTGGCTGCTGAAACGGCCATTTGGTTACCGCTGAAAATCGTGCCGGTATTAACCAGATTATTGGCGCTATTCAGTACGGCAATATTGGCGCTTGAAATATTACCTGTGTTTTTTATTTCTCCCGCAGACATTATCTGGGTCACCATACCATTGTTGGTAATAGAGCGTTCGTTTACCAGCATACCATTGCTGGCCATAGACAGAACGCCCTTCGCAACAATTGCGCCAGTATTGCGTACACCAAAGCCGAGATTATTGCCCACCATGGTAATATTGTCGGCTTTAACACCTCCCATCGCACTGACGTCAATGCTGTATTCAGGGAAGAGCATCTGTTTCAGGGTGGCTGTTTTTCCGGCGGAGGTGATCTGACCAGTGCTATTATTCAGGGTGAAGTTACCGGCGCTTATCATGGCATTTTTAACATTAACCTGGCCGTTGAGGCTGATAACGTCAGCCAGCAGAGCGGCATAGTTTTCTGCAGCGTTCATGCCATTACCATCAATGCTAATTTTGCCGCCAGTGACGGTGTAGCTGCCGATAGCCCCGGCGTCGGTCATGTTGACTTTACCGGTTGTCATAACCACTTTATTGGTGTTGACAAAGCTACAGCCGGAGCAGGAGATGCCGTTCGGGTTAGCAATGACGACATCGGCTCTCTGACCATTGACCTCGATAAAACCGTTCAGGGCGCTGGATTTATTAGAAGTTACTTCGTTAAGAATGACGGAAGCGCTTCCGTTAGCCAGATTATTGTTCCTGGCAATATTACCCAACGTGCCGTGAACAACATCGCTCGCGCTGTTGTTCAGAATGACACCTTTATCACTCACGTTAAATTCACGGTACATATTATGCGAAACACCGGCAGCATTAGGTGCTTCGATATCAATGACTTTTGCGCCAGATAAATGGTTATAGCTGAAAGGATCGGCATTTACGCCAGTTGCTGAAAGTGCTGCCGCCAGGGCGACATAGCTGATTTTAAATTTAAACATGTGATTATTCCTTTAATGAAAATATTTCCGAAAATTACTGCTAAATAAACGAGTGATTTTTTATGTTGTTTAGTACCTCCATTGCAATGAAAAACCCATATTAAGCGCATCAGTATGATAACTCTCGGGTTTCACAAGTGGTATGCCGATAAAAAGGTCGTATTGAGTCGCCAGTTTTTCCCCACGCAAACCCACTACCGCGCCGGATAATACTTTTCCGGATTGATACCGATCGCTGCCGATAATTTTTCCTGCATCAAGACCGACATAAAATTGCTGGTCGGGTGTTGGGATGTTCCAGATAAAATCATTGCGTAGATACCATCCTTGGTTACTGGATAGCGTGCTTTCACCATCAAACCCTCTTACTGACCAGCGGTTGCCAATATTAAATAAATTATCGCTGGATAAGGTATCAGGGCTAATTTGCAGACTAAAATGCGGAGCCCAGGCGAACTTTTCTCCGGTATTGTCAAACTTCATTAATGCTTTAATGTCGGCACGAACGGCGCGTGCCTGTTTATTATATAAACCCGCCTTTTCTTCAGGCGTTGGCGTTGAGCTCAGCCAGCCTAACCGATGCTGCATCGTTATTCCGGCATCGACGATCTTTTTGTTGAAATAGTGCTGGTGGCGTACACCCAGTTCCCAGGCGGGATTTTGCTTACGCATTACCATCAATTCCTCACCGCCAAAATAGTAACGGGAACGGCTTTTAGACACTCGTGCGCTCAGCGAGGTTTTTTGGTCCCGGGTATGAGAGATCAGTCGTTCCAGCGTGGCGCTGTAATAACGGTTCTTGCTTTCATAATCTACCGTTGAGTAATTCCCCCTGAACTGTTGCAGGTAGGTGCTGTGAGACGCATAAACGCTAAGATTCCAGTAGCCGAAGGGAACAGAGTAATAGAGGCTGCTGTTATGGTTGCCGTCATTTTTCTGCTGATATTCCACATCGCCGCCTGCAGCGAGATAAAGGATATCGTCAAGGGTAGTCAAATCATAAAGGTACAGCGCAGCACCGCCCTGATAGCGTCCACTGGCGCGGCTTCCCGCATCATCCAGCCAGGCGCCGAGTTGCCACATTTTATCCAGCTTGCGGGTAATGACGATGTCGGTTTCGCCGTACTGCTTCCCGGGCTGTAATTTCATATGAGCCGATGTGCCAGGGAGGCGCTGGAGATTCGCCATACCCATTTCTAAGTCTTTCAGATTTAATATGTTATCTGAAGAGGTGGGCATTGTGTTCCACAGACGGGTTTCGTCATTTTCGGTTTTCGCATCATATGCTATTTCTCCTACCCGGCCATAAACCAACGTCAGGATTAGAATGCCATTCGCCATATCCTGAGAAGGGATATCAATCAGTGAAGTAATGTACCCACGCGCGATAAGTTCATTTTGTAACGCGTGCGCCAGTAGTTGAATGCCATTTATGCCAAGGCATCGTGATTTCGCCTGGGCGGTCAATTTGCCGAGCATTCTGCGGGTGAGGGCTGCGTCATCTGATTCGATGACCACGTCATTAATATATTTGCAGACGGACTCTTCAGGAAACTTAAGCATTTTCTCACCGGTATAAATGCTGCCGGGTGTATATTCCTGCTCCATCGGTTTTAACGCCGTCTGGCGTGCTTTGTCCTGTTCCGATTGTGTGGTGGCTGGATGACTATTACTGGCGTAGACATGTTTACCCCCCCCGGCATAAATAAACAGGCCAGTAATAAGCATAACGCAAGTTTTTCGCATAAAAGAAATCCATTTCATTTGAAGTTGATTTAATGACTTAATCATTCAGAGTTCCATCCCTGAATTAACGCCGTTTTTATAGTCGAGGTTATCGGAATAATAATAGAAATAAAGTGAATTATATTTTGAGGAGTACTTAATTCCGATTTACTTACTGACAATTTACTGGGGTGATACCTTTATAAAAAGATGAGGGATAATAGCGAAAGCGCTAGCGCGGTGCTACGTGTCTTTTTCTTAATTCTTTATGAATTGATAGCTGAAATTATGATCTTAATAGATTTGCTGAATGATTCATCTCTGCGCTCTGGTCCTGGGACAAGAGCGCAGGCTTTTGAATTAATTGTAGAATGCAAGTCGCTGCGCCAGCAGATCAACAAAGGCGGCACGGTTTATATCTGTTAACACCGTGGCGTTAGGGGAGTTACCGGTTAAAAAGTAATAATCCACGACGGTCATACCCTGGGTATATTTCCCCTGCGTCTCGACGCCAACCCAGCGCTCGATAGCGGTGAACATATCGGGTTTAAGTAGCCAGGCGATGGTACAGGGATCGTGCAATGGCGCCCCGTGAAAACCCCATTTTTCCGCTTTATGGTAAGCCATAAAGAAGTCCAGCAGCTCCGCCACTGTGGTCGCCACCGGGTTACCAATACGGCGAAAACGCTCGATATCCTCCGCCATAATTTGCGCCTTGTGCGTTACATCCAGCCCGGCCATTACTACCGGGATGCCGGACTGAAAAACGATTTCGGCGGCTTCGGGGTCGACATAAATGTTGAATTCCGCCGCGGGCGTCCAGTTGCCCAGCCCCATCGCGCCGCCCATGATCACAATCCGGGCGATTTTTGTGTGCAGTTCAGGGTGAGCGTTCAACAGCAGAGCGACGTTAGTCTGCGGGCCGGTTGCCACCAGCGTCACCGGTTCAGGGCTTTCACGCAGTACCTTTGCCATCAGTTCCACGGCCGTGCAATCCTGCGGGGCAAAATCGGGCTCAGGCAGGGCAGGGCCATCAAGACCGCTTTCACCGTGCACGTTGTCGGCAATAATCAAATCGCGCATCAGAGGCTTAGTGGCCCCACCAGCCACCGGAATATCGCTGCGTTTTAAAAGCGTCAGCATTCGCAGCACGTTGCGCAGGGTTTTGTCCGGAGTCTGGTTTCCGGCAGAAGAGGTCACCGCCTTGAGTTCCAGTTCTGGTGAGGCGAGGGCGAGGACGAGAGCGATCGCGTCATCATGACCCGGGTCGCAATCGAGGATAATAGGTAGTGCCATTGAATTCTCCATTTCTCAGTGTTGTTTTGTGACAAGGCTAACGCTGAAGAGAGGAGCAGACGAGGCAAACAGATGAAAAGCGTGAAGCGGTGCGCAATCTGAGCGATTGCGCACCAGAGGGATTAATGCAGAATTTTGGCGAGGAAGTCTTTAGCGCGTTCGGACTGAGGGTTGGCAAAGAAATCTTCCTTGGCCGAATCCTCGACGATTTTGCCTTCATCCATAAAGATGACGCGGTTCGCCACTTTACGCGCAAAGCCCATTTCGTGGGTCACCACCATCATGGTCATCCCTTCATTGGCCAGCTCAACCATGACGTCCAGCACCTCATTGATCATCTCAGGATCGAGTGCCGACGTGGGTTCATCAAACAGCATGGCCACCGGATCCATGCACAGCGCGCGGGCAATCGCCACGCGCTGCTGCTGGCCGCCGGAGAGCTGCGCCGGGAACTTATCGGCATGTGCAGAAAGCCCTACGCGCTCAAGCAGTTTAAGGCCTTTCTCGCGTGCTGCTGCTTTGTCGCGCTTGAGGACTTTTACCTGGGCCAGGGTCAGGTTCTCAATGATCGACAGATGCGGGAACAGTTCAAAGTGCTGGAACACCATCCCGACGTTGGAGCGCAGCTTCGCCAGGTTGGTTTTCTTGTCATTCACTTTGGTGCCGTTGACGGTGATCTCGCCCTGCTGCACCGGCTCAAGGCCGTTCACGGTTTTGATCAGCGTGGATTTACCGGAGCCGGACGGCCCGCAAACCACCACCACCTCGCCCTTTTTCACTTCCGTGGAGCAGTCGGTCAGCACCTGAAAGTGCCCATACCATTTAGAAACATTTTTCAGGGAAATCATTACACTGTCCTTTTCTTCAGCCAGCTGACCAACAGCGACGCGCTTAAACTAATTGCAAAATAGACCGCACCTGCGAACAGGATCATCTCAACCTGAGTACCATCGCGCTCGCCGATGGTGGAGGCGGTACGGAAGAAGTCTGCCAGGCTCAGTACATACACCAGCGAGGTGTCCTGGAACAATACGATGCCCTGGGTCAGCAGCAGCGGAACCATGGCGCGGAACGCCTGCGGCAGAATGATGAGCTTCATCGACTGCCAGTGGTCATGCCTAACGCCAGCGCGGCGCTGGACTGCCCGCGGGAGATACTCTGGATCCCGGCACGGATAATCTCCGAGTAGTACGCCGCCTCAAACATGGAGAAGGCCACCATCGCCGAGATCAGGCGGATGTCAGATTTCGGCGACAGGCCAAGCACGTCCTGCAGCAGACCGGGTACGATGAGATAGAACCACAGCAGCACCATCACCAGCGGAATGGAACGAAACACGTTGACGTAGGCCGTTGCAAACCAGGCGACAGGCTTAAAGCTCGACAGGCGCATCACCGCCAGCAGCGTACCCCAGACAATCCCGACCACCACCGCCGTCAGGGTGATCTTCAGGGTGATAATCAGCCCATCAATCAGGTAGGGCAGGGAAGGAACAATAGAACTCCAGTCAAACTCGTACATTATTTGCCCCCCAGGTTGCCCGGCAGGCGAACTTTACGTTCGACCAGGTTCATCACCAGCATAATCACAGCGTTAATCAGCACGTACGCCAGGGTAATGGCGGTAAAGGATTCCCACGCGTGGGCGGAATAGTCCAGCAGTTTACCCGCCTGCGCGGCCATATCCACCAGACCGATCGTGGAGGCGATGGCCGAGTTTTTCACCAGGTTCATCATCTCCGAGGTCATCGGCGGCACAATCACGCGATAGGCATTCGGCAGCAGAACATAGCGGTAAGCCTGCGGCAGGGTCAGACCCATCGCCAGTGCGGCATTTTTTTGTCCGCGTGGCAGCGACTGGATCGCCGCACGTACTTGCTCACAAACACGGGCAGCGGTAAACAGGCCGAGGCAGAGCATCGAGGAGACAAAGAACTGAACGTTCGGATCCAGTTCAGATTTGAACCACATGCCGATATCTTCCGGCAACAGTTCAGGAATGACCAGATACCAGGTAAAGAACTGCACGATTAACGGAACGTTACGGAACAGTTCGACGTAGAGGGTTCCCAGCGAAGAGAGAAAACGGTTAGGGACGGTACGTAAAATACCGAACAACGAGCCGACGAGAAACGCAATAATCCAGGCGGTGATCGACAGTGCGACCGTGACCTGAAAACCGCTCCACAGCCAGCCAAGATAGGTGGTGTTGCCGAACGGGGCTTGCTGCAGGAAAATGCCCCAGTTCCAGTCGATTGACATAGTAAACTCCAGAAAAAAAAGGGTAGCAGCGCTACCCTCGAAGATTGGTGAGAAGCTTTAATGTTCGCGCTGAGTGGGGAACGACCACTCAACGTTTAGTCTGTCCGCGCTTCCCGACAATCGAGAGGGCAGGAGATCCCGCCCCTTAGTGGTTCTAATTAGTTAAGTGCCTTGTCATTCGGTTCTTTAAACAGCGCTTTCATGTCGTCAGACAGTTCAAAGTTCATGTTCAGATTCTTTGGTGGGATTGGGTTCTTGAACCACTTATCGAACCATTTTTCCGCGTCGCCAGAGGTCTGAACCTGAGCGATGGTGTCATCGACCAGTTTCTTAAATTCCGCATCGTCTTTACGCATCATGCAGCCATAGGCCTCTTTGGACTGCGCGGTGCCGACGATTTCCCAGTTGTCTGGTTTCTTCGCTTTAGCACGTTCACCGGCCAGCAGGGCGTCATCCATCATAAAGGCAACAGCGCGGCCGCTTTCCAGGGTACGGAAAGAGTCACCATGGTCTTTGGCGCTGATGATACGCATGTCCATTTTCTTCTCTTCATTCAGCTTGTGCAGCAGAACTTCAGAGGTGGTACCGGAGGTCACAACCACCGCTTTGCCTTTCAGGTCGGCAAAGTCTTTAATCTCGCCGCCTTTTTTGGTCAGCAGACGGGTACCCACCACGAAGATCGTGTCGGAGAAGGCAGCCTGTTTTTGACGCTCAAGGTTGTTGGTGGTGGAGCCACACTCAAAATCGAAGGTGCCGTTTTGCAGCAGCGGGATACGGTTTTGTGAAGTGATTGGGATCAGCTTCACTTCCAGATTCGGTTTGTTCAGCTTTTTCTTCACCGCGTCAACGATCGCGTTGGAGTAATCCTGTGAGTAGCCCACGACTTTTTGCGTGTTGTCGTAGTATGAGAACGGAACAGATGACTCACGGTGGCCGACCACAATCACGCCGTTTTTAGCGATTTTTTCCAGGGTGCCGCCTGCTGCCGGCGCAGCATCTTCAGCGTGAACCACGCCTGCGGACAATCCCATCACCAGCATTGCTGTGGCCAGTTTACGTAATTGCATATCCAACTCCTTTTTTATCAGCGCCAGAGACGCATTGATATTCGGTGTGATGTTGTTATAGCTCGCGCGATACGAGTGCAGTGTTATACATGTTTGTTAACATTTAGTTTGGCTTAATGTAAAGATTTTGCTGCGTTATTGTTTATTTTTGCGAAGCGCGCCGCACCATTCAGAGGCATAAATCTTTCGTTGCACCGTTTCGGTGCTACCGGTGAGCTATGCTGGTGCGACAAGGTTTCACATTAAGCCAAATCGCGTTTACGTGAATAAATAAAGCAACAGGCGTGCCAGAATTAACCCTCACCCCGGCCCTCTCCCTGAAAGGGAGAGGGAGAAAGGCAAGCAGGATGGGGCAAATATGCAAGGACGATCCCCTCTCCCCTAAGGGGAGAGGGTTAGGGTGAGGGGGAAAAAGCTACTTACGACGCTGGCGCAAACTCATCAGCAAAGCGCCGAAACCGAACAGGGCGGTGAGGATCCACAGCGGCCAGTTGCCGGTGCGGGCGTACGGCGTCAGCCCCGTGGCGGGTGTGACTTTTGCCGTCAGTACGTCGCGGGTGAACTGAGGGAGCATGGCCTGAATTTCGCCCTGCGGGCCAATCACGGCAGTGATACCGTTGTTGGTGCTGCGCAGCAGAGGACGCGCCAGCTCCAGGGAGCGCATCCGCGCCATCTGGAAGTGCTGCCATGGACCAATCGACTTACCGAACCAGGCATCGTTAGAGATAGTCAGCAGGTAGTCAGTGTTCGGGCGGAAATTATCCCGCACCTGTTCACCCAGGATGATCTCGTAGCAGATGGCGGCGGTCAGCAGAAATCCGTGTGCGCTCAGCTGAGGCTGAACGTAAGAACCCCGGCTAAAGGAGGACATCGGCAGATCGAAGAACGGTGCCAGCGGACGCAGAATCGACTCCAGCGGCACAAACTCACCAAAAGGTACCAGGTGATTCTTGTTGTAGCGGTTAGTCGACTCGTAGCTGTACGGGTTGTCTTTCCCAAGCGTAATGATGGTGTTGTAAGTGTCGTAACGGTTTTGCTTGTTCAGACGCGCGTCAACGATACCGGTGATCAGGGTGGAGTTTCGCGCCCGCAGCAGATCGTCCATCATGGCAAGAAAACGCTGCTGGTTAATCTCCAGATCCGGAATTGCCGACTCCGGCCAGATAATCAGCTGGGATTTGCCCATCTCTTTCTGGGTGGCATCCAGATAAATTTTCAGGGTGTTGATCAGTTGGCCTTCATCCCATTTCAGCGACTGAGGGATATCGCCCTGAACCATCGACACCTGGGTTGCGCGTTCCGGTTCAAGAGTGAACCACTGGATATAACGCAGCGGGAAAGGCAGGGCAAAGAGCACCAGAGCCATCACCAGCGGTCGCCAGTTGCGCTGCACCAGCGCCAGCACCAGCAGGCCACTCACCACCATCAGCAGGAAGTTGATCGCCTCGACGCCCATCACCGGCGCCAGCCCTTTCAGCGGGCCGTCTATCTGGCTGTAGCCAAACTGTAGCCACGGAAAACCGGTCAACACCCAGCCGCGCAGGAACTCGGTAACCTGCCAGACCACAGGGGCGGCAATGGCCACACGCAGCCAGCTGGTTTTCGGCCACAGGCGCGAGAGGATCCCGGCGAACAGACCGGTGTACAGCGAGAGGTACGCCGCCAGCAGCACCACGAGGAAGACGTTCACCGGGCCTGGCATGCCGCCAAACTGGGCAATGCTGACGTAAACCCAGTTAATACCGGCGCCAAACAGGCCCAGACCCCAGAAATAGCCAATCGCCGCCGCCTGAAGAGGGCGTCGGTTAAGCGTCAGCCCCTGAAGTCCCATCAGGGAGAGCAGGGCAGCAGGCCAGAAGTCGTAAGGGGAAAAAGCCAGCGTACCGCTGGCTCCGAGGATTAGCGCCAGCAGCAAACGCGTGCGCTGGCGTTCAAACAGTGGGGCAAATGCCATTTAAATCAATCATCCAGTGTGGGTTGCGGAGCATCGTCCGGCATTCTTACATGAACCTGAATAATACGTCGACTGTCGGCCATCGCCACCTTGAACTGGTAACCGTCTATTTCCACGGTCTCGCCACGCGCCGGCAGGTGACCAAACGCCTGCATTACCAGCCCGCCGATGGTATCCACCTCTTCATCGCTGAAGTGGGTCCCGAAGGTGTCATTGAAATCTTCGATTGGGGCGAGCGCACGCACGGTCCAGGTGTGGCGGCTCAGCTGACGGAAGTCGATATCCTCTTCTTCGTCATATTCGTCTTCGATTTCACCCACGATCAGTTCAAGAATATCTTCGATGGTGACCAGGCCCGAAACACCGCCAAATTCATCGATAACAATCGCCATGTGGTAGCGCTGGGAGCGGAACTCTTTCAGCATGCGGTCAACACGCTTGCTCTCCGGAACAACCACCGCCGGGCGTAACACTTTTTCCATGCTGAAGGCTTCGGAATCGCTGAGCATAAACGGCAGCAGATCTTTAGCCATCAAAATCCCTTCGATGTGATCTTTGTCTTCGCTGATCACCGGGAAACGCGAGTGAGCGGATTCGATGATGACATCGAGGCACTCGTCCAGGGTCTGGTTGCGTTTCAGGGTAATCATCTGGGAACGCGGGATCATGATATCGCGAACGCGCTGGTCGGCGATGTCCATTACCCCTTCGAGCATCTCGCGCGTATCCTCATCGATAAGCTCGTTTTGCCCGGAGTCACGGATGAGCTCCAGAAGGTCGTCACGGTTTTTAGGTTCCCCGTGGAACAGCTGGCTCAGAAGGAGGGAGAAAAATCCTTTTTTGCTGTTTGGTGTGTCGCTACTGTGTGAATTGTCGTCGCTCATGGCGTTTGTTAAGGGTTCTCATGTTGGTCTATTGATTGCCGCCGCGGACTTTTGTCATACGCAACGGCACATTATGCCAGCAGGGCGCAAGCGCGCCCTACAGACTACTCTTTCTCGGCAATGTACGGATCCTCATAGCCCAGAGCAAGCATTATCTCTGTCTCGAGGGATTCCATCTCTTCTGCTTCGTCATCTTCAATGTGGTCGTAACCCAGCAGATGCAGGCTGCCGTGCACTACCATATGCGCCCAGTGGGCCTCGAGCGGCTTCTGCTGCTCCTGCGCTTCCTGCTCCACCACCTGACGACAGATGATCAAATCACCCAGCAGCGGCAGTTCAATGCCCGGCGGCGCTTCGAACGGGAAAGAGAGGACGTTAGTCGGCTTATCTTTCCCGCGGTAGGTCAGGTTCAGCTCGTGGCTTTCTGCTTCATCCACCAGGCGAATCGTCACTTCTGACTCTTCCTGAAACTGGGGGATGACGGCATTCAGCCACGCCTGGAACTGGCTCTCTTCCGGCAGGCCGGAAGACTCTTCACATGCCAGTTGTAAATCGAGGATCACCTGACTCATTTCTGCTCTTGCTCCTGGGCTTCGCGTTTGCGTTCCGCTGCCTGTTCTGCTTTACGTTTTTGATCTGCTGCTTCCCACGCTTCATACGCCGTGACGATACGGGCTACCACCGGGTGGCGCACTACGTCTTCGCTGTGGAAGAAGTTAAAGCTGATTTCGTCCACTTCGCTCAGCACTTCGATGGCATGGCGCAGACCGGATTTGGTGCTGCGCGGCAGGTCGATCTGGGTGATGTCGCCGGTGATCACCGCTTTGGAGTTAAAGCCAATACGGGTCAGGAACATCTTCATCTGTTCGATGGTGGTGTTCTGGCTCTCATCCAGAATGATGAACGCATCGTTCAATGTGCGCCCGCGCATGTAGGCCAGCGGGGCTACTTCGATGACGTTACGTTCGATCAGTTTTTCGACCTTCTCGAAGCCAAGCATTTCGAACAGCGCATCGTACAGCGGACGCAGATACGGGTCGACTTTCTGGCTCAGATCGCCGGGTAAAAAGCCGAGCTTTTCGCCCGCTTCCACCGCAGGGCGGGTAAGCAGAATACGGCGGATCTCCTGGCGCTCCAGGGCATCCACGGCGGCCGCTACCGCAAGGTAGGTCTTACCCGTACCCGCCGGGCCGACGCCGAAGGTGATGTCGTGGTCGAGAATATTGGCGATGTACTGCGCCTGGTTTGGCGTGCGGGGCTTAATTACCCCACGCTTGGTTTTGATATGGATGGCTTTGCCATATTCCGGAACGCTCTCAGCGCTCTGCTCCAGCACGCGCGCTTCTTTGATCGCCAGATGGATCTGTTCCGGCTCAATATCCTGAATTTCGCCGCGCATTGGCGCGGTATCGACGTACAGGCTATTGAGAATATCCGCAGCTGCATTAACGCAGATGGCGCGGCCGGTGAGTTTGAAATGGTTATCGCGACGGTTAATCTCGATTCCCAGACGTCGCTCCAGTTGTTTGATGTTGTCATCAAACGGCCCGCACAGGCTCAGCAGGCGAGCGTTGTCTGCTGGCTCAAGGGTAATTTCACGCGTATCTATATTCAAACCGTTCCTCTTAATGTCTCGGGTGTCATAAGGCAGTGGGTCTGTCTTATGAAATTATTCACGCCACAGGTTAAAGGCGCAAGCATTGCGAAGGATATGGGGGAGAACAGGGGGAAATGCAAGGCCTGCCAGAAACGGCAGGCCTCGGAGATTATGGCTGATAAACGCCGACACCCAGATCGCTTTCTTTACGGGTACGGGCAATGACCGACTCTGGCGATTCAACGACCCGCAGGCCCATTTCATCTTCGGTACGCACCAGTTTTCCACGCAGGGAGTTGGTCAGCACTTCAAGGATCTCGATATCAACAAACTTACCTACCAGATCCGGCGTGCCTTCGAAGTTCACCACGCGGTTGTTCTCCGTACGGCCAGAGAGCTGCATGATGCTCTTACGTGAAGTGCCTTCTACCAGCACGCGCTGAACGGTGCCGAGCATCCGACGGCTCCAGGCGTTCGCCTGCTGGTTGATGCGATCCTGCAGAATATAGAGACGCTGCTTTTTCACCTCATCCGGCACGTCATCAACCATATCGGCGGCAGGCGTGCCTGGGCGGGCAGAGAAGATGAAGCTGTAGCTCACGTCGAAGTTCACATCACCAATGACCTTCATGGTGCGCTCAAAATCCTCGTCCGTTTCACCCGGGAAGCCAACGATAAAGTCAGAGCTGATCTGGATATCCGGGCGCGCTTCACGCAGCTTGCGGATAATCGCTTTATATTCCAGCGCGGTGTGGGTGCGGCCCATCAGGTTCAGCACGCGGTCAGAACCACACTGGATAGGCAGATGCAGGAAGCTCACCAGCTCTGGCGTATCGCGGTAAACATCGATGATGTCATCGGTGAATTCGATCGGGTGGCTGGTGGTGAAGCGGATGCGGTCGATACCGTCGATAGCCGCGACCAGACGCAGCAGTTCAGCAAAGGTGCCGGTGCTGCCGTCATAGTTCTCGCCGCGCCAGGCGTTAACGTTCTGCCCGAGCAGGTTAACTTCGCGCACGCCCTGGGCCGCCAGCTGGGCGATCTCAAACAGGATGTCGTCGCATGGACGGCTGACTTCTTCGCCGCGGGTATAAGGCACCACGCAGTACGTACAGTACTTATTGCAGCCTTCCATGATTGAGACGAAGGCGGTCGGGCCATCCGCGCGCGGTTCCGGCAGACGGTCGAATTTTTCGATTTCCGGGAAGCTGACGTCGATGATCGCCTTGCGCTGGCCGGTCCCGCGTACGGAGTTGATCATCTCCGGCAGACGGTGCAGGGTTTGCGGGCCAAAAATTATGTCGACGTAGTGGGCGCGCTGACGGATCAGCTTGCCTTCCTGGGAGGCGACACAGCCGCCGACGCCGATGATCACTTCGGGTCTTTTCTGTTTGATCAGCTTCCAGCGGCCTAGCTGGTGAAAGACTTTCTCCTGCGCCTTCTCACGGATCGAGCAGGTGTTTAGCAGCAACACGTCTGCCTCTTCCGCCACGTCGGTGAGTTGATACCCATGGGTGGCATCCAGCAGATCGGCCATCTTTGATGAATCGTATTCGTTCATCTGACAGCCCCAGGTTTTAATATGGAGTTTTTTTGTCATCGACTTGCTCGTGCTCAGGATTGCAGGGCGCGTATTGTAATGCTTTGGTGCGGTTGTGACCAGTATGAAGCTTGTCAGCCTCAAGACCAAAAAAATCCGGTAAACTTAGGGGATTATCAAATAAGGACAAATGACCATGACAATCCAACAAGCCGGGATCGCCGTTGTCGGCGGCGGTATGGTCGGCGGCGCGCTGGCGCTGGGGCTGGCGCAACAGGGGTTCGACGTAACGGTGATCGAACAGGCGCTGCCGCCCGCTTTTGACGCTTCACAGCATCCGGATGTGCGCATCTCTGCGATCAGCGCTGCGTCGGTTGATCTGCTTCGCGGGCTGGGGGTCTGGGACGCGGTGCTGGCCATGCGCGCCCATCCGTATCGCCGCCTGGAGACCTGGGAGTGGGAAAATGCCCATGTGGTATTTGACGCCACGGAGCTTAAGCTCCCGCTGCTGGGCTACATGGTAGAAAATACGGTTCTGCAACAGGCGCTCTGGCAGGCACTGGAGGCGCATCCGCAGGTTACGCTGCGCGTCCCGGCGTCGGTGAAAAATCTTCACCGCCACAACGACCAGCATCTGGTTGAGCTGGATAACGGCGAGCAGCTGGCGGTGAAGCTGCTGATTGGTGCCGACGGCGCGAATTCCCGTGTACGCGAGCTGGCGGGTATCGGTATTCATGCCTGGCAGTATCAACAGTCCTGCATGCTGATTACCGTCGCCTGCGAGAACGATCCCGGTGACAGTACCTGGCAGCACTTTACGCCGAACGGCCCGCACGCCTTTTTGCCGCTGTTCGATCGCTGGGCATCCCTGGTGTGGTATGACACCCCGGCACGCATTCGCCAGCTGCAGGGGTTCACGATGGAACAGCTGCAGCGCGAAATCGCCCACCATTTCCCGGCGCGTCTGGGCAAGGTGACGCCGGTCGCCGCAGGGGCGTTCCCGCTGACGCGTCGTCATGCGCTGAAATATGCCCGCGAAGGGCTGGCGCTGGTCGGAGATGCGGCGCATACCATTCATCCGCTGGCGGGGCAGGGGGTTAACCTGGGCTATCGTGACGTAGAGGCCTTGCTGGACGTACTCAGCAACGCCCGCAGCCATGGCGAAGCCTGGGCCAGCCATCAGGTGCTCAAGCGTTATCAGACCCGACGAATGGCGGATAACTTCATTATGCAATCAGGGATGGATCTGTTTTACGCCGGATTCAGCAACGACCTTGGGCCGCTGCGTATCCTGCGGAACATCGGGTTGATAGCGGCACAGCGGGCGGGTGCCCTGAAGCGTCAGGCGCTGAAATACGCCTTAGGGCTTTAACACTCTTCCATGCCGGGTGAGGCGAAGCCGCCACCCGGCATTTAAATGCAGGAACGCAGAAAAGCAAAAAGCTCGCCGAAGCGAGCTTTTTTTGTGTGGCTGGGGTGCAGGGATTCGAACCCCGGAATGCTGGTATCAGAAACCAGAGCCTTACCGCTTGGCGACACCCCAATTGCGTTAAACAATACATCATTTAACGACTTTGTAAAATGGCTGGGGTACGAGGATTCGAACCTCGGAATGCTGGTATCAGAAACCAGAGCCTTACCGCTTGGCGATACCCCAACAATTTTTTTGGTTTTACCGACCGGAATCGATACAACCTTATATGGTGGCTACGACGGGATTCGAACCTGTGACCCCATCATTATGAGTGATGTGCTCTAACCAACTGAGCTACGTAGCCAGACTGCTTTCTTCGATGGCTGGGGTACCTGGATTCGAACCAGGGAATGCCGGTATCAAAAACCGGTGCCTTACCGCTTGGCGATACCCCAATAACCGCGGAGAACCGCAAAATCGAAGAAATATGGCTGGGGTACCTGGATTCGAACCAGGGAATGCCGGTATCAAAAACCGGTGCCTTACCGCTTGGCGATACCCCATCCGTGCAACGCTTACCTGGGAATGGTGCGGGAGGCGAGACTTGAACTCGCACACCTTGCGGCGCCAGAACCTAAATCTGGTGCGTCTACCAATTTCGCCACTCCCGCAAAAAAGATGGTGGCTACGACGGGATTCGAACCTGTGACCCCATCATTATGAGTGATGTGCTCTAACCAACTGAGCTACGTAGCCATCTTTTTTTCGCGTTACCTTATCGGCGTTGCGGGGCGCATTATGCGTATAGACCCTTGCAGCGTCAACACCTTTTTCAACGAAAATCTCTGGAATGTGACTGTTTGGTTAGGTTGCGAACAGCATGGCCGATTATTCGGCAATTATTGGTTATTAATCGTTTTTGTCCAGCGAAACGCGAGGCAAAAAAAGAGGCCCCGAAGGGCCTCATGGCGATCTGATGAATTACTTATAGGCGGACTGATGCACACCCACGGCACGCCCTGACGGATCGTTCATGGTTTTGAATGCTTCATCCCACTCAATGGCTTTCGCAGAGGAGCAGGCGACGGAAGGGCCGCCAGGAACACACTCTGCTGCGCTTGGCAGCGGGAACAGCTCTTCGAAGATCTCACGGTACAGATAAGCTTCTTTCGAACCCGGCGTGTTGTACGGGAAGCGGAAGCTGGCGGTTTCCAGTTGCTGATCGGAAATCTGCTTAGCGGCCACCTCTTTCAGGGTGTCGATCCAGCTGTAACCTACGCCGTCAGAGAACTGCTCTTTCTGACGCCATGCCACGCTTGCCGGCAGGTAAGATTCGAAGCATTCACGCAGAACGTGTTTCTCCATCTTGCCGTTGCCGCACATTTTGTCCTGCGGGTTGATACGCATGGCCACGTCGAGGAATTTTTTATCCAGGAAAGGCACGCGCGCTTCAACGCCCCAGGCAGACATCGCTTTGTTAGCACGGGCGCAGTCAAACATGTGCAGCGCCTGCAGTTTACGCACGGTCTCTTCGTGCAGCTCTTTGGCATCCGGCGCTTTGTGGAAGTACAGGTAGCCGCCAAAGACCTCATCTGAACCTTCGCCGGAGAGCACCATCTTGATGCCCATCGCTTTGATTTTACGTGACATCAGATACATCGGCGTGGAGGCGCGGATGGTGGTCACATCATAGGTTTCAATGTGATAAATAACGTCGCGGATCGCATCCAGCCCTTCCTGCACGGTGAAGTGAATTTCATGGTGCACGGTGCCGAGATGGTTTGCCACTTCCTGCGCGGCTTTCAGGTCCGGTGAACCTTCCAGGCCGACGGCGAAGGAGTGCAGCTGCGGCCACCAGGCTTCGGAGCGCTCCTGATCTTCCACGCGACGAGCAGCGTATTTTTTGGTGATCGCCGAGATAACGGACGAATCCAGACCGCCGGAGAGCAGCACGCCATACGGCACGTCTGACATCAGATGGCTTTTTACTGAATCTTCCAGCGCCTGGCGCAGTTCGTTTTTATCCGTGACATTGTCTTTAACGGCATCGTAGTCGAACCAGTCGCGCTGATAGTACTGGCGAATTTCGCCATCCTGGCTCCACAGGTAGCTGCCCGCCGGAAACTCTTTAATGGTGCGGCAAACCGGCACCAGGGCCTTCATTTCAGAGGCGACATAGAAGTTGCCGTGTTCATCGTGGCCCATATACAGCGGGATAATCCCGATATGGTCACGCCCAATCAGATACGCATCTTTTTCGCTGTCATACAGAGCGAAGGCAAACATGCCCTGCAGATCGTCCAGGAATTCCGGGCCTTTTTCCTGGTACATCGCCAGGATCACTTCGCAGTCTGAACCGGTCTGGAAGGTATAGCGATCGCCGTACTCCGCACGCAGCGCCTGATGGTTGTAGATTTCACCGTTGACCGCCAGCGCGTGGGTTTTTTCTCGTTATATAACGGCTGGGCACCGGCGTTGACGTCCACAATCGACAGACGCTCATGCGCCAGAATCGCTTTGTCGCTGGCGTAAACACCGGACCAGTCCGGGCCGCGATGGCGCATCAGACGGGACAGTTCCAGTGCTTTTTTACGCAGTTCGACTGCGTCAGTTTTGATATCCAGTACGCCGAAAATTGAACACATAACCTTCTCCATTAACCCTGTTGCAGTGTGATGTTGCTTGCTTATGAAAATGCCGCAAAAGGGGAGGAGCGGCAAGCGTTTTACCGGGTAAAAAACAAAAAGTGCAATGTCGATTGTCGAATGTTGAAAAAAGCGTACGTATTGAGCTGGTTTATTGATGATTATTCAGTGCCTGGCGTTTTCTATTAGATGGAGGGCTGTTTTAGTGGCGGTAAAATGAAAAAACCACGTCCGGGGACGTGGTTTCGGGTTACAGAACATCAATTTCCGCGACCGAGGGATAAATCCAGCTCGGCCTGAACGGCATCGAATCGATGTCGTCCAGAGTGGATACCCCCGACAACACCAGAATGGTTTCCAGTCCTGCCTGGAAGCCCGCCAGAATATCGGTGCGCAGGTTATCACCCACGATCACCGTATCTTCCGAGTGGGCCTGCATCTTGTTGAGCGCCGCACGGATGATCCACGGGCTGGGCTTACCGACATAAAAAGGCAGGCGGCCGGTCATCTTCTCGATGCCGGCGCAGAGCGCGCCGCAGGCCGGATAAAAGCCACGACCGTGGGTATCCGGGTTGGTGGCGATAAAGCGGGCGCCGTTGGCGACGAAGAAGGCCGCCTTGTGCATCATCTCCCAGTTATAGGAGCGCGTTTCGCCAACGATAACGAAGTCAGGATTGACGTCGGTGATGGTGAAGCCCGCTTTATAGAGCTCATGGATCAGTGCGCCTTCGCCGACCACATAGGCCTTTTTGCCTTCCTGACGCTTCAGGAAATCTGCGGTGGCCATTGCGGAGGTATAAAACACGCTGTCGGGGACATTAATACCGGCGGTGGCAAAACGGTTCGCCAGATCCTGACCTGTCTGCGACGGGAAGTTGGTGAGCAGAACCAGCGGCATGCCTTTTTCCATGATGCCGTTAAGAAATTCCGCTGCGCCCGGTACGGCAACGTTGTCGTGCATCAGCACGCCGTCGATATCACAAATAACATTCTTAATAGTCATGAACTTCCCGACATCCAAAAAAGAAGGCGACACTATAAAACGCTGTCAGCTTTCCAGCAAACGCTGCAAAAGGATACCGTTAAGCATGGCGCGTTT
Source organism: Leclercia sp. LTM14 (assembly GCF_023736175.1). Taxonomy (NCBI): domain Bacteria; kingdom Pseudomonadati; phylum Pseudomonadota; class Gammaproteobacteria; order Enterobacterales; family Enterobacteriaceae; genus Leclercia; species Leclercia sp. LTM14. Next base: position 104,912 of record NZ_JAIKTT010000006.1, read on the forward strand.
TACCAGCGCAAAGGCGCCAATCGCGGAGCGGTCGTTCAGCGCGGAACGAACGACAGGCAGATTCTGGCGAAACGCCTTCAGCGCCTGAGTATTAATGCACCCTTCGATAGCGGGCAGCAGCACTTTTTCGGCTTCAGTAATTTCACCGGCGATCACCACTTTTTGTGGGTTAAACAGGTTGATCGCGATAGCAATGGTTTTGCCCAGATGGCGGCCAACCTGTTCGATCACTTCACAGGCCAGTGCATCACCTTTATTGGCAGCCCGGCAGATGGCGTTGATTTTGCAGTCATCGAGCGTGACCCTGCTCTGATAACCCTGTTCCAGCAGGTGGCGGACGCGATGTTCAATGGCGGCGTTAGCGGCGACGGTTTCCAGACAGCCAAAGTTGCCGCAGTGGCAGCGCTCACCCAGCGGATCAACCTGAATGTGGCCAATCTCGCCCACGTTACCGTTACGGCCGATAAAGATGCGCCCGTTGGAGATGATACCGGCACCGGTCCCCCGGTGAACGCGCACCAGAATTGAGTCTTCACAATCCTGGCTCGCACCAAAGTAGTGCTCTGCCAGGGCCAGGCTGCGGATATCGTGGCCGACAAAGCAGGTGACGGCGAAGCGCTTTTCCAGGGCGTCGATCAGCGCCCAGTTCTCCACCTGAATATGCGGCATATAGCGGATCACCCCGCTCTCGGGGTCGACGAGCCCGGGCAGGATCACAGAAATGGCGATCAGCTCGCGGATTTTGCGCTGGCAGGATTCGATGAACTGCTCGATGGCGTTGAGCAGGGCATGTTCAAGGGTCTCCTGGGTGCGTTCCGGCAGCGCGTAGTGCTCTTCAGCAACGGCCTTGCTGCTCAGATCGTACAGGGTCAGAGTGGCGTCATGACGCCCAAGGCGTACGCCAATGGCGTGGAAATTGCGGGTTTCGGTAACGATGGAGATAGCGCGACGGCCCCCGGTGGAGGCCTGCTGATCCACTTCTTTGATCAACCCGCGCTCAATGAGCTGACGGGTAATTTTGGTCACGCTGGCGGGGGCAAGCTGGCTCTGTTCTGCAATCTGGATCCGAGAGATGGGTCCGTGCTGGTCGATCAGTCGATATACCGCCGCACTGTTTAGCTGCTTTACCAGATCAACGTTGCCAATTTGAGCTTGTCCGCCAGGTGTCATACTTTTGTTTACTCTGTAACGACCTCGTTACCATTAACGATGGTCTTGATGATTTTATAATCCTGTGTGAATGCGGTGAGGTTAGCGACCATTCCCGGGGCAATACTGCCCAACTGTTTGTCTACGCCAATCGCGCGTGCCGGATAGAGCGTCGCCATACGCAGCACTTCATCAAGGGCAATGCTGCAGTGTTCAACCAGATTACGCACGCCTTCGATCATGGTCAGAGCCGAACCGCTTAACGTTCCGTTCTCATCCACACAGAGTCCATTCCGGTAGTATATTGTTTTACCAGCAAAAATGAACTGTTCAATATTTGCCCCTGCCGGTGCCGTTGCGTCGGTCACCAGGCACAGCTTGTCGCCTTTCAGACGTTTGGCGTTACGCACGTTGGCGTAATCGACGTGTAAACCGTCGGCAATGATGCCGCAGTAGACGTCTGGCTCATCGAAGATCGCCCCGGCCAGACCCGGCTCACGCCCGGTAATATACGGCATGGCGTTATAAAGATGCGTTGCGAAGGTGATACCCGCGCGGAAGCCCACTTTGGCCTCTTTCAGCGTGGCGTTGGAGTGGCCGGCAGAGACCACAATGCCCGCGCCCGCCAGCTTGTGGATCACTTCCGGGTCGACCATTTCTGGCGCCAGGGTCACTTTGGTGATCACATCCGCATTCGCGCACAGGAAATCAACCAGCTCGTTGTCAGGTTGACGGACGAAATCCGGATTATGGGTGCCTTTCTTAACGATATTCAGCCACGGACCTTCAAGGTGCAGGCCCAGCGCCTGGTGCGGATATTTCGCCAGGTATTCACGCATCACGCGAACGCCTTGCTTCATCAGGTCATCGCTGGTGGTGATCAGCGTCGGCAGGTAGCTGGTGCAGCCCGATCTTTCATTGGCGCGCTGCATAATTTCCAGCGTTTCAACCGTTACGGCGTCTGCGGTATCGTTGAACTGCACGCCGCCGCAGCCGTTAAGCTGTACGTCGATAAAACCGGGGGAGATGATTGCTCCATTGAGCGAGCGTTGTTCGATGTCCGCTGGCAGTTCGGCCAGTGGGCAGACACGTTCAATCAGGCCATTTGCGATCACAATCGCATGGTCATCCAGAATTTCATGGCCGGTATAAATCCGACCGTGGGTTAAAGCGTACATAACGACCCCCGGTTTAAAAATAGCATCCCGTCTCTGCAGGCAGAGACGGCGTCACATTACAGACCTTTAATGTTTTCTGCTTCTAATTCGTTGAAATATTTTAACGTCTTGACTTTCAGTTCCATGGTGGACGGCTCATCACACACCACAACTGCTTTCGGATGCAGCTGCAGGCAGCTGATGGTCCACATGTGGTTGACGTTGCCTTCTACTGCCGCCTGAAGCGCCTGCGCTTTTACGCTGCCCAGCACCAGAATCATCACTTCTTCCGCGTCCAGCAGGGTACCCACGCCAACGGTCAGTGCGTATTTTGGCACCTGGTTAACGTCGCCATCAAAGAAACGGGAGTTTGCCACACGGGTGTCATGGGTCAGTGTTTTGATGCGGGTACGGGAGGCCAGGGAAGAGGCTGGCTCGTTAAACGCGATGTGGCCATCGTTGCCTACGCCACCCATGAACAGATGGATTTTGCCGTAAGCACGGATTTTTTCTTCATAATGACGGCATTCAGCGTCGATATCCGGTGCATTACCATCCAGCAGGTTAATGTTTCCCGGTTTAATATCAATGTGATCAAAGAAATTACGGTGCATGAAGCTATGGTAGCTTTCCGGATGATCTTTTGGCAGGCCAACGTACTCGTCCATGTTGAAGGTAACAACATGTTCGAAGCTAACCTGGCCCGCTTTATGCATCTCAACCAGGGCTTTATAGGCGGTAAGAGGTGTGCCACCGGTAGGCAGACCGAGTACAAAAGGACGATCGGCTGTAGGTTTGAACGCGTTAATACGGTTTACGATATGGCGAGCAGCCCATTTGCCGGCTTGTTCTGCGGTTGCCAGGGGGATCAGTCTCATTATTCACCTCTGAAGTTTAGTAAGAGTTGGCGGATTGCTTGTCGGGGCATGATCTAAGCCTAACCTGGTTCACACCGAGAGGGGGCAATTCGTCTTGATTTTTCGTATCATAAAATAAGTTTTCGCTGTTTGCCAGTCCAGGGGAGGGGGATAAACAATATTTGGTGACAAAACTCACAAAAAGTACGCGTTTAATTTGCGATACGAATTAATTTTCCACACACTCTCAAAGCCAGTGAATCATCAACTGTATTTACAAGTTAGTGACACAATAAAAACACAGCTGAGAATACACCGTTAACGGGGTCTCATAGGGGGAACAAATTGAGCATTTTAGGTTACTTACAAAAGGTAGGCCGCGCCTTGATGGTGCCGGTCGCCACGCTGCCAGCGGCAGCGATTCTGATGGGTGTCGGTTACTGGATTGACCCGGTGGGTTGGGGTGGGGACAACGCGTTAGCGGCGTTCTTCATCAAGTCTGGTTCCGCCATTATCGATAACATGTCCGTACTGTTTGCCATTGGTGTGGCTTATGGTATGTCCAAAGATAAAGACGGTGCTGCGGCACTGACCGGTTTTGTGGGCTTCCTTGTGCTGACCACGCTCTGTTCCCCGGCTGCGGTTTCAATGATCCAGAAGATCTCTGCGGACCAGGTTCCGGCAGCGTTCGGTAAGATCAGCAACCAGTTCGTGGGTATCCTGGTAGGTATCATCTCCGCTGAGCTCTACAACCGCTTCAGCGGCGTTGAGCTGCCAAAAGCGCTCTCCTTCTTCAGCGGTCGTCGTCTGGTGCCGATCCTGACCTCCTTCGTGATGATCGTTGTGGCCTTCATTCTGATGTACATCTGGCCGGTGATCTTCGACGGTCTGGTGAACTTCGGTGAGCACATCCAGAAACTGGGTTCCGTCGGTGCGGGCGTGTATGCGTTCTTCAACCGTCTGCTGATCCCGGTCGGTCTGCACCACGCGCTGAACTCCGTATTCTGGTTTGACGTTGCCGGCATTAACGATATCCCTAACTTCCTCGGCGGTGCACAGTCGATTGCTGCTGGCAAAGCAGAAATCGGTATTACGGGTCGTTATCAGGCGGGCTTCTTCCCGATTATGATGTTCGGTCTGCCGGGTGCAGCGCTGGCTATCTACCACTGCGCGCGTCCTGAGAACAAAGCGAAGGTACTGGGGATTATGATGGCGGGCGCATTCGCGGCCTTCTTCACCGGTATCACCGAGCCGCTGGAATTCTCCTTCATGTTCGTGGCACCCGTACTGTACGTGATCCACGCTGTACTGACCGGTATCTCCGTGTTCATCGCGGCCTCCATGCAGTGGATTGCGGGCTTCGGCTTCAGCGCCGGCCTGGTGGATATGGTGCTCTCTTCCCGTAACCCGCTGGCGGTTCACTGGTACATGCTGATCCTGCAGGGTCTGGTGTTCTTCGCTATCTACTACGTGGTGTTCCGCTTCACCATCACCAAATTCAACCTGATGACTCCGGGTCGTGAGCTGGCGGTTGCCGGTAGCGAAGCCGATGGTCAGGACGTGAACGTGAGTGCTGCTACCACCGAAGACGTTTCTGGTCTGGCGCGTCAGTACATCGCTGCGGTTGGTGGTTCAGACAACCTGACCGGTATCGATGCCTGCATCACCCGTCTGCGTCTGACCGTGAAAGACTCCTCTCTGGTCAACGAAGCGATGGCGAAGCGTCTGGGTGCGTCTGGCGTTATCCGCCTGAACAAAACCAGTGTGCAGATCATCGTTGGCTTCGTGGCTGAGAAGATCGCTAATGCAATGAAAACCACCGGTCCTGTCGCTGCCGCTGCCGCATCTCCGGCGCCTGCCGCCGCACCTGTTGCCGCTAAGCCACAGGCTGTTGCCAACGCCACCACCATCGCAGCGCTGGTTTCGCCAGTGACCGGCGACGTGGTTGCCCTGGAGCAGGTTCCTGATGAGGCCTTCGCCAGCAAAGCGGTGGGTGATGGCGTAGCGGTTAAACCAACGGATAAAACCGTGGTTTCTCCGGCAGCCGGTACCATCGTTAAGATCTTTAACACCAACCATGCGTTCTGCCTGGAAACTGAGAAAGGCGCGGAGATCGTTGTCCACATGGGTATCGATACCGTTGCGCTGGGTGGCCAGGGCTTTAAACGCCTGGTCGAAGAGGGTGCAGAAGTGGTTGCGGGTCAGCCGGTTCTGGAGATGGATCTCGACTTCCTGAACGCCAATGCGCGCTCCATGATTAGCCCGGTTGTCTGCAGCAATATCGACGACTTCAGCGGCCTGGTTATCAAGGCGCAGGGTCAGGTGGTTGCCGGTCAGACACCTCTGTATGAAATTAAAGGCAAATGAGTGCTCCTGAGTAAGCGTTAATGCCTGAGCGGCGGGGAATATCCCCGCCGCTTTTTTTTGCAGCAATCGCCCCCATAATTCTCTCCAGAGACCTTTTTTTGCATAACTAAAGGTTGTCACTACGGCCGGCTTATAAGATCATATGCCGTTATACGTCGTTTACGCTTTGAGGAATCCACGATGAGTGAGGCTGAAGCCCGCCCGAGCAACTTTATCCGTCAGATCATTGATGAAGATCTGGCCACTGGTAAGCACACCACTGTTCATACCCGTTTTCCGCCGGAGCCGAACGGCTACTTGCACATTGGTCATGCGAAATCGATCTGCCTGAACTTCGGCATCGCGCAGGACTACCAGGGTCAATGCAACCTGCGTTTCGATGACACCAACCCGGTGAAAGAAGATATCGAATACGTAGAGTCCATTAAGAACGACGTGCAATGGTTGGGCTTCAACTGGTCTGGCGACATCTGCTACTCCTCTGACTATTTTGACCAGCTGTATGCCTACGCCGTAGAGCTGATCAACAAGGGTCTGGCCTACGTTGACGAGCTTTCCGCTGACGAAATCCGCGAATACCGTGGCTCCCTGACCGCGCCGGGCAAAAACAGCCCGTACCGCGATCGCAGCGTGGAAGAGAACCTGGCGCTGTTTGAAAAAATGCGTGCCGGTGGCTTCGAAGAGGGTAAAGCCTGCCTGCGTGCCAAAATCGATATGGCGTCGCCGTTTATCGTTATGCGCGACCCGGTGTTGTACCGCATTAAGTTCGCCGATCACCATCAGACCGGCAGCAAGTGGTGCATCTACCCGATGTACGACTTCACCCACTGCATCAGCGATGCGCTGGAAGGCATTACTCACTCCTTATGTACGCTGGAGTTCCAGGACAACCGTCGTCTCTACGACTGGGTGCTGGATAACATCTCCATTCCGGTACATCCACGTCAGTACGAGTTCTCTCGTCTGAATCTGGAATACACCGTGATGTCCAAGCGTAAGCTGAACCTGCTGGTCACCGACAAGCACGTTGAAGGCTGGGATGACCCGCGTATGCCGACCATCTCCGGTCTGCGTCGTCGTGGCTATACCGCTGCCTCAATCCGTGAGTTCTGCAAACGCATCGGCGTGACCAAGCAGGACAACACCATCGAGATGGCGTCGCTGGAGTCCTGTATCCGTGAAGATCTGAACGAAAACGCGCCGCGCGCAATGGCCGTTATCGATCCGGTGAAACTGGTTATCGAAAACTACCCGCAGGGCGAAAGCGAGCTGGTGGCCATGCCTAACCATCCGAGCAAGCCGGAGATGGGCAGCCGTGACGTGCCGTTCAGCGCCGAGATCTGGATCGATCGCGCCGACTTCCGCGAAGAAGCGAACAAGCAGTACAAGCGTCTGGTGATGGGCAAAGAAGTGCGCCTGCGTAATGCTTACGTGATTAAAGCCGAGCGTGTTGAAAAAGACGCAGAAGGCAATATCACCACTATCTTCTGCACCTACGATGCCGAGACCCTGAGCAAGGATCCGGCTGATGGTCGCAAAGTGAAGGGCGTGATCCACTGGGTGAGCGCAGCACATGCGCTGCCGGTTGAAATCCGTCTGTACGATCGTCTGTTCAGCGTGCCAAACCCGGGCGCGGCAGAGGACTTCCTGGAAGTGATTAACCAGGATTCGCTGGTGATCAAACAGGGCTTTGCTGAACCATCCCTGAAAGACGCCGTTGCCGGTAATGCGTACCAGTTTGAGCGTGAAGGCTACTTCTGCCTCGACAGCCGCTACGCCACCGCGGACAAACTGGTATTTAACCGTACCGTCGGTTTGCGTGATACCTGGGCGAAAGTCGGTGAATAACTGATTATTGTTCTGATAAACGCCGCGCACAGCGGCGTTTTTTTTTGCATCACGATCAAGCTCTTAATTATATAAATGTTCGCGATGCGAATTAATTCCATTTCTTAAAACTATTCTCTTTCTCTTCCTTTGCACAAATTCCAGGTAATAACTTCCGGATAAGCTGCTTAAAACCTGCCTGTTAAAAATAAATAGCTCATTCCGAACATTATTTTAATTAAAAATTCTCCTCCATTCGCTTTGTTACAAATGGCAATCAAATATGTGCGCTTTGTCATAATCCTGACTTTTGATCGCGGAAAAGCATTGATAATTCGCGTCGCGAAAAATAGTCTAAAGGCAGGAGATGTAAGCGGGTATTTCCGGTTGCCTCCACTTTTAACTTTTTGTTTTTCGCCGTTTAAGGCGCTTTAAATACGTCAAAGAGGATTAATTATGCGTACGTTTAGTGGCAAACGTAGTGCGCTTGCGCTGGCTATTGCCGGTGTTACAGCAATGTCAGGCTGGATGGTTTCTCCGAAAGCCCAGGCCGAAGGTTTTATTGATGATTCAACCCTCACGGGTGGTGTCTATTACTGGCAGCGTGAACGTGACCGTAAAGATGTCGAGGCAGATAAATACAAAACTAACCTGGCTCACTCCACCTGGAACGCCAACCTTGATTTCCAGTCTGGCTATGCTGCCGACATGTTCGGTCTTGATTTAGCGGCCTTCACCGCCATTGAAATGGCAGAAAATGGCGACAGCGGCCACCCGAACGAAATTGCATTCTCCTCCAGCAACAAAGCTTACAAAGAAGACTGGTCCGGCGATAAGAGCGGGATCAGCCTGTACAAAGCGGCTGCAAAATTCAAATATGGTCCGGTGTGGGCGCGCGGCGGCTGGCTGCAGCCAACCGGCCAGACCCTGTTAGCACCGCACTGGAGCTTTATGCCGGGTACTTACCAGGGCGCGGAAGCCGGGGCGAACTTTGACTACGGTGACAGCGGGGCGCTGAGCTTCTCGTACATGTGGACCAACGAGTACAAAGCGCCGTGGCACCTCGAGATGGACAAGTTCTATCAGAATGACAGAAAGACCCGCGTCGATTATCTCCACTCCTTTGGCGCGAAGTACGACTTCAAAAATAACCTGATTCTGGAAGCCGCTTTTGGTCAGGCTGAAGGCTTCATCGATCAGTACTTTGCCAAAGCCAGCTACAAATTCGATATCGTGGGCGGCCCGCTCTCTACCAGCTATCAGTTCTACGGCACGCGTGATAAAGCCGACAGCGGCACCGTAAATGATATTTACGACGGCACGGCATGGCTGCAGGCGCTGACCCTGGGTTACAAAGTCGGTCAGGTCGATTTACGCCTGGAAGGGACTTATGTGAAAGCGGAAGGCCAGCAGGGCTACTTCCTGCAGCGTATGACCCCAACCTATGCATCCTCCAACGGTCGTCTGGACGTGTGGTGGGATAACCGCTCCGACTTCAACGCCAACGACGAAAAAGCGGTCTTCTTCGGGGCGATGTACGACCTGAGCAACTGGAACCTGGCAGGCTGGAGCGTCGGTGCCTCTTATGTTTACGCATGGGATGCAAAACCAGCAGACTGGCTGATCAACAGCGCGGGCCAGCGTGAAGATATCGCCTCTAACAAGATCAAAGAGTCGGCCTACAGCCTGGATGCGATCTACACCCTGCAGGACGGTCGCGCGAAAGGGACCATGTTCAAACTGCACTTCACGCAGTATGACAACCACTCCGACATCCCAAGCTACGGCGGCGGTTACGGCAACATCTTCCAGGACGAGCGTGACGTGAAGTTTATGGTTATCGCACCGTTCACCATCTTCTGATGACTAACCCGGCGGGGGATAACCCCGCCGACCGGAGACCGCTATGCTGAAAAAAATCGTACTGGTCGCGCTGCTGGCATCAGGACTGACCGCCTGCGCACAACCGCAGACCCAGAAAGAAGACACCCGTCTTAAAGAGGCCTACAGCGCCTGCATCAATACTGCTGAAGGTTCACCAGAAAAAATCGAAGCCTGCCAGAGCGTGCTGAACGTGCTGCGCGAGGATAAGGCGCACGAACAGTTTGCGACCCAGGAGACCGTGAGAGTGGCCGATTACCAGGCCTGTATCATGGCGCGTAAAACGGGTAACAATCAGGACGTCACCAAAAACTGCGATAAGATCTGGCAGGAGATCCGTAGCAACAACGGTAAGTAAAGCTGTTTGCCACGCCCGGTGGCGTTGCGTTTACCTGAGCCTGCACATTCACAGGCCCGGTAAGCGTAGCGCCGCCGGGCTTTTTTACGTTATTACAGGCAAAAAAAAGCCAACCTTCAGGTTGGCTCAGCGTGTGCGGATGAATTATTTCGCGTCGTGCGCGTGGTCATCTTCGCGGCAGTCACCTTCGGCGCAGTGGCCATACAGGTACAGACTGTGGTTGGTCAGACGAATGCCATGACGTGCGGCAATTTCACGCTGACGGGATTCGATAGAGTCGTCGCTGAATTCGATCACTTTGCCGCAGTCAAGGCAAATCAGGTGATCGTGGTGATGCTGCTGCGTCAGTTCGAATACGGATTTACCGCCTTCGAAATTATGACGCGTAACGATGCCTGCATCGTCGAACTGGTTCAGTACACGGTAAACGGTAGCCAGACCAATCTCTTCGCCCATGTCGATCAGACGTTTGTATAAGTCTTCCGCACTGACATGATGGTTATCCGGACCCTGAAGCACTTCCAGGATTTTTAACCGTGGAAGCGTGACTTTCAGTCCGGCCTTCTTTAATGCGGTGTTGTTGTCAGTCATGCGGAATCTGTCCTGTTGCTAAACGATTCACTTCTAAAGAAGAAGTGACAGAAAATGCACCTGGGATAATGCGTCTCATTATAGAACTGCCATGACGTAATGAAAACTGCAAGTCTCAAGTAAAGTATGCTTATAAAAACGTGGTACCGCCAACAAACTTGTTACAGGGTGACCCGTTTGAACTTGGATCATTGTACAGGTATGACAGCAAAAGTTAAAAATTTGTAGCAATTATTTTGATTGCTTATACCTATCAATGCGGCGCAACTTAATCATTGCGCCGCAACTTCATCAGGCATTAAGAATATCGTCGAGGTGCAACTCTTCGCGGACCTGCTTAACCCATTTATCTACACGCTCAGCGGTCAGTTCCGGCTGGCGGTCTTCATCAATGGCGAGACCGACGAAGTTGTTATCATCGGCCAGACCTTTGGACGCTTCGAAGTGGTAACCGGCCGTTGGCCAGTGGCCGACGATGACGGCGCCGCGCGGTTCAATGATGTCGCGAATGGTGCCCAGCGCATCGCAGAAGTACTCCGCGTAGTCTTCCTGATCGCCACAGCCGAACAGGGCAACCAGTTTGCCGTTAAAGTCGATCTCTTCCAGAGACGGGAAGAAGTCGTCCCAGTCGCACTGCGCTTCGCCGTAGTACCAGGTCGGGATGCCCAGCAGCAGGATATCGTAACCTTCGATATCTTCTTTGCTGCTTTTCGCAATGTCATGCACATCGGCAACGTCTTTACCTAGCTGTTTTTGAATGTTTTTTGCGATATTTTCGGTGTTACCCGTGTCGCTGCCGAAAAAAATGCCGATGATTGCCATGAGTAAAATAACCTCTTGAAACTTAATGGTATGGTGGCGCAATTTAGCCACGGATAAGGGCAATCATAGCAGAACAGAGAAGCCTGCGGAAACTGCTATCACCCAGGACTGCACTCTGTGCTACATGAAAGCAACAAGAAGGGGAGTTTTCTGACTTACGCTTTACCGTGCCATTTCTCAAGCTGTGAAATCAGCATCTCTTCAATAAGCTCACTGCGGCTGATCTCACGGGCATTCGCCAGCTCGTTCAGCGCATCGACGGCGTCAGCATTCAGTTTCAGCTCGACGCGTTTAAGCCCGCGGCTTTTATCGCGTTTAAGCTGATTGCGCTTGTTGATGCGCAGCTGTTCATCACGCGAAAGCGGATTGGTTTTCGGTCGTCCCGGGCGACGCTCATTCGCGAACAGATCTATTGTCGTGCGGTCCGTGTGTTCTTTGGCCATGATTTTGAGACTTCGGGGGAAACAAGACACCCTGCTAATGCCCGGGCGATAAGCGCGCCATCATACATCACCGAAAACGGCACGCCAACGACTGGAGGCCCACGGGCGACCAGTCGCTCTCTTTTAATCAATTATTGATGTCAGCGAGGTACCGACGGATGGCGCGCAGCACCGCGTCCGGTTTTTCGGCATGAACCCAGTGCCCGGCTCCGGCAATCACATGCGCACGCGCCTCGGGGAATTGCGCCAGCAGCGCATCACGGTACGCCTCGGTTACATAGGGCGAGTTGCCGCCGGTAATAAAGAGGGTCGGGTGCGGCCACGCCGGAACCGACTCCCAGCCGACGATATGGTCATACTGATCCCACAGCACCGGCACGTTGAAGCGCCACTCGCCGTCCACAAAGGATTTCAGCAGGAACTGCACCACGCCTTCTTCGTCCAGATGCTCACGCATCAGCGCGGCAGCCTGCTGGCGGGTGCTGACGCCCGCGTCCGTCACGGCATTAATGGCGGCGAAGATCTCATCGTGGCGGCGCACGTCATAATCTACCGGCGCTACGTCGATCACCACCAGGCCGGCGATACGCTCTGGCGCAAGGGCCGTCAGCGCCATCACCGCTTTGCCGCCCATCGAATGACCAATCAGGATCGCTTTTTCGATATGGTGTTCATCCAGCGTATCCAGCAGATCCTGCGCCATGTCGGCGTAGGTCATCTGCGGCGAGCGCGGCGACAGACCGTGGTTGCGCATATCCACCTGCAGCAGCGCGTGGTCGGTCACCAGATCCCGTGCCAGCACGCCAAGGTTATCCAAGCTACCAAACAGGCCATGAACCAGGACGATGGGAGAATTATTGTGCGGCGATTGTGCAGATTGCGCTCGGGTATTCAATTTCATGGCAAAGTTCTTTTTTTACGTATGTCAGGTTAGGGTATCATGTTGACCATTCTGCCGCCCGGCTGCAAGGAAACAGTTAATTCTGACTTTTGCCGCCATTCTGGCTTGACGCTATCCGCTGTTGGGTTTTGAACTTATACTCCCAACGACTTGTATTCAGATAAGATATCGCACTGGATTAAGATGAAAACAATCGAAGTTGATGACGAGCTTTATCAGTATATCGCCAGCCAGACGCGGCATATCGGTGAGAGCGCGTCCGACATTTTACGGCGCATGCTGAAAATTGCCGCCGCCTCGCAGCCTGCCGCTCCGGCCATCAAAGAGACGCGCCAGCCTGTTGCCGTCGCGCAGGAAAAGCCGCTGTCGCCTGTCAAAGACAAAGTGCGTGCGATGCGCGAATTGCTGCTTTCTGACGAATACGCTGAGCAGAAGAAAGCAGTTAACCGCTTTATGCTGGTGCTGACTACACTCTATTCACTGGATAACAACGCGTTTGCCGATGCGACGGAATCCCTGCATGGCCGTACCCGCGTCTATTTCGCGGGTGACGAGCAGACGCTGTTACAGAATGGCAATCAAACTAAACCCAAGCACCTGCCTGGTACACCGTACTGGGTGATCACCAATACCAATACCGGACGTAAGCGCAGCATGATCGAACACATCATGCAGTCGATGCAGTTCCCGGTGGAATTGATTGATAAGGTTTGCGGTACTATCTAACCCTTGCATCAGAAGGACCAGGCAATGGCAAATCACAATCGTGCGGGTCAACCTGCACAACAGAGCGATTTGATTAACGTCGCCCAGCTTACCGCGCAGTACTACGTGCTGAAGCCGGAAGTGGGTAACGCAGAACACGCAGTTAAGTTTGGTACATCCGGCCACCGCGGCAGTGCGGTTCGCCACAGCTTTAACGAGCCGCATATTCTGGCCATTGCTCAGGCCATCGCGGAAGAACGCGCCAAAAATGGCGTCACCGGTCCGTGCTACGTGGGTAAAGATACGCACGCCCTGTCAGAGCCTGCTTTTATTTCCGTCCTGGAAGTGCTGGCCGCTAACGGCGTGGACGTCGTGATTCAGGAAAACAACGGCTATACGCCGACCCCTGCCGTCTCTAACGCCATTCTGGTGCATAACCAGAAGGGTGGGGCGCAGGCTGACGGCATTGTGATTACGCCGTCCCACAACCCGCCGGAAGATGGCGGTATCAAATACAATCCACCTAATGGCGGCCCGGCTGACACCAACGTCACCAAAGTGGTGGAAGATCGTGCCAATGCCCTGCTGGCCGACGGCCTGAAAGGCGTGAAGCGTATCTCTCTGGACGAAGCGATGGCCTCCGGCCACGTGAAAGAGCAGGATCTGGTGCAGCCGTTTGTTGAAGGGCTGGCGGATATCGTCGATATGGCGGCGATCCAGAAAGCCGGTCTCAAACTTGGCGTCGACCCGCTCGGCGGTTCCGGTATCGAATACTGGAAACGTATTGCGGAGCACTACAAGCTGGATCTGACCATCGTTAACGATCATGTCGATCAGACCTTCCGCTTTATGCATCTGGATAAAGACGGCGCAATCCGTATGGACTGCTCCTCCGAGTGCGCGATGGCCGGTCTGCTGGCGCTGCGCGACAAGTTCGACCTCGCGTTTGCTAACGACCCGGACTACGACCGTCACGGCATCGTCACCCCTGCGGGCCTGATGAATCCAAACCACTATCTGGCCGTGGCGATCAACTATCTGTTCCAGCATCGTCCACAGTGGGGCGCAGAGGTTGCCGTAGGCAAGACCCTGGTCTCCTCCGCAATGATCGACCGCGTGGTTAACGACCTGGGCCGTAAGCTGGTGGAAGTGCCGGTTGGCTTCAAATGGTTTGTTGACGGTCTGTTCGACGGCAGCTTCGGCTTTGGCGGCGAAGAGAGCGCGGGCGCATCCTTCCTGCGCTTCAACGGCACGCCGTGGTCCACCGATAAAGACGGCATCATCATGTGCCTGCTGGCAGCGGAGATCACCGCCGTTACCGGTAAGAACCCGCAGGAGCACTACGACGAGCTGGCAGCCCGTTTCGGTGCCCCGAGCTACAACCGTCTGCAGGCCTCTGCCACCTCCGCCCAGAAAGCGGCGCTGTCTAAGCTGTCACCAGAGATGGTCAGCGCCAGCACCCTGGCGGGTGACCCGATCACCGCGCGTCTGACCGCCGCACCGGGTAACGGTGCGTCGATTGGCGGCCTGAAGGTGATGACCGAAAACGGCTGGTTCGCGGCGCGTCCATCCGGTACGGAAGATGCGTACAAGATCTACTGTGAAAGCTTCCTCGGCGCGGAACACCGCCAGCAGATTGAGAAAGAAGCGGTAGAGATTGTCAGCGAAGTACTGAAGAACGCGTAATCATCAAAAACGGCAACCCGGTTGCCGTTATTCGTAGGCCCGGTAAGCGTTAGCGCCACCGGGCTTTTTTGTGCCGGGCGGCGCTGCGCTTGCCCGGCCTACGGTTTTTTAGCTCATTCTATTCTTCAGCTCAAAGCGCGGTGAAACCAGCCCGTAGAGCGTCCAGCCCATAAAGGTCACCATCGCGCCGTACAGCATCGCTTCCTGCCCGGAAGAGTAGAGCGCGTAGAAGCTGTAAATCGCCCCCACCAGCGCCACGATATTGGCGACTTTCGCTTTGCCAGGGTCGACTTTTGCCACCTTCTGAATGATCACCAGCGCCGCCATCGACAGAATGTACGGGATGATATTGGTCACTACCGCCAGGTTGACCAGCACGTTGAACTGGCTGTTCAGCGACGGGCTAATGGTCATTAACGACAGGCCGCTCTGGAAAATCACAATCGCCAGCATTCCCTGCACCGGTGCATCGGCTTTGGTCACGCGGGAGAAGATTTTCGGGAAGTAACCCGCATCAGCCGAGGTTTTGAATACCTGAGCGATGGTGAACTGCCAGCCGAGGAGCGAACCGCAGCAGGACATCACCATCAGGCCCATGATCACTTTCCCCACTTCCGGGGTGAACATCTGGGCGAAGGCTAAACCGAACGGGGCGGTGGAGTTGGCCAGATCCATGTTTGGCACAATCCCTGCGATCACGTTGGTGGAGACGATATAGATCACCGCCGCGCCCAGGGTACCGCCCAGCACCGCAATCGGCACGTTCTTTTCAGGATTTTCCACCACTTCGGCGTTAGCGCATGCGGATTCCAGCCCCAGGAAGGCCCAAAGCGTCATCGCGATGGACGAGCCGACAGCGGTAAAGAACGGCACATGGTGTGGGTTCCAGGAGTTGGCGTACAGCGTCGGACTGAACCAGAACCAGCCGATAATGCACAGTCCCACCACCGGGATAATGACCCCCCAGACGGTGATGCTGCTGAGCTGTCCGGTAATGCGTGCCCCGCCAAAGTTGGCGACGGTGCACAGCCACAGCACGCAGATAGTGGCGATGCCGATCTGCACCGGGCTGAGCGTGGCGCCGAACAGCTCTGTGCCGTAGCCCACCGCCGAAATCGCAATCGCGACGTTAGCGATCAGCAGCGACACACCGTAGGTATAGTTGGCCATAAAGTTGCCCGACTTGCCGAAGGCATACTCGGCATAACCGCCCATCCCGCCTGATTTGCGGCTGAACATCCCGCACTTGGCGAAGGCCCACGCCAGCGCCATCGAGCCAACCGCCGTCACCAGCCAGGAGATAATCGAGATGGTACCCACTTCCGCGAGTTTGGTTGGCAGCATGATAATGCCCGATCCCATCATGTTGACCATGGTGAGAATAGTGAGCTGCACCACGCCCATCTTGTTGGACTTACTCATAATGTCTCTCCTTTCAGCAGCGCAGGCTGAGCGGCAGGTTGTTTGATGACGTAGCAGCGAACCTGCTTGCGTCCGTCACACTCTTCGACGTACACGCCCTGCAGTTCCGGGGCGAAGCCCGGCAGCAGGTTGATGCCCTCTTCAAGCGCTGCGAAGTAGCGCAGTACCGACCCGCCCCAGATTTCGCCCGGGACGACGCACAGCACGCCCGGTGGATAAGGAAGCGCACCTTCGGCGGCAATCCGACCCTCCGCATCACGCAGAGAGACCAGCTCGACCTCGCCGCGCAGGTAGGCAAAGTTCGCCTCCTGCGGGTTCATCATCACCCGCGGGAAATGCGATTTACGGAACATCTCTTTTTGCAGTTGTTTCACGTTATGACGGGCGTAAAGCTCGTGCATCTCCAGGCAAATCTGGCGCAGGGTATAACCGGCATAGCGCTCCGGATACTGCTTACAGATCGACGGTAGCACCTCCTTCAGCGGGGCATCGGTCTGGAGCAGCTTTTCGAAGCGCACCAGCTGGGCGACCAGCTGCTGCAGTTTGCCCATGTCCTCGGCTGGCGTGAGCAGGAACAGGATCGAGTTGAGATCGCATTTTTCCGGAACGATGCCGTTTTCACGCAGGAAGTTAGCCAGAATGGTGGCCGGCACCCCAAACTCCTCGTACTCGCCTGTGCGGGCATTGATACCTGGCGTGGTCAGCAGCAGCTTGCACGGGTCGATAAAGTACTGGTGCTCGGCATAGCCTTCAAAGGCGTGCCAGTTTTCACCCGGAACGAAGTGGAAGAAGCGCAGGTTGGTGGCAATGTCGGCGGTGCTGGAGCTTTCCCATGGACGTCCATCCACCGTTTCCGGCACAAACGGGCGGATAAACTGACAGTTTTGTAGGATCAGCTTGCGCGCTTCGATACCGTTTACCACGCAATCCATCCACATGTTGCGGCCGCTCTGGCCCTCATGCATGCGGGCGTTGATATCCAGGGCGGCAAACAGCGGATAGAACGGGCTGGTGGAGGCGTGCATCATAAAAGCGTTATTCAGGCGTTTATGCGGAACATAGCGCTGCTGGCCCTTGATGTGCCGGTCTTTCTTGTGGATCTGCGACGTCTGCGAGAAGCCTGCCTGCTGTTTATGCACCGACTGGGTGACCAGAATTCCCGGGTCGTTCTCGTTCAGCTCCAGCAGCAGTGGTGAGCAGTCGGCCATCATCGGGATAAACTGCTCGTAGCCCACCCAGGCGGAGTCAAACAGGATGTAATCGCACAGATGACCGATCTTATCCACCACCTGACGGGCGTTATAGATGGTGCCATCGTAGGTGCCGAGCTGGATCACCGCCAGGCGGAACGGGCGCCGATCGCGGGTGCGGCCGGGGGCAACTTCTGACACCCGTTCCCGCAGATAGCGCTCGTCAAAGCAGTGGGCATCGATACCGCCGATAAAGCCGTACGGATTACGTGCGGTTTCCAGATACACCGGTGTTGCGCCCGCCTGCAGCAGCGCGCCGTGATGGTTGGATTTATGGTTATTACGATCGAACAGCACCAGATCGCCGGGGGTGAGCAGGGCGTTCAGTACCACCTTGTTGGAGGAAGAAGTGCCGTTCAGCACGAAGTAGGTTTTATCCGCATTGAAGACTTTCGCCGCATGCTGCTGGGCGATGCACGGCGCACCTTCGTGGATCAGCAGATCGCCCATCGCCACGTCGGCATTGCACAGATCTGAGCGGAACAGCGTCTCGCCAAAGAAATCAACAAACTGATTTCCCGCAGGGTGACGGCGGAAAAACTGCCCGCCCTGATGCCCCGGGCAGTCAAAGGCGCTGTTACCCTGCGCGACATAGTCCACCAGCGCGCGGAAGAACGGCGGGCGTAGCTGGGTTTCGTACTTCTGAGCGGCCGCTTCCAGCTGGCGACCGTAGAAGTCATTGCAGTTGTCGGCGCATTCAAATACACCCTGAATGCGCGATAAATACTCTGCAGGAACAATTTCCTCTTTATGCGTGGAAATAAAAACGGGAATACCAAATCCCGTAGCGTCTATTTTTCGATGGTGCCATTGTAAATATCGCTCACCGCCAGTACGACTGCCGCGACATCAATATAATCTGAGTCGTTCACGTCCACCATCTCGCGAGTGGTGGTAAAGCAGTGCGGGCAGGTACGGCTGGTGGCAATTTTTAACGTTTTCATCTTTCGCTCTTTATTTTAAGTAATAGAGGTCCTTCGATTTCCTGTTAAAAAGAAATCGCTAGTGTCCGGAAAAAAGCAAAGTCGGGCCTCTGATAAAAAATCAGTGCATTGCTTTTTGGTGAATAAAATCCAGTCCGCCCGGTTACGGATGAGTCTGAATCAAAATGGGTAAGCGCACGGGTTCGCAGTCAACTGACTGTAAAGACGAGCTTTTCAGGAGTGCCTGTAAGCAGGTGCGCCAGAAGTCGAAGGACTACCGGGCGTTGAAGAGATGAAAGTCGAAGCAGTTGCGGTGGGCAAACTTCATTATATGAGTGACCCGCCTTATATGGGGCATAAAACGATTGTTATTTTCCATTTCCATTTTTCCTTTCAGTAATTGAAAGCGGGGTCATTTTATCTGGAAAGGAGAGGTAAACCGTGAAGACGATCAACATTAAGCGATCGTTTAAAAAATAATTATCCGCATTTTACTTTGATGGCAGATCAAAATGCTGTTTTGTAGGTGTTATGTTAATGTGCTGTATTTTTAATGTTTTGAACGACATGAAATAAGAATAAATAAACCTTTGGCTGTTATTTAAATATCAACAAGCAGGGTAATTATTTTTAAGTCAAATTAAAGTGAATGGTTATTCAAAGCATAAACCGATAACCGATACCGGTTTCAGTTAATATATGGCGGGGGCGCGCGGGATCCACTTCCAGTTTCTGACGAAGATGCCCCATATATATGCGCAAGTAGTGACTATGCTCCACCGCATTCGGTCCCCAGACCTGGCTTAACAGCTGACGTTGGGTAAGGACTTTGCCGTGATTGTTGAGCAGAACCGCCAGCAGGCGAAATTCGATGGGCGTCAGGTGGATTTCCGCGTTCCCCTGCTGAATACGCCGTGCCGCCAGATCGACACGGATATCGGAAAAGGTATACACCGGGTCGACGGGGGCGGTGGTTGCGTGGCGGCGCAGGGCAACGCGCAGTCGCGCCTGAAGTTCGCCAATGCCAAACGGCTTGCTGAGATAGTCGTCGGCACCGGCATCGAGGGCGGCAATTTTGTCGGTCTCTTCCAGACGCGCGGAGAGCACGATGATCGGCATCTGGCTCCACTGGCGCACTTCGCGGATAAAATCGAGGCCGTCGCCGTCCGGCAGACCTAAGTCGAGGATCACCAGGTCCGGCTTGCGGGTGGCGGCTTCAATCAGGCCCCGCTGTAGCGTCCCGGCGTCATGAACGCGCAACCCTTCGCCTTCCAGCGCGGCGCGCAGAAAACGGCTGATGGCGAGTTCATCTTCAACAATCAGGACGTTAATCACAAATCCTCTGGAAATTCATTCAGTTCAGGTGGCGCATCGAGCGGCAGTGTAACACAAAATACCGCCCCGCCTTCGGGGCGGTTATGGGCCGTGATGGTGCCGCCGTGTACCTCAACAATCGCCTGGCAAATCGCCAGCCCCAGCCCCACGCCTGGAATGGCAGACTCCTTATTACCCCTGGCGAACTTATCAAAGATAGCCTGTTCCTGGCCCGCCGGAATGCCCGGGCCGCTATCCCATACCTCCAGCTGTAACGTATCGGGCGTGACGCTGGCCTGGATGCCAATTTGCGCTTTGCTGCCCGCGTATTTAGCGGCGTTCTCCAGCAGGTTGATCAGCACCCGCTCGAACAGCGGTCCGTCGACGTGGATCAGCGCCAGCGGTGCCGACATCTCCAGCGCGATATGCCGCCCCCCGAGCCCCGGCTCCAGCATTTTTAAGGCGCTGCCAATCACCTCTTCCAGCGTCAGCCACTCTTTTTTCAGATTAAAGCCGCCGGACTGGATCCGCGCCATATCCAGCAGGTTATTCACCAGCCGGGTGGTGTTGAGCACGTGCTGGCGGATCTCGCTGGCCTGCATGGCGTGGCGGGAGCCTTCTGCCGCCAGGTCGAGGGTCAGGATCTCCGACTGACCGAACAGCACCGTCAGAGGCGTACGCAGATCGTGGGAGAGTGCCGCCAGCAGCGAGTTGCGAATGCTCTCGCGCTCGCTGGCTAACCGCGCCTGCTCTTCGCTGGCGGTGAGCGCCAGCCGCTCCAGGGCGCTTGCCACCAGCAGGGTAAAGGTCTCCAGTAGCCGCTGCTGCTCGGGGATCATCAGCTGGCGCAGGTTGGATGGCTCAACAACCACCACCCCCTGGCTCTGTAACGGCAGGATCTGCCAGGGCACGCCCGGCAGAGTGTCGGTGCCCGCACCCGCAGGCTGGCCTTTATCGAAGCTCCAGCGGGCAATGGCCTCATCCCACGGGGTCATCCCCGAGGCCGGGGTCAGCGGGCCCAGCTTGCCCTCCGCATCCGGGAGCAGGATCAGGCTGCGGGCGTTGAAGGTGGAGTGAATAAACTGCTGGCTGGTCTGGACGATATCCTGCGGCGTGCGGCCCACCGCCAGCGCTTTCGACATCTCATACAGATGGCGGGTGCGCTGCTCGCGATAGCGTGCGATCCGCGCCTGATAGCGCACTCCTGCCGTCAGGTTACCGATAAGCAGACCCACCGCCAGCATCACGGCGAAGGTGAGGATGTACTGGACATCCGACACTGCCAGGGTGCCGCGCGGGGCGATGAAAAAGAGATCGAAGCTGATGACGTTGATGACCGTCGCCAGCACCGAGGGCCAGCGGCCGTAAAACAGCGCCACAAGCACTACCCCCAGCAGGTAGATCATCACCAGGTTGGCGGCATCAAAGCCGGGTAGCCACTGGCTGGCAACAAAGGTGATCAGGGCGCAGAGCAGCACCGCCACCAGACAGCCGCGCAGCTGGATCCGCCATTTGTCGCTGAACGTCCGGTTATCCGGGGCTCTGGCGGGCAGGGGGGCCGGTTTGTCGTCCAGGGCGACGATCAAGAGATCGAGGTCGGGAGCCCGCTGCGCCAGCCTGTCGGCAAAGCTCTGATGGCTGAACCAGCGGCGGCGGGCGCGCCTGCCGATGACAATCTTGCCGAGGTTGTGCTCCCGGGCATAGCGCAAGATGGCTTTCTCTTCCGCCTGCTCGGCCAGGGTGGCGGTTTCTGCGCCCAGCTCCTGGGCCAGGCGCAGGGCCGCAAGAATGGCGCGGCGCTGGTTCTCCGGCAGACGGTGCAGCTGCGGCGTCTCGACGTAGACGGCGTGCCAGACGCTGCCAAATTTAGCCGCCAGACGCGCGGCGGTGCGCACCAGCTTTTCATTACCGCTGCCGTGACCAATGCAGAGCAAAATCGCATCCCGGGTATGCCACACTTTCTCCTCACCCTGACGGTCGCGCCAGGCCCGCATCTGGTCGTCCACCCGGTCGGCGGTGCGGCGCAGGGCCAGCTCGCGCAGGGCGATCAAATTACCTTTACGGAAGAAGTGCTCAATTGCCCGCTCGGCCTGCCCGGCGATGTAGACCTTGCCCTCATGCAGGCGCTGGCGCAGATCGTCCGGAGGCAGATCCACCAGCACCA
The DNA here is from genome assembly GCF_023736175.1 of Leclercia sp. LTM14. Classification (NCBI taxonomy): domain Bacteria; kingdom Pseudomonadati; phylum Pseudomonadota; class Gammaproteobacteria; order Enterobacterales; family Enterobacteriaceae; genus Leclercia; species Leclercia sp. LTM14. Next base: position 126,729 of record NZ_JAIKTT010000006.1, read on the forward strand.
CCTCGTCCGCCCCGTCGAAGAACGGGTCCGGGACGGTCTCCCGCACCTGAATGCCGGTGACACCGCTGACTACGTCGTTGAGGCTCTCCAGATGCTGGACGTTCACGGTGGTGAAAACATCAATGCCCGCCTCCAGCAGCTCCTCGACGTCCTGCCAGCGTTTGGGGTGGCGCGAGCCGGGGGCATTGGTGTGCGCCAGTTCGTCCATCAGGATCAGCGCCGGGCGGCGGGCGAGGGCGGCATCGAGATCGAATTCCGTCACCAGACGCCCACGATGATGGATGCGCCGGGGCGGCTGGGTGGTCAGCCCGGCCAGCAGGGCGGCGGTCTCCTGACGTCCGTGAGTTTCCGCCACGCCGATCAGAATATCGAGCCCCTGGGCGCGCAGACGCTGGGCTTCGCTCAGCATGGCGAAGGTCTTCCCGACGCCCGCGCAGGCGCCGAAGAAGATTTTCAGCTTGCCGCGATGGGGCGTGGCGGCCTGCTCCAGCAGTTTGTCCGGGTCCGGGCGCTGAGGCTCGTCGATCATTTACTCTTTCCTTAGCGCGTCCAGCGCCAGATTTAATTCAACGATATTCACCACCGGATTGCCCATGGCGCTGAACAACGGCTTTTGCGTATGCGCGGCAACCAGCTGGCTGAGCTGTTCGCTGCTGATCTGACGCGCCTGCGCGACGCGCGGGATCTGCCAGGCAACGGCCTGCGGGGTCAGGCTGTAGTCCAGCCCGCTACCGGAGGCGGTCACCAGTTCAACCGGCACCGCCGGGCTGGCCTGCGGGTTGGCGGCGCGCAATTGCGCCACCCGCGTGCGAACGGCGTTATCCAGCGCGGGGTTGCTGCCCGCCAGGTTGCTGCCGCCCGAGGCCATAGGATTATACGGGCTCTCTGCCGTAGCGGAAGGACGCCCGTGAAAGTAACCCGCCGCGGTAAAGTTCTGTCCAATCAATCGGGAACCACGGATCTCCCCCTGCTGGCGGATAAGCGATCCGTTGGCCTGGTCGTGAAACCACCACTGACCCAGCGCGGTGGTCACCAGCGGATAGAGCCCGCCGGTGATCAGGGCCAGCAGAATAAACAACAGTATAGCGGGGCGTAACATAGCCATTTGATTTTCCTCTTAAACCAGCCCAAACAGAGTCAGCACGACGTCGATGGCTTTAATGCCGATAAAGGGCACCACCAGCCCGCCCAGACCGTAGATCCACAGATTGCGGCGCAGCATGGCGGCGGCGGTGAGCGGTTTGTAGCTCACGCCTTTCAGCGCCAGCGGGATCAGGAAGATAATGATCAGCGCGTTGAAGATCACCGCGCTCAGAATTGCCGAGGCGGGGGAGTGGAGGTGCATGACGTTCAGGGCATTCAGCTGCGGATAGGTCGCCGCGAACGCCGCCGGGATGATGGCGAAATATTTCGCCACGTCGTTGGCGATACTGAAGGTGGTGAGCGACCCCCGGGTCATCAGCATCTGTTTGCCGATATGCACCACCTCGATCAGCTTGGTGGGGTTGGAGTCGAGATCGACCATATTCCCGGCCTCTTTTGCCGCCTGGGTACCGGAGTTCATCGCCACCGCCACGTCCGCCTGGGCCAGCGCCGGAGCGTCGTTGGTGCCGTCACCGGTCATCGCCACCAGCCGTCCTTCTCCCTGATACTGGCGGATCAGCGCCAGTTTGGCTTCCGGAGTCGCTTCAGACAGGAAATCGTCTACCCCGGCCTCGGCTGCAATGGCGGCGGCGGTCAGGCGGTTATCCCCGGTGATCATCACCGTTTTAATGCCCATCTTACGCAGCTGGGCAAAGCGCTCCTTGATGCCGCCTTTGACGATGTCCTTCAGGGCGATCACCCCCAGCACGGTAGCGCCTTCCGCCACCACCAGCGGCGTGGCTCCCTGACGGGCGACGTTCTCCACCAGGGTATCGACCTGTGGCGGGCAGTGGCCGTTGTTGGCCGCGATATGGCGGTGAATGGCGTCCACCGAGCCCTTGCGGATCAGGCGATCCTGAATGTTAATCCCGCTCATCCGGGTCTGCGCCGTAAAGGGGACAAAGGTGGCATGCAGGCTCTGCACGTCGCGCTGGCGCAGATTGAAGCGCTGTTTGGCGAGAACCACGATGCTGCGGCCTTCCGGGGTTTCGTCCGCCAGTGAAGCCAGCTGTGCGGCGTCGGCCAGCGTTTTTTCATCCACGCCCGGGGCGGGAAGAAACTCGGAGGCCTGGCGGTTGCCCAGGGTGATGGTGCCGGTTTTATCCAGCAGCAGCACGTCGACGTCGCCTGCCGCCTCGACGGCCCGTCCGCTGGTGGCGATCACGTTAGCCGCCAGCATCCGGCTCATGCCCGCCACGCCGATGGCCGACAGCAGGCCGCCGATAGTGGTGGGGATCAGGCAGACCAGCAGGGCAACCAGCACCGTGACGCTCACCGCCGTCCCGCCATACGACGAGAAGGGCCACAGGGTCGCCGTCGCCAGCAGGAAGACGATGGTCAGCGCCACCAGCAGAATGGTCAGGGCGATTTCATTTGGGGTTTTGCGCCGCTGGGCGCCTTCTACCATAGCGATCATCCGATCGAGGAAGGTTTCTCCCGGGTTGACGCTGCACTGGATCACCAGCCAGTCGGAGAGAATACGCGTCCCGCCGGTGACCGAGGCGAAATCGCCGCCGGACTCACGGATAACCGGCGCAGACTCCCCGGTAATGGCGCTCTCATCCACCGAGGCGCCTCCTTCGATGACCTCCCCGTCGCAGGGAATGATGTCTCCGGCTTCGACCAGCACGATATCGCCTTTGCGCAGCGCATCCGCCGGCACCCTGTCGGTGGCGGCACCGTATTTCGCTTCGCGTAGCTTGCGGGCGAACGCCGTCTTCTGGACGCCTTTCAGGCTGTTGGCCTGGGCCTTGCTGCGTCCTTCCGCCAGCGCTTCAGCCACGTTGGCAAACAGCACGGTGAACCACAGCCACAGGCCGATCGCCGCGGTAAAGGTGGCGTTCCCGGCCAGTAACCCGCCCGCCATGGCAACGGCAAGCAGGGTGGTCAGCAGGCTTCCCAGCCAGACGATAAACATCACCGGGTTGCGCCACTGCACGCGCGGATCTAATTTTTTTATCGCATCCATCAGCGCCTGGCGAACCAGAGAAGGTTCGAGCAGGGCCAGTTGCTTACGACTCATGACGATTACTCCGTTAAATCAGCGTAAAGAGAGATGTTCCGCAACCGGGCCTAATGCGAGGGCGGGAATAAAGGTAAGGGCGCCTACCAGCAGGACGGTGCCGATCAGCAGGCCGACAAACAGCGCGCCGTGTGTGGGCAACGTGCCGCCCGAGGCGGGCTGGCGGGTCTTGTTGACCAGCGATCCGGCGATGGCCATTACCGGCACAATCACCCCAAAGCGGCCGATCAACATGCAGAACGCCAGCAGGCAGTTCCAGAACGGCGAGTTGGCGCTCAGGCCCGCAAAGGCGCTGCCGTTGTTGTTGGCCGCGGACGAAACCGCGTACAGCACCTCGCTGAAGCCGTGGATCCCGGGGTTGAAGATGCCGCTGCGTCCGGCGTCGGTCATCAGCGCCAGCGCGGTACCGAGCAGCACCAGCGCCGGGGTGACGAGGATCGCCAGGGCGGTCAGCTTCATCTCGCGCACGTCGATTTTCTTGCCCAGATATTCCGGGGTGCGGCCAATCATCAGCCCGGCGATAAACACCGCCAGCAGCACGAACAGCAGCATGCCGTACAGGCCCGATCCGACGCCGCCAAACACCACTTCGCCAATCTGCATCAGCCACAGCGGGATCATCCCGCCCAGGGCGGTGAAGGAGTCATGCATAGCGTTGACCGCGCCGCAGGAGGCAGCGGTGGTGATCACCGCATACAGGCTGCTGGCGAGAATGCCAAAGCGGCTCTCTTTCCCTTCCATATTGCTGTTGCTGTCGGCCCCCAGCAGCATGAAGTGACTGTTGCCCTGCCATTCCGCCCACATCACCAGTGCCGCGCAGACCACAAAGATGGCGGACATGGTCCAGAGGATCGCGTGTCCCTGGCGGCGATCGCTCACCGCCTCGCCAAAAGCAAAACAGAGCGCGGTGGGGATCAGGAAGATCGCCAGCATCTGCACGGCGTTGGTCAGGGCGGTCGGGTTCTCAAACGGATGGGCGGAGTTGGCGTTAAAGAAGCCACCCCCGTTGGTACCCAGCATTTTGATCGCTTCCTGGGAGGCCACCGGCCCCATCGGCAGCAGCTGTTTAGCCCCTTCCAGCGAGGTAAACGGCTGATACGCCAGCAGGTTCTGTAATACGCCTTGCTGGATAAACAGCAGCGCGATGACCAGCGACAGCGGCAGCAGCACCCACAGGGTGATGCGGGTCAAATCGACCCAGGCGTTGCCAAGCGTAGTGACATTCTGACGAGCAAAGGCGCGGATCAGGGCGAAGATCACCGCAATGCCGCTCGCCGCTGAGAGGAAGTTTTGTACCGTCAGTCCCACCATCTGGCTGAAATAGCTCAGGGTGGTTTCACCGGCATAAGACTGCCAGTTAGTATTGCTGACAAAGCTGACGGCGGTATTGAGCGCCAGATGCCAGGAGAGCCCCGGAAGCTGCTGCGGATTGAGCGGCAGCCAGCCCTGAAGCATCAGCATGGCGAAAAGCACCACCAGACCTACCCCGTTCAACAGCAGGATAGCGAGCAGATAGTGCCGCCAGCCCATTTCATCGGCACGTATTCCGAGCAGGCGCAATAAACCTGCGTCAATGGCCTGCACGCCGGGCAGTGGCAGGCCGTTAATCATCCGTGCCAGCCACATCCCCAGCGGTCGGGCGAGCGCCAACAGCACCAGCAGGAAGCTGGCAATAAGCAGAAATCCCTGAGAGGCCATCAGAATGCCTCCGCATTAAGCAGGGCATAGATCAGATACCCCAGTAACAGAAACACCAGCACGATGCCCGCAATGATACCTCCACTCACAATTCACCTCCGGGTGACATTAGTTGTGGTGCAAACGGTAAATTTTCTGGCGCAAAGATTTCGCAAAAATCAGGCGGGGAGGTGTAAAAAAAGTATAAAAATGGCTAAGACCATAATTTAACTAATGGTTAGTATTAATTTAACTTTTATGTAACTCAATTACGGCGTGAATTGTAAATATTCACTAAATGGATGAAAAAGAGTGGTCGGATGAGTAGTAAAATTACAGCCAAAGCGTTACTATTTTCATCAGTTAATCAGTTTTACTTTTCCGGAGAAGGTTTCCGGCCAGAGAAAGGGGAGAAAATGATGGAATTTTACAAAGCGTATCCGGCACATATCGTTTTTATTCGCCGCACTTTCGCTGTGTTAGCGGGTGTTCTGGCGTTACCAGTTATGCTTTTCTGGAAAGATCGTGCCCGTTTTTACAGCTATCTGCATCGCGTCTGGGCTAAAACCAGCGATAAGCCGGTGTGGATGGATCAGGCTGAAAAAGCCGTTTGTGACTTTTACTAAGAAAGACTACACACAGCAATTGCAGTAATAAAAAAACCGCCACAGCAATGTGGCGGTTTTTTTATCCCTCGGGATTCGCGGTCCGTAGGGATGATTCAAACAAGCACTACCAGAGAAGTTAATCTTAACCTTAACCGCCCTCAGGCCAAATTTGCGTTATCTAAATGAATTCTGAAAGGGCTGCCACAGCCGGTCCATAGTCTCGTTAAGGCCGCCATCAGGGCGGCCTTTTTTATTTCAGTATGGCTACACTTGTTAAAGGGAAGTATCCTCGGTGACTTGTAGATGTTACAGACGATAATACTGGAGTGTTATGGCCACCCATCTGGTCTGGTTTCGCGCCGATCTGCGCATCCACGATAACCTGGCGCTTGCCGCCGCCTGTCGCGACAAAAAAGCCCGCGTGCTGGCGCTATTTATCGCCACGCCACAACAGTGGCAGCAGCACGCCATGGCCCCACGTCAGGCCGCGTTTCTTCATGCCCATCTCAAGGGTTTGCAACGGCAACTGGCCGACAAAGGCATTCCGCTGCTGTATGAGGAGGTTCCTGATTTCGCTGCCCAGGGTGAAAAAGTGGCCCAGCTTTGCGACAAGCATGATGTCACCCATCTTTTTTATAACTACCAGTACGAACTCAACGAGCAGCAGCGCGACCTCCAGCTGGAGCGCGCATTGCAGGACGTCACCTGTCAGGGATTTGATGACAGCGTGATCCTGCCGCCGGGCAGCGTGATGACCGGCAATCACGAGATGTACAAGGTCTTTACGCCGTTTAAAAATGCCTGGCTGCGGCGGCTGAAAGAGGGGCTGCCCGAGTGTGCGGCGGCGCCTGCCGCCCGTGAAGGTGAAAAGGTTACTCCGGCAGAGCTGGATTTCGACTATCCAAAACAGCCCTTCGATACTGACCTCTTCCCGGCGAGCGAGAAAGAGGCGATTGCCCGCCTGCGTCAGTTCTGCCAGCAAGGGGCAGGGGAGTATGAGGCGCAGCGTGATTTCCCGGCCATCGAAGGTACCAGCCGACTCTCAGCCTGTCTGGCGCTGGGGGTACTTTCTCCCCGTCAGTGCCTGCACCGATTGCTGGCAGAACAATCCCAGGCGCTGGAGGGCGGGCCGGGTTCCGTATGGCTTAACGAGCTCATCTGGCGAGAGTTTTACCGTCACCTGATGACGTATCACCCTGATTTATGTAAATATCGGCCATTCATCCGCTGGACGGATAACGTCAAATGGCAGTCTGAGGACGCCCAGCTGAAGGCGTGGCAATATGGACAGACCGGCTATCCCATCGTTGATGCCGCCATGCGCCAGCTGAATGAAACCGGCTGGATGCACAATCGCCTGCGCATGATCACCGCCAGCTTTCTGGTCAAAGATCTGCTTATCGACTGGCGCGCCGGGGAACGGTACTTTATTTCGCAGCTGATCGATGGCGACCTGGCCGCCAACAACGGCGGCTGGCAGTGGGCGGCATCGACCGGAACCGATGCGGCCCCCTATTTTCGTATTTTTAACCCGACAACCCAGGGGCAGAAGTTTGATGCCGACGGCGTGTTTATCCGTCGCTGGCTGCCGGAACTGGCCACCGTACCGGACAAGGCCATCCACGATCCCTGGACCTGGGCGGACAAGCAGGGCGTCACCCTCGATTATCCGCGCCCGGTTGTCGACCATAAACAGGCGCGCGTTGCCACGCTGGCCGCGTATGAAGCCGCCCGTAAAGCATAAGGGAGTAATAATGAAAAACAGTGAACTGGAACGCCTGATTAACGACAAACTCAACAGCACCAGCTTCAGCGACTACGCGCCGAACGGCCTGCAGGTGGAAGGGCGTGAGCAGGTGCAGAAAATTGTCACCGGCGTAACGGCAAGCCAGGCGCTGATCGATGAAGCGGTGCGTCAGAATGCCGATGCGGTGATTGTTCACCACGGCTATTTCTGGAAAGGTGAATCGCCGGTTATCCGCGGCATGAAACGCAATCGCCTGAAGACCCTGCTGGAAAACGACATCAATCTCTACGGCTGGCATCTGCCGCTGGACGCGCACCCGGAACTGGGGAATAACGCCCAGCTGGCGGCGCTGCTTGGCATTACCATCATGGGTGAAATCGAGCCGCTGGTGCCCTGGGGTGAACTCTCCATGCCGGTACCGGGTCTGGAGCTGGCGTCGTGGATCGAAGCCCGGCTGGGGCGTCGTCCGCTGTGGAGCGGCAACACCGGGCCCGATACCGTACAGCGCGTCGCCTGGTGTACCGGCGGCGGGCAGGGCTTTATTGACAGCGCGGCGCGTTTTGGCGTCGATGCCTTCATCACCGGCGAAGTGTCCGAGCAAACCATTCACTCCGCCCGCGAGCAGGGGCTCCATTTTTATGCAGCAGGCCACCACGCCACGGAACGCGGCGGTATTCGCGCCCTCAGCGAATGGCTGACAGAAAATACCGACCTGGATGTCACCTTTGTGGATATCCCTAATCCAGCCTGATGAGAGGTATATAAGTGCAGCGAGCACGTTGTTATCTGCTAGGCGAAACCGCCGTGGTACTGGAGCTGGAACCGCCAGTGACCCTGGCGACGCAAAAACGGATCTGGCGCTTGACCCAGCGGCTGGGTGAACTCCCTGAAGTGGTGGAAGCCATTCCGGGGATGAATAACATTACCGTGGTGCTGCGCAATCCCCACTCGGTGGCGCTGGATGCGATTGAGCGTCTGCAGCGCTGGTGGGAAGAGAGCGAGGCGCTGGAGCCGGATTCCCGCGCCATCGAAATCCCCGTTGTGTACGGCACCGCCGCGGGCCCTGACCTTGGCGAAGTGGCCCGGCATGCCGGGCTTTCGGAGAAACAGGTCGTGGAGCTCCATTCATCCGTTGATTATGTGGTCTGGTTCCTGGGTTTTCAGCCGGGCTTCCCTTACCTGGGCGGGCTGCCCGAGCAGCTGGCTACCCCACGTCGCGCCGAACCCCGGTTGCAGGTGCCGGCGGGTTCAGTGGGGATTGGCGGGGCGCAAACCGGGATTTACCCCTTAGCCACACCCGGCGGCTGGCAGCTGATAGGACACACCTCTCTGCCACTGTTCGATCCCAGTCGTGACGAGCCGGTGCTGCTGCGCCCTGGCGATACCGTGCGGTTTATCCCGCAGAAGGAGGGGGTATGCTAAAAATAGTTCGTGCCGGGCTCTATACCTCGGTGCAGGACGGCGGACGCATCGGTTTTCGCCAGTCGGGGATCAGCTACTGCGGTGCGCTGGATAAACCGGCATTGCAGATTGGCAATCTGCTGGTGGGCAACGATCCGGACGATGCCGCGCTGGAGATCACCCTTGGACAATGTACCTTCGAGTTTGAACAAGACGGCTGGTTTGCCCTGACCGGGGCAGGCTGTGACGCCCGGCTTGACGGCGCGGCGGTCTGGACCGGCTGGCGTCTGCCGGTAAAAGCCGGGCAGCAGCTCACCCTTAATCGCCCCCGTCGCGGCATGCGTAGCTATCTGGCGATCGCGGGCGGCATCGAGGTGCCGTCGGTCATGGACTCCCTGAGTACCGATCTGAAAGTGGGCCTGGGCGGACACGAAGGGCGTCTGCTGAAAGATGGCGATCGCCTGGCCGTGCGGCCTGGCGGGCGCGAATTCCGCGAAGCGCAGGGCGTGAAACAGCTGCTGTGGGATAACCGCGTGCGCGCCCTGCCGGGGCCGGAATACCATGAGTTTGATCAGGCTTCGCAGGATGCGCTCTGGCGTCTGCCCTGGCAGCTCAGCCCGCAAAGTAACCGCATGGGCTATCGCCTGCAGGGACAAAAACTGCAGCGCACCACCGAGCGCGAACTGCTCTCCCACGGCCTGCTGCCGGGCGTTATTCAGGTGCCGCATAACGGGCAGCCGATTATTCTGATGAACGATGCCCAGACCACCGGGGGCTATCCGCGGATCGCCTGCATCATTGAAGCCGATATGTACCACCTGGCCCAGGCGCCGCTCGGACAGCCGATCCACTTTGTCCCCTGTACCCTGGAAGAGGCTCTGGAAGCACGACGCATCCAGAAGCAATACATCGAACAGCTGGCGTGGAGGTTGCATGATCGCGGTTGATTTAAATGCAGATTTGGGTGAAGGGTGCGGCAGCGATGCCGCGCTGCTACAGCTGGTGTCGTCAGCCAACATCGCCTGCGGGTTTCATGCCGGTGATGCCGAAACCATGCTGGCCTGCGTGCGCGAGGCGCTGAAAAACGGGGTGGCCATCGGGGCGCACCCCAGCTTCCCGGATCGGGAGAACTTCGGCCGCACGGCCATGACCCTGCCGCCGGAGACGGTTTATGCGCAAATGCTGTATCAGATTGGGGCCCTGGCGGCGATCGTTCGCGCCGAAGGCGGGCAGCTGCGTCACGTGAAACCCCACGGCATGCTCTATAACCAGGCGGCGAAGGATCGCAATCTTGCTGATGCGATCGCCCGCGCTGTGGCGACCGTCGACCCGGATCTGATCCTGGTTGGGCTGGCCGGGAGCGAGCTGATCCGCGCCGGAACGCGCTATGGCCTGATCACCCGGGAAGAGGTGTTTGCCGATCGCGGGTATCAGCCGGATGGTAGCCTGGTGCCGCGGACCCAGGCCGGAGCGCTGATTGCCGATGAAGAGCAGTCCCTGGCGCAAACCCTGGAGATGATACAGCGCGGCCGGGTGAAAAGTATTACCGGTGAATGGGCAACCGTACACGCACAGACGGTCTGCATCCACGGTGACGGTGAACACGCCCTGGCCTTTGCCCGTCGCCTGCGTCAGGAATTTGAAGCAAATAATATAAAAATCAGTGCATAACGCACATTTGCAAACACAACAACAGGAAAGAGAACATGGCAGAGACGCTATCCCTCTGGCCACTCATCGGTATCGCGGTGATTGTGGTCGGGTTTCTTTTACGCTTTAACCCGGTGCTGGTGGTCATTGTCGCCGGGATCGTCACCGGCCTGGCGGCGCATATGCCGGTCGCCACTATTCTGGAAAAACTGGGTGAAGGGTTCCTGAACACCCGCAACCTGCCCTATATCCTCCTGATCCCGCTGGCGGTTATCGGTCTGCTGGAGCGCCACGGCCTGAAAGAGCGGGCCCAGGCGTGGATCGCGAAGATCCACAGCGCCACCGCCGGTCGTCTGCTGATCGTCTATCTGTTCGTTCGTGAAGCTTCGGCGGCGATGGGGCTGACCAGCCTCGGCGGGCATCCGCAGATGGTGCGTCCGCTGCTGGCACCGATGGCAGAAGGGGCCGCAGAGAAAAAGTATGGCGAACTGCCGGGGGCGGTGCGTTATCGCCTGCGGGCCATGTCGGCCGCCACCGACAACGTCGGGCTGTTCTTTGGCGAAGACATCTTCGTTGCCTTTGGCGCCATCATCTTTATGCATAATTTCATGCTTGAATCCGGCGGCATCCAGACCGAGCCGCTGCATATTGCCCTATGGGGGATCCCGACCGCGCTTTGCGCCTTTGCGATCCACGCCACCCGACTGTACCGCCTGGATAAGCATCTGGAGCGCGAACTGGCGAAAGTGCAGGGAGAGGTGAAATGAATTTCCAGCAAAGCTATCTCTACTGGCTGGCAGGCCTGATCCTGCTGATCGTGGCGCTGATGTCGTTTCGCGATAAAGCCAACCCACGACGCATCACCACCGGTCTGTTCTGGGGCATTTACGGCCTGCTGTTCCTGCTCGGCAACTGGACCTACGATCTGGTGGGCGACAAGCGCACCGTGCATATCGCGGTGGGTCTGGCGGTGGTCGTCCTGGCGCTGATCGCCGGTTTTGGCGGCGTGCGCCTCGGCAGCTATCACCAGCGCACGGCAGAAGAGCGCGAGGGCAGCGCGAAGCGTCTGGGCAATCGCCTCTTCTTACCGGCGCTGGCCATTCCGGTGGTGACGGTGGTGGGCGTGCTGATGTTTAACCACATTCCGGGCCTGCAGGAGACGCTGTTCGGGCCGGGCAACCACTCGACGCTGGTCACGCTGTTCTCGATGACCATCGGCTCGCTCATTGGCCTGGCGATGGCGGTCAAAATGACCCATGAGAAAGTGCATCAGCCTCTGCAGGAGGCGCGCCGACTGCTCGACTCCATCGGCTGGGCCTTTATTCTGCCGCAAATCCTTGCCACCCTTGGCCTGCTGTTTACCGCCGCTGGCGTCGGGGAGGGGATTTCTTACCTAACCCAGACGTATCTGGCGGTGGACAGCCGGTTTATCGCGGTGGCGGTTTATGCCGTGGGCATGGCGCTGCTGACGATGGTGATGGGCAACGCCTTCGCTGCCTTCCCGATTGTCACTGCGGGGATCGGCATCCCGATCCTGGTCCTGCAACACGGCGGCAACCCGGCGGTGATGGCGGCGATTGGCATGTTCTCCGGCTACTGTGGCACGCTGATGACGCCGATGGCGGCTAACTTCAACATCGTGCCCGCCGCGCTGCTGGAGCTGCCCGATAAAAATGCGGTCATCAAAGCGCAGGTGCCTACCGGGGTGCTGCTGCTGATCGCCAACGTATTCCTGCTCTACTTCCTGATGTTCCTGTAAGGAGAAATGATGCGAACAGTTTTAATCACCGGATTTGAGCCCTTTGGCGGCGAGAGCGTTAACCCGTCGTGGGAAGTGGTGAAACAGCTTGATGGCGCGATTATTGACGACTGTCGCGTGGTAGCGCGGCAGTTGCCCTGCGTGTTTGGCGAGTCGTTATCGGTGCTGAACGCGGCCATTGACGCGCTGCAGCCCTCCGTCGTACTGGCGATAGGCCAGGCCGGGGGCCGGGTGGATGTCACCGTTGAGCGGGTGGCGATCAATGTCGATGACGCTCGCATTCCCGATAACCGGGGGCAACAGCCGGTGGATGTCGCCATTGTTGACGGCGGCCCGGCGGCCTGGTTCAGCACCCTGCCGATTAAAGCGATGGTGGCGGCCCTGCGGGAGTCAGGCATTCCTGCTTCTGTTTCCCAGACGGCTGGCACATTCGTCTGCAACCACGTGATGTACGGCGTGCTGCACAAGCTGGCCAACAGCCCGGACGTGAAGGGCGGGTTTATCCATATTCCTTACCTCCCCGAGCAGGCGGCAGCGCACCCCGGCGCCCCGAGCATGGCGACGCACACCGTGAAGCAGGCCCTGGAGATCGCCATTGCGGTGGCGCTGCGTCAGGAGCACGACATCAAAGTGGTGGGCGGAGCGACGCACTAGAAAGGAGACATCATGCCAGAAGGACCAGAGATCCGCCGCGCGGCGGATAGCCTGGAGGCGGCGATAAAAGGTAAACCGCTCACCGACGTGTGGTTTGCTTTTCCTCAGTTAAAAACCTTTGAATCCCGGCTTATCGGCGAGACGGTCACGCATCTGGAGACGCGCGGCAAAGCGCTGCTCACCCACTTCTCCAACCAGCTTACGCTCTACAGCCATAACCAGCTGTATGGCGTCTGGCGGGTGGTGGATACCGGTAAACTGCCGGAGACGACCCGTGTGCTGCGCGTCAAACTGGAGACGGCGGACAAAACCATTCTGCTCTATAGCGCCTCGGATATTGAGATGCTGCTGCCGGAGCAGCTTACCACCCATCCCTTCCTGCAGCGGGTGGGGCCGGATGTGCTGGATTTACGCCTGACGGCAGAGGATGTGAAAACGCGGCTATTGTCGGCAAAATTTCGCAATCGCCAGTTTTCCGGGCTGCTGCTGGACCAGTCGTTTCTTGCCGGTCTGGGCAACTATCTGCGGGTAGAAATTCTGTGGGAGGTGGGGCTGGCGGCGAGCCACAAAGCCTCGCAGCTCAGCGACGCGCAGCTGGATGCGTTATCCCACGCGCTGCTGGATATCCCGCGTCTGTCGTATAACACGCGCGGAGTGGTGAATGAGAATAAGCATCACGGGGCGTTGTTCCGGTTTAAGGTGTTTCATCGCGCGGGGAAAAAATGTGAGCGCTGCGGTGGGGTGATTGAGAAAACGACGCTCTCTTCGCGACCGTTTTACTGGTGTCCACATTGTCAGACATAAAAAAACGCCGGGTGGCGCTGACGCTTACCCGGCCTACGTAGGCCCGGCAAGCGTAGCGCCGCCGGGCATCGCTGTTAGCGTTTGGTCACGTCAGACTCGAAATTACGCTGCTCGTAGCCGGTATACAGCTGGCGAGGACGCGCAATTTTCATGCCTTCGGTGTGCATTTCGTTCCAGTGTGCAATCCAGCCCACGGTACGCGCCATCGCGAAGATAACGGTAAACATGGAAGACGGAATGCCCATCGCTTTCAGGATGATACCGGAGTAGAAATCGACGTTCGGATAGAGTTTCTTCTCGATGAAGTACGGGTCGTTCAGCGCGATGTGTTCCAGCTCCATCGCCACCTGCAGCAGGTCATCTTTGGTGCCCAGCTCTTTCAGAACTTCATGGCAGGTTTCACGCATTACGGTTGCGCGCGGATCGTAGTTTTTGTAAACACGATGACCGAAGCCCATCAGACGGAAGGAGTCATTCTTGTCCTTCGCACGACGTACGAATTCAGGAATGTGCTCAACGGAGCTGATCTCTTCCAGCATCTTCAGTGCCGCTTCGTTCGCGCCGCCGTGTGCCGGTCCCCACAGGGAGGCAATACCTGCTGCGATACAGGCGAACGGGTTCGCGCCGGAGGAGCCAGCGGTACGCACGGTAGAGGTAGATGCGTTCTGCTCGTGGTCAGCGTGCAGGATCAGGATACGATCCATTGCGCGTTCCAGCACCGGGTTCACTTCATACTCTTCGCACGGCGTGGCGAACATCATACGCAGGAAGTTACCTGAGTAGGAGAGGTCGTTGCGTGGATAAACAAACGGCTGTCCGATGGAGTATTTGTAGCACATCGCTGCCATGGTTGGCATTTTGGACAGCAGACGGAACGCGGCGATATCACGGTGACGCTGGTTATTCACGTCCAGCGAGTCATGGTAGAACGCAGCCAGCGCGCCGGTGATCCCGCACATAACCGCCATTGGATGTGAATCGCGGCGGAATGCATGGAACAGACGGGTAATCTGCTCGTGGATCATGGTGTGACGGGTAACGGTGGTTTTGAACTCATCGTACTGTTCCTGCGTCGGCTTTTCGCCGTTCAGCAGGATGTAGCACACTTCCAGGTAATTGGAGTGGGTCGCTAACTGGTCGATGGGGAAACCGCGGTGCAGCAGGATACCTTCGTCACCGTCGATGTAGGTGATTTTGGACTCGCAAGATGCGGTGGAGGTAAAACCAGGGTCAAAGGTAAACATACCTTTAGAACCAAGACTACGGATATCAATAACATCCTGACCGAGCGTGCCTTTTAGCACATCCAGTTCGATAGCAGCGTCACCATTTAGGGTGAGTTTTGCCTTAGTATCAGCCATTTACGGTCTCCTTAGCGCCTTATTGCTTAAGACTGCCCATAACCGGATTTGCATTCAGCTAATTTATCATTGTTACCAGTTTGTTATTTGGCTCGCCGCTCAGCTCACGAGGAGAAACCAGGGTACAGAGCAATGGCGCTAGCAGGTAAACAAATGAGAAATCAGAGAAATAACAGCAAATCAGTGTTTGTGCAGTCCGAATTATTCAAACCTGTATATCACTAATAACTGTCCTGATAACTTCGGTCAATACCATCACACTGTTACATAACTTATTCTCAGGTGAAAGAGAGACCTCATAACTTTTGCGCATTATATGCCTTTTCTGGTGATGTTTGTAACAATAATGTTTAACATTTGTCAAATCAGATGATTAAAAATTAAAAAGATGTTGTTATCGTGACCCTGATCACTGTTCCGTATAAAACCCGACAAACTGTATGTAGGTTAATTGTAATGATTTTGTGAACGGCCTATACTGCCGCCAGGTCTCCGGAAAACCCTGCAATCCCGAGCCAACCAGCGTTGTAACGTGTCATTTGAGCATCTGGAAGCAATGTTTTGCATGACGCACAGTTATATAAAAGGCACGCTGTCTGACCCGCATCGCAGTCCGGAGGAAGGAAACTATAAGAACAGCATGTGGGCGTTATTCATGATAAGAAATGTGAAAAAACAAAGACCTGTCAATCTGGATCTAAAAACGATCCGATTCCCCGTAACGGCAATAGCGTCCATCCTTCATCGTGTATCCGGTGTGATCACGTTTGTCGCGGTGGGTATCCTGTTATGGTTGCTGGGTACCAGTCTCTCGTCTCCGGAAGGATTCCAGCAGGCCTCTGACATCATGAACGGTTTCTTCGTGAAATTTATCATGTGGGGCATCCTGACCGCGCTGGCTTATCACGTTGTCGGCGGCGTTCGTCATATGCTGATGGACTTCGGCTATCTGGAAGAGACCTTCGAAACCGGCAAGCGTACCGCTAACATCTCCTTTGTTATCACTGTCGTGCTTTCACTTCTCGCAGGAGTTCTCGTATGGTAAGCAACGCCTCCGCATTAGGACGCAACGGCGTACATGACTTCATTCTGGTCCGTGCTACCGCTATCGTTCTCACCCTCTACATCATCTACATGATCGGTTTCTTTGCCACCAGCGGCGACCTGACGTGGGAAATCTGGACCGGTTTCTTCGGTTCTGCTTTCACCAAAGTGTTTACCCTGCTGGCGCTGTTCTCCATTCTGATCCACGCATGGATTGGCATGTGGCAGGTACTGACCGACTACGTTAAACCGATGGCAATTCGTCTCGCGTTGCAGCTGGCAATCGTCGTTGCCCTGGTGGTTTACGTCATTTATGGATTTGTTGTGGTGTGGGGTGTGTGATGAAACTTCCTGTCAGAGAATTTGACGCTGTAGTGATTGGAGCCGGCGGCGCAGGTATGCGCGCGGCGCTGCAAATTTCCCAGAGCGGCCAGACCTGTGCGCTGCTCTCTAAAGTCTTCCCGACCCGTTCCCATACCGTATCCGCGCAGGGTGGCATCACCGTCGCGCTCGGTAATACCCATGATGATAACTGGGAATGGCATATGTACGACACGGTGAAAGGCTCCGATTACATCGGTGACCAGGACGCCATTGAATATATGTGCAAGACCGGCCCGGAAGCGATTCTGGAGCTGGACCATATGGGGCTGCCATTCTCCCGCCTGGAGAACGGTACCATTTATCAACGTCCGTTTGGCGGCCAGTCGAAAGACTTCGGCGGCGAGCAGGCGGCACGTACCGCCGCAGCGGCAGACCGTACCGGTCACGCCCTGCTGCACACGCTGTACCAGCAGAACCTGAAGAACAAAACCACCATCTTCTCCGAGTGGTATGCGCTGGATCTGGTGAAAAACGAAGATGGCGCAGTAGTGGGTTGTACCGCTCTGTGCATCGAAACCGGTGAAGTGGTCTATTTCAAAGCCCGCGCAACCGTGCTGGCGACCGGCGGCGCAGGCCGTATTTACCAGTCCACGACGAACGCCCATATCAACACCGGTGACGGCGTCGGTATGGCGATCCGCGCTGGCGTGCCGGTGCAGGATATGGAGATGTGGCAGTTCCACCCAACCGGTATCGCCGGTGCGGGCGTGCTGGTCACAGAAGGCTGCCGTGGTGAAGGTGGCTACCTGCTGAACAAACACGGCGAGCGCTTCATGGAGCGTTATGCCCCGAATGCGAAAGACCTGGCGGGTCGTGACGTGGTGGCGCGTTCCATCATGATCGAAATCCGTGAAGGTCGCGGCTGTGACGGCCCGTGGGGCCCACACGCCAAGCTGAAGCTTGACCATCTGGGTAAAGAGGTTCTGGAATCCCGTCTGCCGGGTATCCTGGAGCTGTCCCGCACCTTCGCGCACGTCGACCCGGTTAAAGAGCCGATCCCGGTTATCCCAACCTGTCACTACATGATGGGCGGTATTCCGACCAAAGTGACCGGCCAGGCGCTGACCGTGAACGAGCAGGGCGAAGACGTGGTGATCCCGGGCCTGTTCGCAGTAGGCGAAATCGCCTGCGTATCCGTACACGGCGCCAACCGTCTGGGCGGCAACTCTCTGCTCGACCTGGTGGTGTTTGGTCGTGCGGTGGGTCTGCATCTGCAGGAGTCCATTGCTGAGCAAGGTCCACTGCGTGATGCCACCGAAGCCAATATCGACGCCTCTCTTGAACGTCTCAACCGCTGGAACGGTAACCGCAACGGCGAAGATCCGGTGGAAATCCGTAAGGCGCTGCAGGAGTGCATGCAGCACAACTTCTCGGTGTTCCGTGAAGGCGACGCGATGGCGAAAGGTCTTGAGCAGCTGAAAGCGATCCGCGAGCGTCTGAAAAATGCCCGTCTGGACGATACTTCCAGCGAGTTCAACACCCAGCGCGTCGAGTGTCTGGAGCTGGATAACCTGATGGAAACCGCGTACGCGACGGCGGTCTCTGCAAACTTCCGTACCGAAAGCCGTGGCGCCCATAGCCGCTTCGACTTCCCGGATCGTGACGACGAAAACTGGCTGTGCCATTCCCTGTATCTGCCAGAGTCGGAATCCATGACACGTCGTAGCGTCAATATGGAACCGAAACTGCGTCCGGCGTTCCCGCCGAAGATTCGTACTTATTAATGCGGAGACAGGACAATGAAACTCGAATTCTCAGTTTATCGTTATAACCCGGATGTAGATGACGCTCCGCATATGCAGGATTACACCCTGGAAGCGGAAGAAGGCCGTGACATGATGCTGCTGGATGCTTTAATGCAGCTGAAAGAAAAGGATCCGACACTGTCATTCCGTCGTTCCTGCCGTGAAGGGGTATGTGGCTCCGACGGTCTGAACATGAATGGCAAAAACGGTCTGGCCTGTATCACCCCGATTTCGGCGCTTAACCGTCCGGGACAGAAGATTGTTATCCGTCCTCTGCCAGGCCTGCCGGTCGTGCGCGATTTGGTGGTGGACATGGGGCAATTCTATGCACAATATGAGAAGATTAAGCCTTACTTGTTGAATAATGGGCAAAATCCACCCGCTCGCGAGCATTTACAGTCGCCAGAGCAACGTGAAAAACTCGATGGCCTGTATGAGTGTATTCTTTGTGCATGTTGTTCGACCTCTTGCCCGTCGTTCTGGTGGAACCCGGACAAGTTTATCGGCCCGGCTGGCCTGCTGGCAGCGTATCGCTTCCTGATTGACAGCCGCGATACCGAAACCGACAACCGCCTGGAAGGGCTGAGTGATGCTTTCAGCGTATTCCGCTGCCACAGCATCATGAACTGCGTCAGTGTATGTCCTAAGGGGCTGAACCCGACGCGCGCTATCGGCCACATTAAGTCGATGTTGTTGCAGCGCAGTGCGTAAGTAACACGAGGGGGCGCTGTTCCCCTCACCCTAACCCTCTCCCCAAAGGGGAGAGGGGATGGAATGCAGAAACCTTTAAAAACTGCCCTGAAGTTTAGACAGTTTCTAAAGGTTCCTTCGCGAGCCGCTATATAGAGAAGAGCTCGCAGGTGAACCCCGGCACGTACACGTGGTGTGCGTGGTAGTTTCTACGGCGAAATAAGCATAAAAATGCTTAAGGGATCACGATGCAGAACGGCGCAATGAAAGCCTGGCTGGACTCTTCATTCCTCTCTGGTGCAAACCAAAGCTGGATTGAACAGCTCTATGAAGACTTCTTAACCGACCCTGACTCAGTGGACGCTAACTGGCGTTCCATGTTCCAGGAGTTACCTGGAACGGGTGTCAAACCGGATCAATTTCATTCCAAAACACGTGATTATTTCCGTCGTCTGGCGAAGGATGCCTCACGTTACTCTTCCGCTATCTCCGACCCTGACACCAATGCAAAGCAGGTTAAAGTCCTGCAGCTGATTAACGCCTATCGTTTCCGTGGCCACCAGCATGCGAATCTGGATCCGCTGGGACTGTGGCAGCAAGAGCGTGTGGCCGATCTCGACCCGGCTTATCACGACCTTACCGAAGCAGATTTCCAGGAAACCTTCAACGTCGGCTCTTTCGCTATTGGCAAAGACACGATGAAGCTGGGCGATCTGCTGGAAGCGCTGAAGCAAACTTACTGCGGCTCCATCGGCGCAGAGTACATGCACATCACCTCAACCGAAGAGAAACGCTGGATCCAGCAGCGTATTGAATCCGTTGCCGGTAAATCCACCTTCAATGCCGAAGAGAAAAAACGCTTCCTGAGCGAACTGACCGCAGCAGAAGGCCTGGAGCGCTACCTCGGGGCTAAATTCCCGGGTGCAAAACGCTTCTCGCTGGAAGGCGGTGATGCGCTGGTGCCGATGCTGAAAGAGCTGATCCGCCACGCGGGCAACAGCGGTACCCGTGAAGTGGTACTGGGCATGGCGCACCGTGGTCGTCTGAACGTGCTGATCAACGTGCTGGGCAAAAAGCCGCAGGATCTGTTCGACGAATTCGCGGGCAAACATAAAGAACACCTCGGTACCGGTGACGTGAAGTACCACATGGGCTTCTCATCGGATATCGAAACCCAGGGCGGCCTGGTGCACATGGCGCTGGCGTTTAACCCGTCGCACCTTGAGATCGTCAGCCCGGTGGTTATCGGCTCCGTACGTGCGCGTCTGGATCGTCTGGACGAGCCAAGCAGCAACAAAGTTCTGCCAATCACCATTCATGGCGATGCGGCGATCACCGGTCAGGGCGTGGTTCAGGAAACACTGAACATGTCCAAAGCGCGTGGTTACGAAGTGGGCGGTACCGTTCGCATCGTGATCAACAACCAGGTGGGCTTCACCACCTCTAACCCGCTGGACGCGCGTTCTACGCCATACTGCACCGACATCGGTAAGATGGTACAGGCGCCAATCTTCCACGTTAACGCGGATGACCCGGAAGCCGTTGCTTTCGTTACCCGCCTGGCGCTGGACTTCCGTAACACCTTCAAGCGTGACGTGCTGATCGACCTGTTCTGCTACCGTCGTCATGGCCATAACGAAGCGGACGAGCCAAGTGCAACCCAGCCGCTGATGTACCAGAAAATCAAAAAGCATCCGACCCCGCGCAAAATCTACGCTGACAAACTGGAAGCGGAGAAGATTGTTGCCCTGGAAGATGCTACCGAGATGGTTAATCTTTACCGCGACGCGCTGGATGCCGGCGAATGCGTGGTGAAAGAACTGCGTCCGATGAACATGCACTCCTTTACCTGGTCGCCGTACCTCAACCACGAGTGGGATGAGAGCTACCCGAACAAGGTCGAGATGAAGCGTCTGCAGGAGCTGGCAAAACGCATCAGCACCGTACCAGAAGCGATCGAGATGCAGTCCCGCGTACAGAAAATCTACTCTGACCGTCAGGCGATGGCGGCAGGCGAGAAGCTGTTCGACTGGGGCGGCGCAGAAAACCTGGCGTACGCAACGCTGGTTGATGAAGGCATTCCGGTACGTCTGTCCGGTGAAGATGCCGGTCGTGGCACCTTCTTCCACCGTCATGCGGTGATTCATAACCAGACCAACGGTTCTACTTACACCCCGCTGCAGCACGTGCATAACGGCCAGGGCCAGTTCAAGGTCTGGGACTCCGTGCTGTCAGAAGAAGCGGTCCTGGCGTTTGAATACGGTTACGCCACGGCAGAACCCCGTACCCTGACCATCTGGGAAGCGCAGTTCGGCGACTTCGCCAACGGTGCGCAGGTGGTTATCGACCAGTTCATCTCCTCTGGCGAGCAGAAGTGGGGCCGTATGTGTGGCCTGGTGATGCTGCTGCCACACGGTTACGAAGGGCAGGGCCCGGAGCACTCCTCCGCGCGTCTGGAGCGTTATCTGCAACTCTGCGCCGAGCAGAACATGCAGGTTTGCGTCCCGTCTACCCCGGCACAGGTTTATCACATGCTGCGTCGTCAGGCGCTGCGCGGGATGCGCCGTCCGCTGGTGGTGATGTCACCGAAATCGCTGCTGCGTCACCCGCTGGCAGTCTCCACCCTGGATGAACTGGCGAACGGCACCTTCCTGCCGGCGATTGGCGAAATTGACGAGCTGGATCCACAGGCGGTTAAACGCGTGGTGATGTGTTCTGGTAAGGTTTACTACGACCTGCTGGAACAGCGCCGTAAGAACGACCAGAAAGATGTCGCCATCGTGCGTATCGAACAGCTTTATCCGTTCCCGCATCAGGCGATGCAGGAAGTGCTGAAACAATATGCTCACGTACATGATTTTGTCTGGTGCCAGGAAGAGCCGCTCAACCAGGGCGCATGGTACTGCAGCCAGCATCATTTCCGTGAAGTGATTCCATTTGGGTCTGCCCTGCGTTACGCAGGTCGCCCGGCCTCCGCCTCTCCGGCGGTAGGGTATATGTCCGTTCACCAGAAGCAGCAACAAGATCTGGTCAATGACGCGCTGAACGTCGATTAATTAAAGGATACATAATGAGTAGCGTAGATATTCTTGTTCCCGACCTGCCTGAGTCTGTAGCAGATGCGACCGTCGCCACCTGGCACAAAAAACCGGGCGATGCCGTTAAGCGCGACGAAGTGCTGGTAGAAATCGAAACTGACAAAGTGGTACTGGAAGTACCGGCTTCGGCGGATGGTGTTCTAGATGCCGTACTGGAAGATGAAGGGACAACCGTCACTTCTCGCCAGATCCTTGGTCGCCTGCGTGAAGGCAACAGCGCAGGTAAAGAGTCCAGCGCGAAATCTGAAGAGAAAGCCTCTACTCCAGCGCAGCGCCAGCAGGCCTCCCTGGAAGAGCAGTCTAACGACGCGCTCAGCCCGGCGATCCGTCGCCTGCTGGCTGAACACAACCTCGACGCGGCTGCCATTAAAGGCACCGGCGTTGGCGGTCGTCTGACCCGTGAAGACGTTGAAAAACATCTGGCTAAAGCGCCAGCTGCGCCGGAAGCAAAAGCCCCGGCAGCCGCACCAGCAGCACAGCCTGCTCTGGGCGCCCGTAGCGAAAAACGCGTGCCGATGACCCGCCTGCGTAAGCGTGTGGCCGAGCGTCTGCTGGAAGCGAAAAACTCCACCGCAATGCTGACCACCTTCAACGAAGTGAACATGAAGCCAATCATGGACCTGCGTAAGCAGTACGGTGACGCGTTTGAAAAACGTCACGGTATCCGTCTGGGCTTTATGTCCTTCTACGTGAAAGCGGTTGTTGAAGCGCTGAAACGCTACCCGGAAGTGAACGCGTCCATCGATGGCGATGACGTGGTTTATCACAACTACTTCGACGTGAGCATGGCCGTTTCTACCCCACGCGGCCTGGTGACCCCGGTTCTGCGTGATGTGGACACCCTGGGCATGGCTGACATCGAGAAGAACATTAAAGAGCTGGCAGTGAAAGGCCGTGACGGCAAGCTGACCGTCGACGACCTGACCGGCGGTAACTTCACCATTACCAACGGCGGCGTATTCGGTTCCCTGATGTCTACTCCGATCATCAACCCACCGCAGAGCGCGATCCTTGGCATGCACGCCATCAAAGATCGTCCGATGGCGGTTGACGGTAAAGTTGAGATCCTGCCGATGATGTATCTGGCGCTCTCCTACGATCACCGTCTGATCGACGGCCGCGAGTCCGTGGGCTTCCTGGTCGCCATTAAAGAGCTGCTGGAAGATCCAACTCGTCTGCTGCTGGACGTTTAGTTTTTAGCCGTACTGCCCGGCGGCGCTTTGTCTGCCGGGCCTACAAAAGCATGACCTAACGATTACCCTGAAGGATGGATAGAACACATGAACTTACATGAATATCAGGCAAAACAGCTGTTTGCCCGGTATGGCTTACCGGCTCCGGTGGGTTATGCCTGCAATACCCCTCGTGAAGCAGAAGAAGCCGCCTCTAAAATCGGTGCGGGTCCTTGGGTAGTAAAATGTCAGGTTCACGCTGGCGGCCGCGGTAAAGCGGGCGGTGTGAAGGTTGTTAACAGCAAAGAAGAGATCCGTGCCTTTGCTGAACATTGGCTTGGCAAACGTCTGGTGACCTATCAAACAGACGCGGGCGGCCAGCCGGTTAACCAGATCCTGGTTGAAGCGGCAACCGATATTGCAAAAGAACTGTACCTCGGCGCAGTCGTAGACCGTAGCTCCCGTCGCGTGGTGTTTATGGCCTCTACCGAAGGCGGCGTGGAAATCGAAAAAGTGGCGGAAGAGACCCCGCACCTGATCCACAAAGTCGCTATCGATCCGCTGGCGGGCCCAATGCCTTACCAGGGTCGTGAGCTGGCATTCAAACTGGGTCTGGAAGGCAAACTGGTGCAGCAATTCACCAAGATCTTCATGGGCCTGGCAACTATCTTCCTGGAGCGCGACCTGGCGCTGATCGAAATCAACCCGCTGGTCATCACTAAGCAGGGCGATCTGATCTGCCTCGACGGCAAACTGGGCGCTGACGGCAACGCGCTGTTCCGCCAGGCTGACCTGCGCGAAATGCGCGACCAGTCTCAGGAAGATCCACGTGAAGCGCAGGCTGCACAGTGGGAACTGAACTACGTAGCACTCGATGGCAACATCGGCTGCATGGTTAACGGTGCGGGCCTGGCAATGGGCACCATGGACATCGTTAAACTGCACGGCGGCGAGCCGGCAAACTTCCTGGATGTGGGCGGCGGTGCAACCAAAGAGCGCGTGACCGAAGCATTCAAAATCATCCTCTCCGATGACAATGTGAAAGCCGTTCTGGTTAACATCTTCGGCGGTATCGTACGTTGCGACCTGATCGCTGACGGTATCATCGGCGCGGTAGAAGAAGTGGGCGTGAACGTCCCGGTTGTTGTCCGTCTGGAAGGTAACAACGCTGAACTCGGCGCGAAAAAACTGGCTGACAGCGGCCTGAATATTATTGCAGCGAAAAGTCTGACGGATGCAGCTCAGCAGGTTGTTGCCGCAGTGGAGGGGAAATAATGTCCGTTTTAATTAATAAAGATACCAAGGTTATCTGCCAGGGCTTCACCGGTAGCCAGGGTTCATTCCACTCTGAGCAGGCGATTGCTTACGGAACGCAGATGGTTGGCGGCGTAACCCCAGGTAAAGGCGGCACCACGCACCTGGGCCTGCCAGTGTTCAACACCGTACGTGAAGCGGTAGAAGCGACTGGCGCAACTGCCACCGTGATCTACGTTCCGGCTCCGTTCTGCAAAGACTCCATCCTGGAAGCGATCGACGCAGGCATCAAACTGATCATCACCATCACCGAAGGTATCCCGACGCTGGATATGCTGACCGTGAAGGTGAAGCTGGACGAAGCGGGCGTGCGCATGATCGGACCAAACTGCCCGGGCGTGATCACCCCAGGCGAATGCAAAATCGGCATCATGCCGGGCCACATTCATAAGCCGGGCAAAGTGGGTATCGTCTCCCGTTCCGGTACCCTGACCTATGAAGCGGTTAAGCAGACCACCGACTACGGTTTCGGCCAGTCCACCTGTGTGGGCATCGGCGGCGACCCAATCCCGGGCTCTAACTTCATCGACATCCTGAAGCTGTTCCAGGAAGACCCGCAGACTGAAGCGATCGTCATGATCGGTGAAATCGGCGGTAGCGCGGAAGAAGAAGCGGCTGCTTACATCAAAGATCACGTGACCAAGCCAGTGGTTGGCTACATCGCGGGTGTCACCGCGCCGAAAGGCAAGCGTATGGGCCACGCAGGCGCCATCATCGCGGGCGGTAAAGGTACTGCGGACGAGAAATTCGCAGCGCTGGAAGCAGCAGGCGTGAAAACCGTTCGCAGCCTGGCTGACATCGGTGAAGCACTGAAATCCATCATTAAGTAAATCCTCTCTGCTCCCCGTGCGGGGAGCTTTGACATAATAAATGTCCGTTTCGACATGGTTGGCCATCGTAAGATGGCCTTTTTTATTGCCTGCGCCGGGCCACCAGCGTGAATTTATAGTCGTCAGTGTTAAATACGTTGCGGCTGTATTCGAACACCCGACCATCTTTCAAAAATCCACGAGATATTTTCTCCAGGATCGGTTTTGCCGGATCGAGCCCCAGCGTGGCGATCGCCTCCTGTGATGGCATGATCGGCACCAGCTCCTGCTCGCTGCGATCGATAACCATCTTTTTGATCTGCTCAATGTAGTGGTATTTGGAGTTCTCCATCACTTCCCAGGTGAGGTCAGGGAACATGGTGAGAGGCATCCATGTCTCTTCAAGGTTGACCGGTTTTTGCTTAATGAAGCGCACGCGCTTGACGTGCCAGACCTTGTCATCCGGACTAAGGGCTAATTTCGCGGCCAGTTTCGCGTCCGCCTTCACCACTTCGAAGATGGTGACATCGCTGTGCGTATCGACGTTGCGATCCGCCAGTTTTTCGTAAAAGCCGGTGAGCTGATAAATGTCGTAATTGACGCGCTCTTCTTTTACATAGGAGCCGCTGCCCTGAATGCTTTCGATGATCTGCTCATCGGCGAGCAGTTTTAAAGCCTGCCGCACGGTAACCCGACTAACGTTAAACGCCTCCTGAAGGCTGGATTCTGTCGGCAATGCGTCGCCGGGTTTTAACTCGCCGGCGTTAATTTTCTCGCGGAACGCATCGGCTATCTGCCGGTACATCGGTTTATTACCCATTTTGTTATGCCTGTTTAATACCATTACCCGGAATTATGCCTTTAGCGGACAAGTTGTAAATAATACAAATAAAATACAAATTGTGATTGTTAGTGAAAGTGATCACATAAATGTATTATCTGTTCTGCCAGAATTCACGTCAGACAATAACAACGTAAGGGTAAGGATCTTTATGAACCTGACAACTCTGACTGATTACCGTGCTGTCTGCGTGCAGGCACAGTTTACTGACCGCGATCGCGCCATCCACGAGCTCGCGATGCGACTGGTAGATCTGGGTAAAATTAGTGACGCGGATGCTTTTCTGGCGGAGGTTATCCATCGGGAATCACTTGGCCCGACCGCGCTGGGAGAAGGGCTGGCTGTGCCGCATGGCAAATCGGCAGCCGTGAAAGAAGCAGCCTTTGCCGTGGCAACCCTCAGCGAACCGCTGGAATGGGAAGGGGTGGACGGTCCGGAGAATGTGGAGCTGATTTTTCTGCTCGCCATTCCTCCTGCTGAAGCCGGGTCAACGCATATTGGGATACTGACGGAGCTGACGTCTCGCCTGGCGAATGATGCTCTGCGGGCACGCATGATGGCGTCCACGACGGCAGAAGAGTTGCTGGCCGCGCTGGACGATACGCCGCAGGCTGAGGAGAGCGCAGTATCATCCAGTGCAGCGACCATCGTCTGCGTGACGGCTTGTCCGGCAGGGATCGCCCATACCTATATGGCAGCGGAATATCTCGAAAAAGCCGGGCGTAAGCTGGGCGTAAACCTGGTGGTTGAAAAGCAGGGCGCGAACGGCATTGAAGGGCGTATTACTCCTTCGCAGTTGCAGGATGCAAAAGCGTGCATCTTTGCCGCCGAGGTGGCAATTAAAGAGAGCGAGCGCTTTGAAGGCATCCCCACCATTTCCGTTCCCGTTGCGGAACCCCTGCGCCACGCTGAAGCCTTAATTGAGCGTGCGCTGGCATTAAAGCCTGCTTCCGGTGAGCGCCAGGCGCAGGTTGAAACCGAAGCTAAAAAGAGTGTCAAAACAGAACTCAAGCAGGCGCTCCTCAGCGGTATCTCCTTTGCGGTACCGCTGATTGTCGCGGGAGGCACAGTGCTGGCCGTGTCGGTTCTGCTGGCACAAATTCTCGGTCTGCAGCACCTGTTTGATCAGGAAAACTCATGGCTGTGGATGTACCGCAAACTGGGCGGCGGCATGCTGGGCATATTGATGGTGCCCGTCCTTGCGGCCTATACCGCCTACTCGCTGGCGGATAAACCGGCTCTGGCACCCGGCTTTGCTGCGGGTCTTGCCGCCAATATGATCGGCTCTGGTTTTCTGGGCGCTATCGCAGGGGGGCTTATCGCGGGCTACCTGATGCGCTGGGTGAAGCATCACATCCGTCTGAGTAACCGCTACAACGGCTTTTTAACCTTCTATCTCTATCCGGTGCTCGGCGTGCTGGGTGCCGGTAGCCTGATGTTGTTTGTGATCGGTGAACCGGTGGCCTGGCTCAATAACTCGCTTACCGCCTGGCTGAATGGTCTGTCCGGTGCGAATGCGTTGTTGCTGGGGGCTATTCTCGGCTTTATGTGTTCATTCGATTTGGGCGGACCGGTTAACAAAGCCTCTTATGCGTTCTGCCTGGGGGCGATGGCCAACGGAGTCTATGGTCCCTATGCGATCTTTGCCTCCGTCAAAATGGTCTCGGCCTTCACCGTGACGGCCTCAACGATGCTGGCACCGAAACTGTTTAAACAGTTCGAAATTGAAACCGGTAAATCAACCTGGCTGCTGGGGCTGGCGGGCATCACCGAAGGGGCCATTCCGATGGCGATTGAAGATCCTTTCCGGGTGATAGGCTCGTTTGTTCTGGGCTCAATGGTGACAGGGGCGACGATCGGTGCGATGGGTATCGGGTTGTCCACGCCGGGTGCAGGCATTTTCTCCCTCTTTTTACTCCACGATGCCGGGCTTGGCGGTGTGATAGCCGCAGCGGGCTGGCTTGGTGCGGCACTATTGGGTACGGCAATCTCCACGCTCATTTTACTGCTCTGGCGGCGTCAGGCGGTGAAGAGCGGCCAGTATGTGACTCAGGACATCGCATCTTAAACACTCACTAACAGGAAACGAAGATGAAAGCTGTATCTCGCGTTCATATCACGCCACATATGCACTGGGACCGTGAGTGGTACTTCACCACCGAAGAGTCGCGTATTCTTCTGGTCAATAATATGGAGGAAATCCTCACGCGTCTTGAACAGGATGCGGAGTATAAATTCTACGTACTCGACGGTCAGACGGCGGTGCTGGAAGATTATTTTGCGGTTAAACCGGAAAACAGATCCCGCGTGAAAGCGCTGGTTAAAGCCGGAAAACTCATTATCGGACCCTGGTATACCCAGACGGATACCACCCTTGTTTCCGGCGAATCTATCGTTCGTAATCTGATGTACGGCATCCGTGACTGCATGGCTTTTGGCGAGCCAATGAAAATTGGTTATCTACCAGACTCCTTCGGCATGTCCTCCCAGCTGCCGCACATTTATAACGGCTTCGGCATTACACGCACCCTGTTCTGGCGTGGCTGTTCCGAACGTCACGGCACCGATAAAACGGAGTTTCTGTGGCAGAGCCAGGACGGCAGTGAGGTCACGGCGCAGGTGCTACCGCTGGGCTACGCGATTGGTAAGTACTTACCGGAGGATGAGAGCGGGCTGCGTAAACGCCTCGACGCTTACTTTGATGTACTGGAAAAAGCCTCCGTGACGAAAGAGATTTTACTGCCTAACGGTCACGATCAAATGCCGCTGCAGCAGAACATTTTTGCAGTGATGGATAAACTCGTGAAATCTACCCGCAGCGTAAATTTGTCATGAGTCGGTTTGAGGAGGTGTTTGACCATATCGACGCACACCGCGATGAACTGGCGACGCTGAAAGGGGAGTTTATTGACGGTAAATACATGCGCGTACACCGGACCATCGGCTCCATGCGAATGGATATCAAAATTGCCCACGCCCGTATAGAGAATAAAATCGTCAACATCCTTGAGCCGCTGGCGACGCTTGCCTGGACGTTGGGGTTTGAGTACCACCACGGTTTGCTGGAAAAGATGTGGAAAGAGATCCTCAAAAATCACGCTCACGACAGTATTGGCTGCTGCTGTAGTGACAAAGTG
This sequence comes from Leclercia sp. LTM14, assembly GCF_023736175.1. NCBI lineage: Bacteria > Pseudomonadati > Pseudomonadota > Gammaproteobacteria > Enterobacterales > Enterobacteriaceae > Leclercia > Leclercia sp. LTM14. The sequence goes on from NZ_JAIKTT010000006.1 coordinate 155,790, forward strand.
CATCGTGAGATTATGTCCCGTTTTGAGCTGGCCGAGGATATGGCCGACAACCTGACTCGCTTTTATATGCGCAAGATTGTCGACAACATGCCGAAAACGGAAGAAGACAAACTGGTGATGTTCAACCTGACGCCCTGGCCGCGTGAGGAAGTGATTAACACCACGATACGTCTGCGCGCCAGCCAGTTCCGCCTGCTCGATGACAAAGGCAATGAGATCCCCTATTTCCTCCGCTGCGCGCGTGAAATCGACCCCGGGCTGATCGACCGCCAGATTGTGCATTACGGAAATTACGATCCCTTCATGGAATTTGACATCCAGATCAGCCAGATCCTGCCCTCCATGGGCTACCGAACGCTCTACATTGAAGCGCATGCAGCCGGTAAGGTGCTTGCGCCTGGTAAACTCCCCGAGGCGTTACTGGAAAATGCGTTCTGGCAAATAACCTTAAATGACGATGGTACCCTGCGACTGCTCGACAAAGAGTCCGGGCTAATTTATGACCGTGCGCTGGAAATTGAAGAGAGTTCTGATGATGGAGACGAGTACGATTACTCGCCGTCACGCGAGGAGTGGAGGCTCACTTCAGCTCACGCAGAGCATAATGTCGAGGTGATCCATGAAGCCTGGCAGAGCAGGGCGGTGCTCCACTATCGTATGGCCATTCCGGCGAATCTGAAGGAACGATCCGCGCGCCAGCAAACGGGCTCTCTCAGCGCTGAAATGACCATTACGCTGAGCCACAACAGCCGGCGTATCGACGTTGAGGTGCATCTGGACAATCAGGCGGATGACCACCGCATTCGGGTCCTCATCCCAACCCCATTCGTGACGGACGAAGTCTTAGCCGATACCCAGTTTGGTTCTCTGACGCGTCCCGTACATGATGAAGCGATGGCAAACTGGCAGGAAGATGGGTGGAAAGAAGCGCCGGTGCCGGTGTGGAATCTGCTCAATTATGCGGTGCTTCATGAAAGACGTAACGGCATAGCGCTTTTCACCGAGGGACTTCGCGAATTCGAAATAACGGGTGAGCGTCAAAAAACCTTTGCCCTGACGTTGCTGCGTGGCGTGGGGGTGCTTGGAAAAGAGGATTTACTCCTTCGTCCAGGCAGACCGTCAGGGATCAAAATGCCGGTGCCTGATTCCCAGATGCGCGGTCGGTTAATCTGTCGCTTTAGCCTGATGAGTTTTAATGGTACGCCCGTAAGTACAGGCATCGCCCAGCAGGCGAAGGCATGGCTTACTCCCGTGCACTGTTATAACAAGATCCCCTGGGACGCAATGAAACTCAACAGCGTAACCTTTACGACGCCGGGTAGCTATAGCCTGTTAACGCTGGCGCCGAATGAGTGTGTGCTCAGCGCGCTTAAAAAGGCTGAAGATCGTGACGAAATGATTATTCGTCTGTACAACCCGTCGGAGACCCACTCCTGCAATGTTGCTTTATCCTTGAATCGCGCGATTAATACGTGTTTTGAGACGGACATGAATGAGCGAATCAATGCACTGAATCAGGAGGGAAGGGGCATTGTCGGGGCGTTCAGACCAGGACAGTCGCGAACATTTAGCGTTAAAATAGAGAAATAACGCGCAACATACTGGAAGGCTGCAGACACTGTGGCCTTTATTCATCAAATAGTCACACAGTGGTGTTAATTTAAAGTTTCTTAAAGTGAAGGAAGTGTAATTTCGCGAATAACAGAGTAATAAAAAAATACTGTGAGGCGCATAACACTCTATACTTATTTGCCTCCAAACCTTCTTTTCTCTTTCTGCGTTAATAAAAATCACATCTGCTTATATTATCCCCTGTCTTTTATAACTAATAACACCCCTTATATACATATTTTTAACATGGATTTTACTATCGCTCTCACAAGTACACATCTTTAACAGCTGTGTTTGTTTGTTGATTTAAATCAATGTTTAATCCTTGGAAATAGGCTCCAAAAAGCGTTAAATTGTTCCGGATCAAAATGGCCGAAAAGTGGTAGTTTTGCTATAAATTGATCACCGTCGAAAAACGTAAATCTGTTTGAATAAAAACCTGTTTATTGTAAGGGTTTTGCAGCGTATTATATTTACGGGATCAATTTGGGTTTTTTTAACGTATTTGTAACCTTACGTCATCAGTTTATCCTCTCTCGGGGTAAAGCGACGATAAAGTTGCGAATAATTTGTATTGGGGCATGCGTGTGAATCCTTATTTAAGGTTTCACTCTCGGAGTCTTCATGCGATGAGCAAGGAGTCATAATGTTAGACGTAGTCGAACTGTCGCGCTTACAGTTTGCCTTGACCGCGATGTACCACTTCCTGTTTGTGCCACTGACGCTCGGTATGGCGTTCCTGCTGGCAATCATGGAAACGGTTTACGTCCTTTCCGGCAAACAGATTTATAAAGATATGACCAAGTTCTGGGGCAAGTTGTTTGGTATCAACTTTGCGCTGGGCGTGGCAACCGGTCTGACCATGGAGTTCCAGTTCGGGACTAACTGGTCTTACTATTCCCACTATGTAGGGGATATCTTCGGTGCGCCGCTGGCCATTGAAGGTCTGATGGCCTTCTTCCTCGAATCCACCTTTGTAGGTCTGTTCTTCTTCGGTTGGGACCGTCTGGGTAAAGTCCAGCATATGGCTGTGACCTGGCTGGTGGCATTAGGCTCTAACCTGTCCGCGCTGTGGATCCTTGTGGCTAACGGCTGGATGCAGAACCCAATCGCGTCTGATTTCAACTTCGAAACCATGCGTATGGAGATGGTCAGCTTCTCCGAGCTGGTGCTGAACCCGGTCGCGCAGGTGAAATTCGTTCACACTGTGGCCTCCGGTTATGTCTGCGGCGCGATGTTCGTGCTGGGCATCAGCGCCTACTACATGCTGCGTGGTCGTGACTTCGCCTTTGCCAAGCGCTCTTTCGCCATCGCGGCGAGCTTCGGTATGGCAGCAATCCTCTCCGTTATCGTGCTGGGTGATGAATCCGGTTACGAAATGGGCGACGTGCAGAAAACCAAACTGGCAGCGATCGAAGCAGAGTGGGAAACCCAGCCTGCACCGGCCGCCTTCACCCTGTTTGGTATTCCCGATCAGGATGCGCAGGAAAACCACTTTGCTATTCAGATCCCTTATGCGCTCGGCATCATTGCCACCCGCTCTGTGGATACGCCGGTTATCGGCCTGAAAGATCTGCTGGTGCAGCATGAAGAGCGTATCCGTAACGGGATGAAAGCTTACACCCTGCTGGAGGAGCTGCGTGCCGGTTCCACCGATCAGTCCGTTCGCGATCAGTTTAACGACGTGAAAAAAGACCTCGGCTATGGCCTGCTGCTGAAGCGCTATACCCCGAACGTCTCTGACGCGACGGAAGAGCAGATCCAGCTGGCGACCAAAGACTCCATTCCACGCGTAGCGCCGCTGTACTTCGCGTTCCGTATTATGGTTGGCTGCGGAATCATCATGCTGTTGATCATCGGCGCCTCCTTCTGGTCGGTCATTCGTAACCGTATCGGTCAGCGTAAATGGCTGCTGCGTGCTGCGCTGTACGGCATCCCGCTGCCATGGATCGCCATCGAATCCGGCTGGTTTGTTGCCGAGTATGGCCGTCAGCCGTGGGCAATCGGTGAGGTACTGCCAACCGCCGTGGCGAACTCATCCCTGACCGCCGGGGATCTGATCTTCTCCATGCTGCTGATTTGTGGTCTGTACACGCTGTTCCTGGTGGCTGAACTGTTCCTGATGTTCAAGTTTGCGCGCCTTGGCCCAAGCAGCCTGAAAACCGGTCGCTACCACTATGAGCAGTCCACCGTGGCTTCTCAGCCGGCACGCTAAGACAGGAGTCGTCAAATGATCGATTATGAAGTATTGCGTTTTATCTGGTGGCTGCTGGTCGGGATCTTACTGATTGGTTTTGCGGTCACTGACGGTTTCGACATGGGGGTGGGCATGCTCACCCGCTTCCTCGGTCGTAATGATACCGAGCGTCGAATTATGATTAACTCCATCGCCCCGCACTGGGATGGTAACCAGGTGTGGCTCATCACCGCAGGCGGCGCGCTGTTTGCTGCCTGGCCGATGGTCTACGCGGCTGCGTTCTCCGGCTTCTATGTGGCGATGATCCTGGTGCTGGCGTCCTTGTTCTTCCGTCCGGTTGGTTTTGACTACCGCTCGAAGATCGAAGACACCCGCTGGCGCAACATGTGGGACTGGGGCATCTTCATCGGGAGCTTCGTGCCGCCGCTGGTAATCGGCGTGGCGTTCGGCAACCTGCTGCAGGGCGTGCCGTTCCACCTCGATGAATACATGCGCCTGTACTACACCGGCAACTTCTTCCAGCTGCTGAATCCGTTCGGTCTGCTGGCGGGCGTGGTCAGCGTGGCGATGATCCTCACTCAGGGTGCAACCTATCTGCAGATGCGTACCGTGGGTGAACTGCACCTGCGCTCCCGCGCGGTATCGCAGATTGCGGCTCTGGTGACGTTGGTTGGCTTCGCGCTGGCAGGTGTTTGGGTCATGTTTGGTATCGACGGTTACGTGGTGACCTCAGCGATTAACCATACTGCGCCATCGAACCCGCTGACTAAAGAAGTGGCTCGTCAGGCTGGCGCCTGGCTGGTGAACTTCAACAACACCCCGGTTCTGTGGGCCATTCCGGCGCTGGGCGTGGTGCTGCCGCTACTGACCCTGCTGACGTCTCGCATGGAAAAAGGCGCACTGGCATTCATCTTCTCTTCACTGACGCTGGCGTGCATTATCCTGACCGCCGGTATCGCGATGTTCCCGTTCGTGATGCCATCCAGCACCATGATGAACGCCAGCCTGACGATGTGGGATGCCACCTCCAGTCAGATGACGCTGAATCTGATGACGTTTGTGGCAGCCGTGTTCGTACCGATCATTCTGGCTTACACCGCATGGTGTTACTGGAAAATGTACGGTCGTATCACGAAAGAACATATCGAAAGCAACACTCACTCTATGTATTAAGGAAGGAGCTGAATATGTGGTATTTCGCATGGATTTTAGGAACGCTTCTGGCCTGTGCATTTGGTGTGATTACCGCCCTGGCGCTTGAGCACGTTGAAGCGTCCAAAGCCGGTGAAGAAAAACACTGATGATCGCTTATCTCTACGCGATCATGGACAAGCGCCCGTTAAGGGCGCTTTCCTTAGTGATGGCTTTACTGCTGGCGGGCTGTATTTTCTGGGATCCGTCGCGCTTCGCGGCGAAGACCAGCGAGCTCGAGATCTGGCACGGTTTTCTTATCATGTGGGCAGTATGCGCTGGGGTGATCCACGGCGTTGGCTTTCGTCCTAAAGCCGTACACTGGCAGGGCATCTTTTGCCCGCTGATCGCTGATGTGGTCCTGCTGATTGGGCTGATTTTCTTTTTCAGCTGAATAAGAATTATCCGTTAAAATTATGGGTCTACCCAGGCCCATAAAAATTTACTCTCCGTTTACTTTCCCCCATTCCAAACCACCATTCCCGCGCGTATAGTAGCGAAGTTCAAAAGCTCTAAACTTTTTTGCATTACCGGGATGTAAAGTGAATACAACGCTATTTCGATGGCCGGTTCGTGTCTACTACGAAGACACTGACGCCGGTGGTGTGGTTTACCACGCCAGCTACGTTGCCTTTTATGAACGAGCACGCACTGAAATGCTGCGCCATCACCACTTTAGCCAGCAGGTTCTGTTGGCGGAGCGAGTTGCCTTCGTGGTACGCAAGATGACGCTGGAGTATTTTGCGCCTGCCAGACTCGACGATATGCTCGAAGTCCAAACGGAAATAACATCAATGCGCGGAACCTCACTGGTTTTCACGCAGCGGATCGTCAACGCAGAGAACACAGTACTGAACGAAGCTGAAGTCCTGATTGTCTGTGTTGATCCACTCATCATGAAGCCTCGTGCGCTTCCTAAGTCTATTGTCGCGGAGTTTAAGCAGTGACTGACATGAATATCCTTGATTTGTTCCTGAAGGCAAGCCTTCTGGTTAAACTTATCATGTTGATTTTGATTGGTTTTTCAATCGCATCCTGGGCCATCATTATCCAGAGAACCCGTATCCTCAACGCCGCAGGCCGCGAAGCGGAAGCCTTTGAAGACAAGTTCTGGTCTGGTATCGAACTTTCCCGTTTGTATCAGGAAAGCCAGGGCCGTCGTGAAAACCTCTCCGGCTCCGAGCAAATCTTCTATAGCGGATTCAAAGAGTTCGCGCGCCTGCACCGGGCTAACAACCATGCGCCGGAAGCGGTCGTTGAAGGGGCATCCCGTGCGATGCGCATTTCGATGAACCGCGAGCTGGAAACGCTGGAAACGCATATTCCTTTCCTGGGCACCGTCGGCTCCATCAGCCCGTATATCGGTCTGTTTGGTACGGTCTGGGGGATCATGCACGCCTTTATCGCCCTGGGTGCGGTAAAACAGGCGACGCTGCAAATGGTTGCACCGGGTATCGCAGAAGCGCTGATCGCGACCGCTATCGGTCTGTTCGCGGCGATTCCAGCGGTTATGGCCTATAACCGTCTGAACCAGCGTGTGAACAAACTGGAACTGAACTACGACAACTTCATGGAAGAGTTCACTGCGATTCTGCACCGCCAGGCGTTTACCAGCACCGAGAGCAACAAGGGGTAAACCATGGCCAGACAGCGTGGACGGGGTCGTCGCGAACTAAAGTCCGAAATCAACATTGTACCGCTGCTGGACGTGCTGCTGGTGCTGCTGCTGATCTTTATGGCGACAGCACCCATCATTACCCAGAGCGTTGAGGTTGATCTGCCGGACGCGACAGAATCTCAGGCTGTAAGCACCAATGACGATCCACCGGTCATCATTGAGGTATCCGGGGTTGGACAGTACAGCGTGGTGGTGGAAAAAGATCGTATGGATCAGCTGCCGCCGGAGCAGGTCATTGCTGAAGCGCAACGACGTCTGCAGTCTAATCCGAAAACAGTCTTCTTAATCGGTGGTGCGAAAGACGTGCCTTACGATGAAATAATTAAAGCGCTGAACCTGTTGCATAGCGCGGGCGTTAAGTCAGTCGGCTTGATGACGCAGCCTATTTGATCATCTGCGTACACAACAGAGTTTTTGGGAACCAATAGTGTCAAAGGCAACCGAACAAAACGATAAGCTTAAACGGGCGATAATTATCTCGGCGGTGCTGCATGTCATTCTTTTTGCAGCACTGATCTGGAGTTCGTTCGATGAGCATCTGGATGCCGCTGCCGGCGGGGGTGGAGGTTCATCCATCGATGCTGTGATGGTCGATCCCGGCGCGGTGGTGCAGAACTATAACCGCCAGCAACAGCAGCAGGCGAGTGCGAAACGTGCTGAAGAACAACGCGAAAAGCAGGCGCAACAGCAGGCGGAGGAGCTGCGTGAAAAGCAGGCCGCCGAGCAGGAACGTCTGAAGCAGCTTGAGAAAGAACGTTTGCAGGCGCAGGAAGCGGCGAAAGAGCAGGCGGAGCAGCAGAAACAGGCTGAAGCCGCAGCGAAGAAAGCGCAGGAGCAGCAGAAGCAGGCTGAAGAGGCGGCAGCAAAAGCCGCAGCAGATGCCAAAGCGCAGGCGGAAGCTCAGGCCAAACAGGCTGCTGAAGCGGCAAAACAAGCCGCTGATGCCGCTGCGTTAGCCGCGAAAAAAGCCGCTGCCGATGCCCAGAAACAGGCTGAAGCCGAAGCAGCAAAAGCGGCTGTTGACGCGAAGAAAAAGGTAGATGCAGAAGCGGCTAAGAAGGCCGCGGCAGAAGCCCAGAAAAAAGCCGAAGCAGAAGCCGCTAAGCAAGCTGCTCAGGAAGCCGAGAAGAAAGCGGCTGCCGAAGCAGCTAAAAAGCCGCCGCAGCAGAAAAAGCCGCAGCCGCTGAAAAGGCCGCAGCAGAAAAAGCAGCAGCTGATAAGAAAGCCGCTGCTGCAGAAAAAGCAGCCGCAGATAAAAAAGCGGCTGCAGAGAAGAAAGCGGCTGCCGATAAAGCTGCTGCTGACAAAGCTGCCGCCGCGAAAGCCGCTGCTGCGAAGAAAGCTGCAGCAGAAAAAGCGGCTGCATCTGACGTAGACGACCTGTTCGGTGATTTGAGCTCAGGTAAGAATGCGCCGAAAGGCAGCAACAGCGGTAGCGCAGGTGGTGCTTCTCCTGCTAAAGGAAGTAAGCCGGGGCAAGGCGGTGCATCTCAGGCTGAGATCGCGTCGTACATTGCGCAGGTACAGGCGGCCATTCGTGGGCATCTGTACGACTGGGATAGCTTCAAAGGTAAAACCTGTACGCTTCGGGTAAATCTGGCCGCGGACGGGACAATCCTCAGCGTGAAGAAAGAGGGTGGGGACGAGGCCTTCTGCCAGCAGATGTTATCTGCAACCAGCAGGATGACGAAGTTCCCGAAACCGCCTTCACAGGCTGTGTTTGAAACGTTCAAAAATGCACCACTGGACTTCAAACCTTAAGTTGAATTTTCCCTGTGCAAACGGGGAAAAACAGGCCAGGTTTAGTCTTAGCGTTCTGGTAGTTTTGTTTATTTGGGTTTGTTAACATTCTGCTAAATTATGCGGGTAAGGTTACCCGGATATGGGAGATATGATGAAGCAGGCATTACGTGTTGCAATGAGTTTTTTAATGCTGTGGGCAGCGGTGCTGCACGCAGAAGTGCGTATCGAAATCACCCAGGGGGTGGATTCGGCACGTCCAATTGGTGTGGTTCCGTTCCAGTGGAAAGGGCCAGGTGCTGCGCCGGAAGATGTGGGTGGCATTGTTGCTGCTGACCTGCGCAACAGCGGTAAATTCAACCCGTTAGATCGTTCTCGACTGCCACAGCAGCCGGGCACTGCTGCAGAACTGCAACCGGCGGCCTGGTCTGCGCTGGGTATTGATGCGGTCGTTGTGGGGCAGGTTACGCCTAACCCGGACGGCGGTTATACCGTTGCCTATCAATTGGTAGATACCGGTGGCGCTCCGGGTACCGTGCTGGCACAGAACACCTACAAAGTGAACAAGCAGTACCTGCGCTATGCAGCTCATACTGCGAGTGATGAAGTCTTTGAGAAGCTGACCAGCATCAAAGGCGCATTCCGCACCCGTATCGCTTACGTTGTGCAGACCAACGGCGGCCAGTTCCCGTATGAGCTGCGCGTCTCTGACTACGATGGCTACAACCAGTTCACCGTTCACCGTTCACCGCAGCCGCTGATGTCACCGGCCTGGTCACCGGACGGTTCTAAGCTGGCCTACGTAACCTTCGAAAGCGGTCGTTCAGCGCTGGTTATCCAGACGCTGGCTAACGGCGCGGTACGTCAGGTTGCCTCTTTCCCACGTCACAACGGCGCACCAGCGTTCTCGCCTGACGGTTCTAAACTGGCGTTTGCCCTGTCTAAAACCGGTAGCCTGAACCTGTACGTGATGGATATCGGCTCTGGCCAGATCCGTCAGGTGACCGACGGTCGCAGCAACAACACCGAACCAACCTGGTTCCCGGACAGCCAGAACCTGGCCTTTACCTCTGACCAGGCAGGTCGTCCACAGGTTTATAAAGTCAATGTTAACGGCGGTGCACCGCAGCGTATCACCTGGGAAGGTTCTCAGAACCAGGACGCAGACGTGAGCGCTGATGGTAAGTTCATGGTAATGGTTAGCTCGGCCGGTGGTCAGCAGCACATTGCTAAACAAGATCTGGGCGGGGGCGGCGTACAAGTTCTGTCGTCGACTTTCCTGGATGAAACGCCAAGTCTGGCACCTAACGGCACTATGGTTATCTACAGCTCTTCTCAGGGGATGGGATCCGTGCTGAATCTGGTTTCTACCGATGGGCGTTTCAAAGCGCGTATTCCGGCAACTGATGGACAGGTAAAATCACCTGCCTGGTCGCCGTACCTGTAATAATAATTAATTGAATAATAAAGGAATCATAGAAATGCAACTGAACAAAGTGCTGAAAGGGCTGATGATCGCTCTGCCTGTTATGGCAATCGCAGCGTGTTCTTCTAACAAGAACGCCAGCAACGACCAGAGCGGCGAAGGCATGATGGGTGCCGGCACCGGTATGGACGCAAACGGCAACGGCAATATGTCTTCTGAAGAGCAGGCGCGTCTTCAGATGCAACAGCTGCAGCAGAACAACATTGTTTACTTCGATCTGGACAAGTTCGACATCCGTTCTGACTTCGCTGCGATGCTGGATGCGCACGCTAACTTCCTGCGTAGCAACCCGTCTTACAAAGTCACCGTAGAAGGTCACGCGGACGAACGTGGTACTCCTGAGTACAACATCTCCCTGGGTGAGCGTCGTGCTAACGCCGTTAAAATGTACCTGCAGGGTAAAGGCGTTTCTGCTGACCAGATCTCCATCGTTTCTTACGGTAAAGAAAAACCTGCAGTACTGGGCCACGACGAAGCGGCTTACTCCAAAAACCGTCGTGCCGTACTGGTTTACTAAGAGAATTGCATGAGCAGTAACTTCAGACATCATCTATTGAGTCTGTCGTTACTGGTTGGTATAGCGGCCCCCTGGGCCGCTTTTGCTCAGGCACCAATCAGTAGTGTCGGCTCAGGCTCGGTAGAAGACCGGGTCACCCAACTCGAGCGTATTTCTAATGCTCACAGCCAGCTTTTAACCCAACTTCAGCAGCAGCTCTCTGACAACCAGACCGATATTGACTCACTGCGCGGACAGATTCAGGAAAGCCAGTACCAGCTCAATCAGGTTGTGGAGCGTCAGAAGCAGATCATGCTGCAGATTGATAACCTGAATAACGGCGGCGCAGCAGCGCAACCGGCAGCAGGGGATCAGGGGCAGCCGGTGCGCAGGCAACACCTCAGGCTGATACGTCAGCCTCGACAGCGGCGCCTGTACAGAGCGGTGATGCGAATACTGACTACAATGCGGCAATCGCCCTGGTGCAGGATAACTCGCGTCAGGACGAGGCTATGGCGGCGTTTCAGAACTTCGTCAAGAAATACCCCGATTCAACCTATCAGCCAAACGCTAACTACTGGCTGGGGCAGTTGAATTACAACAAGGGTAAGAAAGACGACGCGGCATTCTATTTTGCCTCTGTCGTTAAAAATTATCCGAAATCACCGAAAGCACCTGACGCGATGTACAAGGTCGGGGTGATCATGCAGGACAAAGGCGACACCGCAAAAGCGAAAGCCGTTTTCCAGCAGGTGGTCACTAAGTTTCCGGGCACCGAAGGTGCAAAACAAGCGCAAAAACGCCTTGCTGCGATGGGTTGATTGCCGCATGACCAGAAATCGCTTTTTTTCTGGTCTTGCAGCATAATTCGTAAGCAGTTAAGTGATATTCATCAAAATTTTAGTTGCGCAGAATTCTTAAATCAGTAATATATGCCGCCGTTGCCAAGGGATATCAAACACCCCGGAAGCAGCCAAAATAGTGGGTCGTTAGCTCAGTTGGTAGAGCAGTTGACTTTTAATCAATTGGTCGCAGGTTCGAATCCTGCACGACCCACCACTAACTCAGTAGTAAGTAGTATCCAGCGTAGTATCGGGTGATTAGCTCAGCTGGGAGAGCACCTCCCTTACAAGGAGGGGGTCGGCGGTTCGATCCCGTCATCACCCACCACTCGGGTCGTTAGCTCAGTTGGTAGAGCAGTTGACTTTTAATCAATTGGTCGCAGGTTCGAATCCTGCACGACCCACCAATTTTAATATCTGACTCAGATATTAAACGTGAAGGATAACGTTGCTTCAGCAACGGCCCGAAGGGCGAGGCGAAGCCGAGTCATCCTGCACGACCCACCAATTTTTATTGGTTCCGAGTAAAAATTTCAGGCGTACCCAAACGGGTCGTTAGCTCAGTTGGTAGAGCAGTTGACTTTTAATCAATTGGTCGCAGGTTCGAATCCTGCACGACCCACCAGCCTGAAAAAAGTAGTACATCCCGCAAGGGGTCGTTAGCTCAGTTGGTAGAGCAGTTGACTTTTAATCAATTGGTCGCAGGTTCGAATCCTGCACGACCCACCAATTTTAACATGCTGTTCTGATGTTAAACGTGAAGGATAACGTTGCTTTAGCAACGGCCCGAAGGGCGAGGCGAAGCCGAGTCATCCTGCACGACCCACCAATGTAAAAAGGCGCCCTAAAGGCGCCTTTTTGCTATCTGTTATTCCTGCGCCTGGAACACATGCCTGATGGCGCTGCGCTTATCAGGCCTACGTAAATATCATTCATTCATCAAATGCTACTGTCACGCTTTTGATGTGACTTTTCACATCAAATTCGCTATCTTGTTTAGTATATAAAACACAATTGCCGTCACTTTGGTCATCATCGCTAAAGCATGGCAAATTTGTTAAGCCAGTAAAACGAGAAGCCAAAATGAGTGTGATGTTTGATCCTGAAGCCGCTATCTATCCCTTCCCGCCAAAGCCTGTTCCGCTGAGCCTGGACGAAAAGCAGTTTTACCGTGAAAAAATTAAGCGCCTGCTCAAAGAGCGAGACGCGGTCATGGTGGCGCATTACTACACCGACCCTGAAATTCAGCAGCTGGCAGAAGAGACGGGCGGTTGCATTTCAGACTCCCTTGAAATGGCGCGTTTTGGCGCAAAACATCCTGCTTCGACGTTGCTGGTGGCCGGGGTCCGTTTTATGGGTGAGACGGCAAAAATCCTCAGCCCGGAAAAAACCATCCTGATGCCGACCCTGAATGCGGAATGCTCGCTCGATCTGGGCTGCCCTATCGATGAATTCACCGCCTTCTGCGATGCGCATCCGGACAGAACGGTTGTGGTCTACGCCAACACCTCTGCGGCGGTCAAGGCGCGTGCCGACTGGGTTGTTACTTCCAGTATCGCCGTCGAATTGATTGAACATCTCGACAGCCTGGGCGAGAAAATTATCTGGGCGCCGGACAAACACCTGGGTAACTACGTACAGAAACAGACCGGGGCGGATATTCTGTGCTGGCAGGGCGCCTGTATCGTGCATGACGAATTCAAAACCCAGGCCCTGGCGCGCATGAAAGGTCTTTATCCGAATGCGGCTATTCTGGTGCATCCAGAATCACCGCAGGCCATCGTCGATATGGCGGATGCCGTTGGCTCAACCAGCCAGCTGATCACCGCCGCGAAGACGCTGCCGCACAGCCAGCTGATTGTGGCGACCGATCGCGGTATCTTCTACAAAATGCAGCAGGCGGTGCCTGGCAAAGAGCTGCTGGAAGCGCCGACCGCAGGCGAAGGGGCAACCTGTCGCAGCTGCGCGCACTGTCCGTGGATGGCCATGAACGGGCTGAAGGCGATTGCGGACGGTCTGGAGTCGGGCGGGGTAGCCCATGAGATCCATGTCGATGCGGCGCTGCGGGAAGGGGCATTAATTCCGCTTAACCGCATGCTCGATTTTGCGGCTACACTACGTCCTTAAACTACGTAAACGTAACGCTCAGGGGAAAAGATGGATTTTTTTAGCACGCAAAACATTCTGGTACATATACCGATTGGCGCTGGCGGCTATGACTTGTCATGGATTGAAGCCGTAGGGACGATTGCAGGTCTGCTCTGTATCTGGCTCGCCAGTCTGGAGAAGATCGTCAACTACGCGTTTGGCCTGGTGAACGTCACGCTTTTTGCCATTATCTTCTTTCAGATCCAGCTGTACGCCAGCCTGCTGCTGCAGCTGTTCTTCTTTGCCGCCAATATCTACGGCTGGTACGCATGGTCGCGGCAGAACAGCCAGCAGGAGGCGGAACTGCAGATCCGCTGGCTGCCGTTGCCGAAGGCCATCGGCTGGCTGGCCGCCTGCGTGGTGGCGATTGGCCTGATGACGGTCTATATCGACCCGGTGTTCGCCTTCCTCACCCGCGTGGCGGTCTCGGCGATGAATGCCCTCGGAATGAACGTAACCATGCCGGAGCTACAGCCTGACGCCTTCCCGTTCTGGGATTCGTGCATGATGGTTCTCTCTATTGCCGCCATGATCCTGATGACCCGTAAATATGTCGAAAACTGGCTGCTGTGGGTGATCATCAACGTCATCAGCGTGGCCATCTTCGCCCTGCAGGGTGTCTATGCCATGTCGCTGGAGTATCTGATCCTCACCTTCATCGCCCTGAACGGCTGCAGGATGTGGATTAACAGCGCGCGTGAACGGGGTTCTCACGCGCTGTCGCGTTAATGGTGGTGATGATGAGCGTGGCCGGGCTCAATCTCGTTGAGGTGGCAGTCCGGTCCGTTACAGGGGGTGTATTCCATCTGGATGGTGCTGTGCGCGATGGCGTAGTGGTGCTCCAAAAAGTGCTGGATACGCCCCAGTAATGCATCATGATCGTGGGGAGGGATAACCTGAACGTGCAGCGTCATCAGCGGTTTTTCACCCACCATCCAGACATGAATATGATGAACATCGCGCACTTCCGGAATAGAGCGCGTTAAGTTTCGTTTCAGCGCCGGAATATCCAGCGTCTTCGGTGCCCCTTCCAGCAGCTCATTCACACTCTCCTGTAACAGACGCCAGGCGCTGCGTAGCACCAGACACGACACTAAAATTGAGAGGATCGGGTCGACCGGCGTCCAGCCTGTCCAGAGGATCACCAGCGCCGCGACGATGGCACCCACCGAGCCCAGCAGATCCCCCAGCACGTGCAGCGCTGCGGCGCGTACGTTGAGATTTTTCTCTTCGCTGCCGCGATGCAAAAGCCAGAATGCCAAAATATTGGCCACCAGCCCGGCGACGGCAACCACCATCATGGTCATACCCGCGACAGGCTGAGGATACCGGAAGCGCTGAATGGCTTCCCAGACAATCAGGAAAGTGATCAACACCAGCGCCAGAGCATTGACGAAAGCGGCAAGCGTCGTGAGGCGCAGCCAGCCAAAGGTGCGTCCACTGCTGGGAGGACGACGGGCGAACACCACCGCCAGCAGGGCAAACAGCAGGGCTGCCGCATCCGTCAGCATGTGGCCAGCATCGGCCAGCAGCGCCAGCGAGCCTGAAACCAGCCCGCCGATCACTTCGATGACCATAAAGGTCGCGGTTACGCCAAACGCCAGCATTAAGCGTTTAGCATTTTCATCCTTTGAAGAAGGGGCATGCGTGTGGGTGTGCGCCATGAAAAAATTTCCCGGTTAATTATTATTTTAAGTGTAGAGTTTTTAACATTTTGCACAAAAAATAAAGGAGAGCCTGAGCTCTCCTTCATCATATCCGCGTTAGCGTTAATTACTGGGTAGTACCGTCAGTTTTTTGTTCTTGCGGGGTTCGTTCGCTATCGACTTTGCCGGATTGATCCGGACATTTACCGTCTTTACACATCGAGTTCTTGTGCTGATCGTCCTTGGTCATGCCGTCATTACCCATTTTGCTCGGGTCGTCGTTACCCATGACGGAGTTAGTGCCGCCAGTGGTTGAGCTGTTGCCGGTGCCGTTGGTCACTCCGGTGCTGCTGGAGTTTGTCCCATCAGGGTTCAGCATGGTGCCGCCTGTACCCGTGGTGCCGGTTGTACCGGATCCGGTATTAATCTGGCTGTTGCCGGTATTATTTGGCGCAATATTCTGACGTGCATCAGGTGCAACTGCCCCTGCGTCAGCCGCGGCATTTGCCTGGCCATTGTTGCTGCCAGAGCCGGCGGCGGAATCAGCGGCCAGCGCAGCACCACTTGCCATGGTAAGGGAAGCGGTCAGGAAAAGGGTTGCGAGTTTAGTCATTTTCATCATGCTGCTCCTGTTCTGGTCGTTATGTTCTGGATAACTTCTTTCCACAGTGCATATGCGAAATCGATATACCGCTCAGTGGTTAAAGATGCCATGATTCAAACTTAGGTCAGTATGGAATCGCGATAAAATAAATAAATGCAGTGCATACAGTTAAAAAGTTTAGGGTGTATCTCGTTTTTCGCTACTTTGTGGCGTTTTTTAAGCGAATTCCAGGATTTATCTGTGCGTAGTGTAAAAGCGAGTTTACACTTCCTGACTGACAAGATAGATTGGAGGGATTGCATTCATTTATAAAAGTATGGCAACGCTGGAACGAACATGAATTATCAGAATGACGATTTACGTATTAAAGAGATCAACGAGTTATTACCTCCTGTAGCGCTCCTTGAGAAGTTTCCTGCCACTGAAAACGCCGCCAACACCGTTTCTCATGCCCGTAAAGCGATCCACAAGATCCTGAAAGGCAATGACGATCGTCTTCTGGTGGTGATCGGTCCGTGTTCCATTCACGATCCTGCGGCGGCAAAAGAGTACGCGGCACGTCTGTTGACGCTGCGCGAAGCGCTGAAGGATGAGCTGGAAATTGTCATGCGCGTCTATTTTGAGAAGCCGCGTACCACCGTGGGCTGGAAAGGGCTGATCAACGATCCGCATATGGATGGCAGCTTCCAGATCAACGACGGCCTGCGCATCGCCCGTAAGCTGCTGCTGGATATCAACGACAGCGGTCTGCCGGCGGCGGGTGAATTTCTTGATATGATCACCCCGCAGTACCTTGCCGACCTGATGAGCTGGGGTGCTATTGGCGCGCGTACCACCGAATCTCAGGTTCACCGCGAACTTGCGTCAGGGCTCTCCTGCCCGGTTGGCTTCAAAAACGGCACCGATGGCACCATCAAAGTGGCTATCGACGCCATTAACGCTGCCGGTGCGCCGCACTGCTTCCTCTCCGTCACCAAGTGGGGCCACTCCGCCATTGTGAATACCAGCGGTAATGGCGATTGCCATATCATCCTGCGTGGCGGTAAAGAGCCTAACTACAGTGCGGTACACGTTGCCGAAGTGAAAGCGGGCCTGGATAAAGCCGGTCTGGCCGCGCAGGTGATGATCGACTTCAGCCATGCCAACTCCAGCAAGCAGTTCAAGAAGCAGATGGACGTAGGCACCGACGTCTGCCAGCAGATTGCCGGCGGTGAGAAGGCGATTATCGGGGTGATGATTGAAAGCCACCTGGTGGAAGGCAATCAGAATCTGGAAGGCAGCGAGCCGCTGGTTTACGGTAAGAGCGTCACCGATGCCTGCATCGGCTGGGACGATACCGAAACCGTGCTGCGCCAGCTGGCGAACGCGGTGAAAGCCCGTCGCGGATAAAAAATGCCGGATAGTTATCCGGCATGCACTCTTTAAGGCCCGGTCATCACGACCGGGCTTTTTTATTACTTCGCTTTACCCTGGTTCGCGACCGCAGCGGCTTTTGCCGCGATCTCGTCAGCGTTACCCAGATAGTAGTGCTTAACAGGTTTGAAGTTCTCGTCGAACTCGTAAACCAGCGGCACGCCAGTTGGGATGTTCAGTTCGAGGATCTCGTCTTCGCCCATGTTGTCCAGGTATTTCACCAGCGCACGCAGGGAGTTACCGTGAGCAGCGATGATCACGCGCTCACCGCTTTTCAGGCGTGGCAGAATGGTTTCGTTCCAGTAAGGCACAACGCGATCGATGGTCAGCGCCAGGCTTTCGGTGGTTGGCAGCTCAGCGTCGGTCAGGGATGCATAACGCGGATCGTGGCCCGGGAAACGCTCGTCATCTTTGGTCAGCTCTGGTGGAGTGATAGCAAAACCGCGACGCCACTGTTTAACCTGCTCGTCACCGTATTTTTCTGCGGTTTCGGCTTTGTTCAGACCCTGCAGCGCACCGTAGTGACGCTCGTTCAGTTTCCAGGATTTCTCAACCGGCAGCCAGGCCTGATCCAGTTCGTCCAGCACGTTCCACAGAGTGTGGATGGCACGTTTCAGCACGGAGGTGTAAGCAAAATCGAAGCTGAAGCCTTCCTCTTTCAGCAGTTTGCCTGCTGCTTTCGCTTCGCCAACGCCTTTCTCGGACAGGTCAACATCATACCAACCGGTAAAACGGTTTTCGTTGTTCCACTGGCTTTCGCCATGACGTACCAGAACCAGCTTAGTTACAGCCATATTATACTCCTCCAGAACAAGCATTATTTGAATGATAACAATTCTCATTATATTGCCGCAGTTATCCCGCGGGCAACGCTTAACCCTAACCATAGCGAAAATAGCGTCGGAGTGTAAGATGCTTGTGAATGAGGGGTTGTGATTTTGTCGGCGACTGGCGCTATTTTCAGCAAGATGGGTAAAAAAAAGCCCTCCTGCAGGAGGGCTCCGTTTTATCGTGCAATAAAGTGATATTCCGTGACGCTGACATACTCTTCGCCCGGGCGCAGCACGCAGTCGGGCTGCGGCCATTCCGCATGGTTCGGGCTGTCGGGTAAAAACTCGCTTTCCAGCGCCAGACCTTGCCAGACGCGGTATTCCCCGTCTTCGCGCGCCGGAGTGCCCTCGAGGAAATTGCCGGAATAGAATTGCAGGGCAGGGGCGGTGGTGTAGACCGTCATCTGCAGCTTTTCATCGGCAGACCAGAGCTGTGCCGCAGGCTTGCTCAGGTCGCCCTGGGTATCCAGCAGGAAAGCATGATCGTAACCGTTCACTTTGCGCTGATCGTCATCCGCCAGGAAGTCCTGAGCGATGGCTTTGGTGGTGCGGAAATCAAAGCTGGTTCCGGCAACCGCTTTTAACCCCTCGTGCGGGATCCCCATCTCATCCACAGGCAGATAGCTTTGCGCCAGCAGTTGCAGGCGGTGCTGGCGCACGTCGCTGCAGTTACCGTCGAGGTTGAAATACGCGTGGTTGGTCAGGTTGACCGGGCAGGGCTTATCGACGGTGGCGCGGTACTCAATGGCGATACGGTTATCAGCCGTTAAGCGGTAATGCACGGTCGCCGCGCAGTTGCCCGGAAAACCCTGATCGCCGTCCGGCGAGTCGAGGGCCAGCAGCGCTTCGCCATCGTTCTGCTGCAGGATGCGCCAGCGACGTTTATCAAATCCGTCCGGGCCGCCGTGCAGCTGGTTTTCGCCCTGGCTTGGCAGCAGGTCAAAGCGTACGCCGTCCAGCTCAAAGCGGCTTTTAGCGATACGGTTGGCATATCGGCCCACTGAGGCGCCAAGGAAGGCCGTTTGCTCAACGTACTGCTCAGGCGACGCGCAGCCGAGCAGGGTTTCACGCACGCTGCCGTCGGTCATCGGAACACGGGCGGAGAGCAGCGTCGCGCCCCAGTCCATCAGGGTAACGACCATCCCTGCCTCGTTGCGCAGGGTGATCAGGCGATACGGCAGGCCGTCAGGGGCAAGAACAGGGGTTTCGTTTAGCACTGGCCAGCTCCTTGTGAGGCATTGCAGACGTAGAAGGTCTCTTTGATACCGGTTTTGGCTTCATACTGTTGTTCAACGGCTTGCTGAACC
Source organism: Leclercia sp. LTM14 (assembly GCF_023736175.1). NCBI lineage: Bacteria > Pseudomonadati > Pseudomonadota > Gammaproteobacteria > Enterobacterales > Enterobacteriaceae > Leclercia > Leclercia sp. LTM14. Next base: position 174,979 of record NZ_JAIKTT010000006.1, read on the forward strand.
ACCGGCACCAGCTCTTCTGGCACCAGCGCCACCACGCAGCCGCCGAAGCCGCCGCCGGTCATACGCACGCCGCCCTGCTCGCCAATAGCCGCTTTCACAATCTCCACCAGGGTGTCGATCTGCGGCACGGTGATTTCGAAGTCATCGCGCATGGAGGCGTGCGACTGCGCCATCAGCTCACCCATCCGCAGCAGATCGCCTTTCTCCAGCGCCGACGCCGCTTCGACGGTGCGGGCGTTTTCGGTCAGGACGTGACGAACGCGTTTTGCCACCACCGGATCCAGTTCGTGCGCCACTTTATTGAACTCGGTCAGCGAGACATCGCGCAGGGCGGACTGCTGGAAGAAACGCGCCCCGGTTTCGCACTGCTCGCGGCGGGTGTTGTACTCGCTGCCGACCAGGGTGCGTTTGAAGTTACTGTTGATAATGATCACCGCCACGCCTTTCGGCAGGGTGACCGCTTTGGTGCCCAGCGAGCGGCAGTCGATCAGCAGCGCGTGGCCTTTTTTGCCCAGCGCCGAAATCAGCTGATCCATGATCCCGCAGTTACAGCCGACGAACTGGTTCTCTGCTTCCTGGCCGTTAAGGGCGATCTGCGCGCCGTCCAGCGGCAGATGATACAGCTGCTGGAAGACGGTGCCGACGGCCACTTCCAGCGACGCGGACGAACTCAGACCCGCACCCTGGGGAACGTTGCCGCTGATCACCAGATCCGCACCGCCGAAGTTTTTGTTGCGCTTTTGCAGATGCTTCACCACGCCGCGAACGTAGTTAGACCACTGCTGGCTGTCATGCTCAACAATCGGCGCATCGAGGGAGAATTCGTCGATCTGGTTGTCGTAGTCGGCGGCCATCACGCGCACCTTGCGGTCGTCGCGTTTCGCGCAGCTGATCACCGTCTGGTAATCAATGGCGCAGGGAAGGACAAAACCGTCGTTGTAATCGGTGTGTTCGCCGATCAGGTTAACGCGGCCTGGCGCCTGAATGGCGTGAGTGGCGGAATAACCAAATTTTTCAGCAAACAGGGCGTGGGTTTTATCTTTCAGACTCATTGTTATTCTCCGGATTCGCGAAAATGGACATCACTCACTGCACGCAGACGCTCTGCGGCCTGTTCAGCCGTCAGGTCACGCTGGGTTTCTGCCAGCATTTCGTAGCCGACCATAAACTTACGCACGGTGGCGGAACGCAGCAGCGGCGGATAGAAGTGGGCGTGCAGCTGCCAGTGCTGATTCTCTTCGCCGTTAAACGGCGCGCCGTGCCAGCCCATGGAGTAGGGGAAGGAGCACTGGAACAGATTGTCATAGCGGCTGGTCAGCTTTTTCAGCGCCAGCGCCAGATCGCTGCGCTGGGCTTCGCTCAGATCGGTGATGCGCAGAACGTGCGCTTTCGGCAGCAGCAGGGTCTCGAACGGCCAGGCTGCCCAGTAGGGCACCACCGCCAACCAGTGTTCGGTCTCCACCACGGTGCGGCTGCCATCAGCCAGCTCGCGCTGGACATAGTCCAGCAGCATCGGCGACTGCTGCTCGGCGAAATAGCTTTTTTGCAGGCGATCTTCCCGCTCCACTTCGTTCGGCATGAAGCTGTTGGCCCACACCTGACCGTGAGGATGCGGGTTGGAGCAGCCCATCGCCGCGCCTTTATTCTCAAAGACCTGTACCCACGGATAGCGCTGTCCCAGCTCGGCGGTCTGCTCCTGCCAGGTTTTTACCACCTCGGTCAGGGCTTCTACGCTCAACTCCGGCAGGGTTTTGCTGTGATCCGGCGAGAAGCAGATCACCCGGCTGGTGCCGCGCGCGCTTTCGCAGCGCAGCAGCGGGTCGTCGCTCTGCGGGGCGTCCGGCGTATCGGTCATCAGGGCGGCGAAGTCGTTGGTAAAGACGAAGGTGCCTTTGTAGTCAGGATTAATATCGCCCGTGACGCGGGTGTTGCCCGGACAGAGGAAGCAGTCCGGGTCGTGCTGAGGCAGCGTCTCCTGGGACGGCGTCTCCTGCGCCCCCTGCCAGGGGCGCTTGGCGCGATGCGGGGAGACCAGGATCCACTGCCCGGTTAACGGATTGAAGCGACGATGCGGGTGATCGACGGGGTTAAATTGGGTCATGACAGATCCTTAGTCCGGATAACCCTGCGGGTGGCGAGACTGCCAGCGCCAGGTATCCTGTGCCATTTCGTCAAGCGTGCGGGTAACACGCCAGTTAAGCTCTTTATCAGCCTTAGATGCATCAGCCCAGTAGGCCGGCAGATCGCCGTCGCGACGCGGGGCGAAGTGATAGCTCACAGGCTTGCCGCAGGCCGCGCTGAAGGCGTTGACCACATCCAGCACGCTGCTGCCGACGCCTGCGCCGAGGTTGTAGATATGGACGCCCGGTTTATCCGCCAGCTGCTGCATGGCGGCGACGTGGCCGTCGGCAAGATCCATCACGTGAATGTAGTCGCGAACGCCGGTGCCGTCCGGGGTAGGGTAGTCGTTGCCGAACACCGCCAGTGAGTCACGACGACCTACCGCCACCTGGGCGATATACGGCATCAGGTTGTTCGGAATACCCTGCGGATCTTCACCCATATCGCCTGACGGATGCGCGCCAACCGGATTGAAATAACGCAGCAGGGCGATGCTCCACTCCGGCTGGGCTTTTTGCAGGTCGGCCAGGATCTGTTCCACCATCAGCTTGCTTTTGCCATACGGGCTTTGCGGGGTGCCGGTCGGGAAGCTTTCGGCGTATGGGATTTGCGGCTGGTCGCCATAAACGGTGGCGGAGGAGCTGAAGATCAGGTTTTTGACGCCCGCCGCGCGCATGGCGGAGACCAGACGCAGCGTGCCGTTGACGTTGTTATCGTAGTATTCCAGCGGCTTCGCCACGGATTCGCCCACGGCTTTTAGCCCGGCAAAGTGGATCACCGTATCAATGGCGTGATCGTGGAGGATCTCGGTCATCAGCGCTTCGTTACGAATATCGCCTTCGACAAAGGCAGGCTGTTTACCGGCCAGGCGTTCCATGACCGGCAGCACGCTGCGTTTACTGTTGCACAGGTTATCAAGGATGATGACGTCGTGGCCATTTTGCAGCAGTTGCACACAGGTATGACTTCCTATGTAACCGCTACCACCTGTTACCAGAACTCGCATATTTCGCTCCATTAGGCTTATGGTATGAGATAATCCTAGCATAACAGAGAGCAGTAAACTGTGACATGGGATAAAATAGTGGAATCGTTTACACTGCCCGTCACGCTGCCACTGTTGCGCTAAAAAAAGATTGTAAATCAAAGAGGCAGGTGAGGGGTGTTGCGGGTTGTCCGAAAAAGAGCGGGGGCATGGCCCCCGGCACGCTATCAGACAGGTCCAGTCTGGTAACGATAGTTGTCGCCCTCGGCGACAAACTCCAGTCGATGGGTGATACAGGCGGGGGCGTCTTCCGCATGGTGAGAGACGAACAGCAGCTGCGTTTCACCTTCACTGATAAGGACATCAACAAAGCGGCGAATCAATTGGCGGTTCAGCGGATCCAGCCCCTGCAACGGCTCGTCAAGGATCAGCAGCGTCGGGTGTTTCACCAGCGCACGCACAATCAGCGCCAGCCGCTGCTGGCCCCACGAAAGACTGCTGAACGGCGCGTCAGCCACCCGGTTATCCATTCCGAGAATATCCAGCCACTGCTGCGCCAGCTTGTGCTGCCGGTCAGACACCGCCTGGTAAATACCGATAGAGTCGAAATAGCCGGAGAGGATCACGTTGCGTACCGTGGTGCTCACGCGGTAGTCGAGATGCAGGCTGCTGCTGACATAACCGATATGTTTTTTAATATCCCAGATGGTTTCGCCGCTGCCGCGACGGCGGCCAAAGAGGGTTAAATCGTTGCTGTAACCCTGCGGGTGATCCCCGGTAATGAGGCTCAGCAGGGTGGATTTACCCGCACCGTTGGGGCCGACAATCTGCCAGTGTTCGCCGGGATTCACCGTCCAGCTTAAATGGTTGAGGATCGGACGATCGTTATACGACACCACGCCGTCATTAAGCACAATCCGCGCTTCACCTTCGGGTAAACCGTGGCGCGCCGACGGGGCATCCGGTTCGGGCAGGGTGACGCCGTTGAGTTTTTCACTGTGCGCCAGCTGGGCAATCAGGGCCTGGTTCAGCAGGGCGGCTTTTTCACCAGACGCCGTCAGGGTGCAGTCGGCCAGCACGCCGGCATTCTGGACAAAATCGGGGATTTCGTCAAAACGGTTGAGCACCAGCACCAGGGTATATCCCTGCTGATTGAGCGAGGCCAGCAGATCCGCCAGCTGCCCCCGGGACTTCACGTCGAGGCCGTCAAAAGGTTCATCGAGGATCAGCAGGTCAGGCTCGGCCATCAGCGCCTGGCACAGCAGCGTTTTGCGGGTTTCGCCGGTGGAGAGGTATTTAAAGCGACGGTCCAGCAGGTGGGTGATGGCGAACTGTTCCGCCAGCTGGTGGCAGCGGGCATCATCTTTCACCTCATCCTGGATGATTTCGGCGGCCGTTCGGCCGGTATCCTCTTCATCGGGGCTGAGCATATCGGTGTTGTTACGCTGCCACTCGTCGCTGACCAGTTTCTGCAGCTGCTCGAAGGAGAGGCGGGTCACGCGGGTGAACGCGCTCTGGCGTTCGCCTTTCAGCAGCGTCAGTTCCCCGGCCAATGCCCGGGCGAGGGCCGATTTGCCGCTGCCGTTACTGCCCACAAACGCCCAGCTTTCACCGGCATTCAACGTAAAATCAGTGAGGGTAAGCGTACGCGTGTCGCTAAGACGAAACGTGCCTTGCGAAATTTGCAATGATGACATGATTTATCCCGTTTTTTGCAGCAATATGCATCAGGGATAACTCAGTGTCGGCACGAATGTCAATGCGCTTAGCACAACGTGGCGATAATCACCCGGTCGGCATTAAAATATGCGGTCGCCTCAGCACCTTCTTCTAAATCCCGACTCTCGGCCAGCGGCACGGTGGCGCAGAGGGTCTGGCCGTCCGGCAGGGTCATCAGCACTTCACACTGCTCGTCGCCGCGATCGATATGGTTGATAACACCCTGTAGCTGGTTATCCGCCTGTTTCGCGGCCTCAGGATCCAGAGTAATGTTCACCCAGGGCGCTTTCAGCAGGACCAGCACTTCTTTGCCCTCGTCAAGCCCCAGACGTTTGCCGCTCTGGGCGGTGATTGCCACTTTCAGGCGGGTAGTGCCGTCGGCGAGCAGGATGTCCACATGCTGCTGCACCTGGTCGTTATCCCGGGCGGTGACCGTGCCAAACCACTGGTTACGGGCGCTGGTTTGCAGAGAGAAACGCGAGATGGCGCCGAGCAGGCTGTCCAGCGGCAGGGCGTCGTCGTCGCTTAAGACATCGAAGGCTTTCTGCTGGATCTGCGCCAGCAGATCATAGAGCTGGATCAGGCGTTGCCCGTAGCGCGTCAGGATCGCACCGCCGCCGCCTTTGCCGCCGGTGGCACGATCGACCAGGGTCTGTTCGCTCAGGGTGTTCATCTCGTTGATGGCATCCCACGCGCTTTTATAGCTGATACCGGCATTCTTTGCCCCCTGGCTGATGGAGCCGGTTTGCTCAATCTGTTTGAGCAGGGCAATGCGGCGGGGATCGGCGAACAGCTTTTGCGAAAGGCGTAGGGTGAGGAGAATTTCGGCCTGCATAACAATGTCCTGGCAAAAGGGATATTGTGACGTAATTCGTTACATGCGCAAACTGTACCGCACAAAAGGGGATGTAATTCTCGCTTTTCCGGTTAGAATAAGGCATTCACATTGTCTGGAGAAAGCCATGTTAGAGTTGCTGAAAAGTCTGGTATTCGCCGTGATCATGGTCCCAGTGGTGATGGCTATCATCCTCGGTGCCATCTACGGCCTGGGTGAGGTGTTTAACATCTTTTCCAATATCGGCCACAGAAAACAGCCGAAAAAGCAGCATTAATTTTCTTTAAAAACGCCCGGTTCCGCCGGGCGTTTTGCTCTCAAGTTTCCCCCTTCCTCGCCGATATTATTTTCGGTGCAAAATTGATTTACTCCCTGATCGGTAGGATTTAACGCTGGGAAAACCCTACGGTTATCGTTATATTTCAATTTATATAACGACACTCAAAGGAGTTAACGATGACACGTACAGGCTTACGCTTTATTGCCGGGGCAACACTGACCCTCTCCCTGACCGGGCATGCGCTGGCAGATGAAGGCAAAATCACGGTATTTGCGGCAGCGTCTTTGACCAACGCGATGCAGGATATTGCCAAAGCGTATAAAAAGGAGAAAAACGTCGACGTCGTGTCGTCTTTTGCCTCTTCCTCTACGCTGGCACGTCAGATTGAAGCGGGTGCCCCTGCCGACCTGTTTATCTCTGCCGATCAGAAGTGGATGGATTATGCGGCAGAGAAGAAAGCGATTGATACGGCCAGCCGTGAAACCCTGCTGGGCAACAGCCTGGTGGTGGTAGCGCCAAAATCCAGCGCGCAGGGCGACATCACCATCAGCAAAGAGACCAACTGGACCAGCCTGCTGAAAGAGGGGCGTCTGGCGGTGGGCGACCCCGATCACGTTCCGGCGGGCATTTATGCTAAAGAAGCGCTGCAGAAGCTGGGGGCCTGGGAGACGCTGTCGCCAAAACTGGCACCGGCAGAAGATGTGCGCGGCGCGCTGGCGCTGGTTGAGCGCAATGAAGCGCCGCTGGGAATTGTTTACGGCTCTGATGCCGTTGCCGGTAAAGGCGTGAAGGTCGTGGGTACCTTCCCTGAAGACTCGCATAAGAAAGTGGAATATCCTGTGGCCATCATTGATGGACATAAAAACGCAACCGTCAGCGCCTTTTACGATTACCTGAAAGGGCCGCAGGCGTCTGCCATCTTTAAACGTTACGGATTTACGACTCACGAATGATATTGACCGATCCCGAATGGCAGGCCGTGCTGCTGAGCCTGAAAGTCTCTTCCCTCGCGGTTGCATTTAGTTTGCCCTTTGGGATCTTCTTCGCCTGGTTACTGGTTCGCTGTAAGTTTCCAGGCAAAGCGCTCCTCGACAGTATTTTGCACCTGCCGCTGGTGCTGCCGCCGGTGGTGGTCGGTTATTTACTGCTGATTGCCATGGGGCGACGCGGGTTTATCGGCGAGCGGCTCTATGAGTGGTTTGGCCTGAGCTTTGCCTTCAGCTGGCGCGGCGCGGTGCTGGCGGCGGCGGTGATGTCGTTCCCGCTGATGGTGCGGGCGATCCGCCTGGCGCTGGAAGGGGTCGATCTTAAACTCGAGCAGGCGGCCCGCACGCTGGGGGCCGGGCGCTGGCGCGTCTTTTTCACCATCACGCTTCCCCTGACGCTGCCGGGCATTATTGTCGGCACCGTGCTGGCGTTTGCCCGCTCGCTGGGCGAGTTCGGCGCTACCATTACCTTTGTTTCCAATATTCCGGGCGAAACCCGCACCATCCCGTCGGCCATGTACACTCTGATCCAGACTCCGGGTGGCGAAGGTGCCGCTGCGCGTCTGTGCATTATCTCCATCGTGCTGGCGCTGGTCTCGCTGCTGGTGTCGGAATGGCTGGCTCGTCTTAGCCGCGAACGGATGGGGAAATAATCATGCTGGAACTCACTTTTACCCAGAGGCTGGGCGAACACTGTCTGACCCTCAACGAAACCCTGCCTGCCAGCGGCATTACCGCTATTTTTGGCGTCTCCGGCGCGGGCAAAACCTCGCTGATCAATGCGATTAGCGGCCTGACCCGGCCCCAGTCAGGGCGGATCGTACTTAACGACCGGGTGCTGAACGACGTTGAAAAACGCATATATCTGGCGCCGGAAAAGCGCCGGATTGGCTACGTCTTCCAGGATGCGCGGCTCTTCCCGCACTACAAAGTGCTGGGCAACCTGCGTTATGGCATGGCAAAAAGCATGGCCGGACAGTTTGATAAGCTGGTGGCCCTGCTGGGTATTGAACACCTGCTTGACCGGCTGCCGTCGTCGCTCTCGGGCGGGGAAAAACAGCGCGTGGCGATAGGCCGGGCGTTACTCACGGCCCCGGAACTGCTGCTGCTGGACGAGCCGCTGGCCTCCCTCGACATTCCCCGCAAGCGCGAGCTGCTGCCGTACCTGCAGCGTCTGGCGCGCGAAATCAATATTCCAATGCTCTACGTCAGCCATTCGCTGGATGAGATCCTGCATCTGGCCGATAAGGTGCTGGTGCTGGAAAACGGCAGCGTGAAGGCGTTTGGTAATCTGGAAGAGGTGTGGGGCAGCAGCGTAATGCATCCGTGGCTGCCGCAGGAGCAGCAGAGCAGCATTCTGAAGGTGAGCGTGCTGGAGCACCATCCGCACTACGCCATGACCGCGCTGGCCATTGGCGATCAGCATGTCTGGGTCAACAAGCTGGATAAACCGCTCCAGACCAGTCTGCGCATTCGCATTCAGGCATCCGATGTCTCGCTGGTGCTGCAGCCGCCGTTGCAGAGCAGTATCCGTAATATCCTGCGGGCGAAAGTGGCCCAGTGCTTCGACGATAACGGTCAGGTGGAGGTGCAGCTGGAAATTGGCAGCCGCACGCTGTGGGCCCGCATCAGCCCGTGGGCCAGGGATGAACTGGGGATCAAACCTGGCCTCTGGCTCTACGCGCAGATTAAGAGCGTGTCGATCACCACCTGATCACAGCAGATGGGTATAGATGAATTCGGCGATGCTGTTCGTGGTGTTATCACCGATCACCACGTTGGCGCGCGCTTTGACGGCGTCGTCGGCATTACCCATCGCCACCCCGGTGCCTGCCGCTTCCAGCATGCTGATGTCGTTGTAGTTATCGCCAAATGCAATAACGTCCTTCATTGACCCGCCGATGGATTCCACATACTGCGTGAGGCGTTTGCCCTTGCTGTTGCCTTTGCGGGCAATATCCACCTGATCGTGCCAGGACCATTCGCACTCCAGCCCCAGGGTCTGCTCGACATGCTTTGCAAAGTCGTTCAGTTTTACGGTGTCCTCGTCGGTCAGGGCAAATTTCCAGATAGCCTCAACTTCCCGGGCCGCCTGCGCCAGCGAAGGCACCTGGGTGAATACCGGACGCTGGGCTTCCGGCAGCGACTGCGCCCAGTTGCTGGTGCGGATGACGTGGCCGGTAGGGCGCTCATAAACCATCGCGTTGTCGACATACATCAGGCCGTGAATGGCGTGTTCATCGAGCAGGTCAATCAGTTGCAGCGCCTGCGGGACCGGCAGCGGATCGGCTTGCAGAACCTTTTTTGCTTGATAATCATACAAATAGGTTCCATTACAACAAATTGCAGGTGTATCCAGCGCCAGTGCCTGATAAAAAGGATGAATAGCAACGTGATGACGACCCGTTACGATGAGGAGCTGGTATCCCACCTCCTGGGCACGTTTCAGTGCTTCAAGCGAAGAGGGAAGCAGGGTTTTTTGTGGGGTTAACAGCGTACCGTCTAAATCCAGTGCAATCACACGCGAGGTCATTTGATATTCCGGGTTAATGTTGAAAGTCAGGGATGTGCAGATGGTACACCGCGCAACTATCGCTGCAAAATTCCTGGTTAAAATTCAGCATTCACCGTTAAAAAAGACTATCCTGGTACATTACTTTTACGCGCAGTGAGGAAAGGAGCATTCATGAAACAAACCGTTTATACCGCCAGTCCTGAAAGCCAGCAGATCCATGTCTGGCGTCTGAATCCCGAAGGTACGCTCACCCTGGTTCAGGTTGTCGATGTTCCCGGCCAGGTTCAGCCGATGGTGATCAGCCCGGATAAACGTTTCCTGTATGTGGGTGTTCGTCCGGAGTTCCGCGTACTCGCGTACCGTATCTCTCCTGAAGATGGCGCCCTGACGTACACTGCCGAAGCCGCGCTGCCGGGCAGTCCGACGCATATCTCTACCGATCTGCAGGGACGCTTTATCTTTAGCGGCTCCTACAATGCCGGTTGCGTCAGCGTGACCCGCCTTGACGACGGTATTCCTGCTGAGACCCTTGAGGTGGTTGAAGGGCTGGAAGGTTGCCACTCGGCCAACATCTCTCCGGATAACCATACCCTGTGGGTACCGGCGCTGAAGCAGGATCGCATCTGCCTGTTTACCCTGGGCGATGACGGCAAACTGACCGCGCAAAACCCGGCGGAAGTGACCACCGTTGAAGGTGCGGGCCCGCGTCACATGGCCTTCCATCCGAATCAGAAGTACGCCTACGTGGTGAATGAGCTGAACTGCTCGGTAGACGTCTGGGCGCTGAGCGATCCGCACGGTAAGATTGAGTGTGTGCAGACCCTGGATATGATGCCGGCAGATTTCACCGATACCCGCTGGGGCGCAGACATTCACATCACCCCTGACGGACGTCACCTCTATACCTGCGATCGTACCTCCAGCCTGATCACCATCTTTAGCGTTTCTGAAGATGGCAGTGTGCTGGCTATCGAAGGCTTCCAGCCGACCGAAACGCAGCCGCGCGGCTTTAATGTCGATCACAGCGGTAAGTTCCTGATTGCGGCAGGGCAGAAATCGCACCATATCGCGCTGTATGAAATTCAGGGCGAGCAGGGACTGCTGGAAGAGAAGGGACGTTACGCCGTCGGCCAGGGGCCAATGTGGGTGGTCGTTAACGCTTACTAAGACGGATGAAATAAAAACCTCGCAGATGCGAGGTTTTTTTATGCCCGGTGGTAGCCGGGTGAGCACATCGGAAACACCAACCTCTGTATCTTAATTCCGGCCCGACCCTATGTAAAATCAACTAACGTCGGCTTGAGAGCATACACTTGCAGCATTAATGTTATTTAATTGAAATATATTAAATTTTGCTGAAATCTAAATGAAATCTTAATCTCCATAAAACTGTTTTTATATACAGTTCCCGAAGACTACAATACCGCCGTTGGTTCGATATGAGCAGTTCCGCAAATCAGGTTTCTTAAAGTCCTGGCTGGCGGGTGGTGCCGTCAGTACCTTAACTGTGGAGCATATCGGAAACACCAACAACCACTGGCGACAGGCAGCGGAAAGGTAAGTCAGTGGAAGTGCTCCTGACCAAAGGAGTGGCGTATGAGCAGTATGGGATGGATGATTCTGTTCCTGCAACTCATGGTTGCAGTTCTGCAACTGCTGGATGCGTATCTTAAAACCGGTGCCTGACGCGTTCAGCCGCAGCATCAAGGGGGAGTTGCTCCCCCTTTTTGCTAATCAGATTACTGCTTCGGCTCTGCAATCACCTTGCTGCCCACACCGCGGTTGTTGTATTCCCACATGCGGTTGAAGTTAGCGTCGTTGAGGTTACGCTGCACGTTGCCTTTATCATCTACCGCACCGGTGTTACCCGCATACGGACGCTGAGAGATGGCGGCGTTGCCCCAGGGTTTTGCCATGTTGAAGCCTTCGTTGATCACGCTGTCGCGGATCACCACCTGACCGTTAGTGCCTGAATCGACATCCAGCGAACGGCCCAACTGCGCTACGCCATCGCCCATTGCGGTAAAGCGGCTGTTTACCGCCAGGAAGCCGTAGAACAGGTTGGACTGTGTCGCCGGCGCGAAGACGTAGCCTTCCTGCTGGGTACGGGTATTCATGACGCGGAAATCGGTGTTATCAAACACTACGGCACCGCGACCGGAGACAATATCCACATCCCCTTCGATGTAGCTGTTGGTCACCAGCGTACGGGTGATGCGGTTATTTTTCAGGGTGTTCTCAACGCCGCTGTTGGTGACGAAGAAGGTGTTCTGGCGACCCAGGATATTCACCTTGTCGATTTGCACCTGATCGCCATCGCTGCGCAGAGCCACCGCCTGGTGGTTACCGGCATCGACGCTGTCGCCCAGATTGTTTTCGATGGTCAGGTTCTGCAGCTGCAGGCCGTTGTTCTGCGACCAGAAGACCGCGGAACACATCAGGCCAACAGTGGCGCTGTGCTTGCTCTGGCAACGGTCGAACATATACCAGGCGGGTTTACCCGGCATGTATTTACCACCCGGATTGACCAGATGACGCCAGGTCGTGGTGTCCATCTCAGAGTCGATTGCCAGACCAATTTTGACATCAATTGGCTTCTCACCCGTACCGTACAGCGTCACGCTGCCCGGTGCGGCAGGCACATACACGGTACCTTCGTACTCGCCCGGTAAAATGGCGATGTACTGGCGGGAGCTGCTGTGCTTAGCAATGGCTGCATCAACTGCCGCCTGAATGGTGGTATGGGTAACGCCCTGGGTTCCCGCCGGGCCAACCACAAAGTTGGGCTGCGCAGGCAGGCGGATGGCATAAGGACTCCACGGCGCTGCGTTCGGATCCATGGCCGTAAAGTAGCGCGCCTGCTGGAAGTTTTTCGCTTCATCAGCAGAGAGGATCGGACGGGAAGCCGTGCCCGGCGCGGCCTGCTCTGATGGCAGCTGATCCGGCGGGGTAGAGCTGCACGCTGACAGCGTCACGCCAAATGCGAGTGCCAGCGCCAGACGAGAAATCCTGGAAATGTTCAAGGGAAGCTCCTGCAAAGCATATCAATAGGGGGATAACCGAAATAGCCTGCTTTTTTATACTAAGTTGAGCGAAACGGGAAGATTAAAAGGCAGAAAAGTTACTTTTTATTCCCATGCTTAGCGGGAAAGTTGTCACAAATAAATAACAATTTCCGTAAAGGCGATTGACAGGGCGGCAGGAATGAAAATAAATGTCTATACAACCCATGACAAGTGGAAGCCCGATGCTGCAACTTCATCCCGACGATCTAATCTGGCGTAACCTGCGCCTCGCGACCCAGGATCCTGACCACGGCACGCCTTATGGCCTGCTGGAGAACAGGGCGTTAATCGTGCGTGCAGAGACCATTCTGGCGATTGTCCCCGAATCTGATTTGCCCCTGGATCTGCCCAACGCCGTCGATTTAGAGGGGCGGCTGGTCACGCCGGGGCTGATCGACTGCCACACGCACCTGGTGTTTGGCGGCGATCGCGCCGCCGAGTGGGAGCAGCGGCTGAACGGCGTCTCCTATCAGACCATCAGCGCCCAGGGCGGCGGGATTAACGCCACGGTGACCGCCACCCGGGAGAGCTCAGTTGAGCACCTCAAACAGCTGGCGCAGCAGCGCTTAAACCGGCTGATGCGCGAAGGGGTCACCACCGTTGAAATTAAGTCGGGTTACGGCCTCAACGACGAAGCCGAAGAGAAGATGCTGCGCGTGGCCCAACACCTTGCCCGAACCAATCCCGTGGAGATCAGCCCGACGCTGCTGGCGGCGCACGCCGTGCCGAAGGAGTATCGCCAGGATCCAGATGCCTGGGTCGACCATGTTTGTCGGCACACGCTGCCCGCGCTGTGGGAAAAAGGGCTATTCGAAGCCGTGGATGTGTTCTGCGAGAACGTCGGGTTTACGCCAGAGCAGAGCGAACGGGTGTTTCAGGCGGCACAGATGCGGGGGATCCCCATTAAAGGCCATGTGGAACAGCTCTCTAACCTCGGCGGCACCGCGCTGGTCAGCCGTTATCACGGGCTGTCAGCCGATCATATTGAATACCTCGATGAGGCCGGCGTCGACGCGATGGCGCAGAGCGGCACCGTAGCGGTATTACTCCCCGGCGCCTTTTACTTTTTACAGGAGCGCCAGCGCCCGCCGGTTGCGCTGCTGCGGGAGCGGGGCGTGCCGATGGCGGTTGCCACGGATTACAACCCCGGGACCAGTCCGTTTGCCAGCCTGCATCTGGCGATGAACATGGCCTGCGTCCAGTTTGGCTTAACCCCGGAAGAGGCGTGGGCAGGGGTAACGCGCCACGCCGCGAAAGCGCTGGGCCGCGGCGAAACCCACGGCCAGCTCAAGGCCGGGTTTGTCGCCGACCTGGCGATCTGGGATGCGAAAAACCCGGTGGAGATGGTTTATGAGCCGGGACGTAACCCGCTTTATCAGCGCGTATTCAGAGGAAAAACAGCATGAGTCTTTGGCAGCCGGTTTCACCTGACGTCTGGCAGGGGCGCGACGACAGCAGCGAGGCCAGCAACGCGCTGCGCCTGTTTCAGACCGTCAGGCAAAGCGATACGCAGCATCCGTCCGGGGAAGACATTGCGTTGCTGGGCTTCGCCTGCGACGAAGGGGTCAGACGCAATCAGGGCCGCCCCGGTGCCGCGCAGGCGCCGGATGTCCTGCGCCGCGCCCTGGCGAATATGGCGAGCCATCAGGGGCACGAGCGATTGATCGACATGGGCACTATCGGCGTTGATGGCGACGCGCTGGAGACCGCCCAGCAGGCGCTGAGCGAGACGGTCACCGCCTGCCAGCAGTCGGGCATGCGCACCCTGGTGTTGGGCGGCGGACACGAAACCGCCTGGGCGCACGGGCGCGGGGTGCTGGATGCGTTTCCCGGCGAGCGGGTGGTGATTATCAATCTCGACGCCCATCTCGATCTGCGTCATGCCAGCCAGGCCACCTCTGGCACCCCGTTCCGCCAGCTGGCCCTGTACTGTGCGGAACAGCAGCGTGAGTTTCACTATGCCTGCCTGGGCGTCAGCCGGGCGGCGAATACCCTGGCGCTGTGGGATGAGGCTGCGCGCCTTAACGTCACCCTGGTGGAAGATCTCGATTTTCAGCAGCAGGCGCTGACCGCTCTCACACCGCTCCTTGAACAGGCGGACCGGGTTTATCTGACTATCGATCTCGACGTCATGCCTGCCGGGGAAATGCCCGCCGTGTCGGCCCCTGCCGCGCTGGGGGTTCCGGCCCGGGATCTGCTCCCGGTCATTGAAAAGATCTGCCGCAGCGGCAAACTGCAGGCGGCGGATCTGGTGGAGTTCAGCCCTGGCTTCGATCGCGACGGCCAGGGAGCGAAGCTCGCCGCACGGCTGGCGTGGCAAATCGCTCACTGGTGGGCTTAAAGCGTGTATATACTCGACTTTTTATGACGGCTTAAGGAATTGCTATGTTCTCTCGCGCTCCGCAGCAGGCCAGTGCGCCAGCCCCTTTCTATGAAAAGGTAAAACAGGCGATCAGTCATCAGATCGCCACCGGCGTATGGCGTCCGCACGATCGCATCCCGTCCGAGGCCGAGCTGGTTGCCCAGTTCGGCTTTAGCCGGATGACCATTAACCGCGCGCTGCGGGAGCTGACCGACGAGGGGCTGCTGGTGCGCCTGCAGGGTGTTGGGACCTTCGTGGCCGAGCCTAAGGGGCAGTCGGCGCTGTTTGAAATTCGCAGCATTGCCGACGAAATTGCCTCCCGCCACCATCAGCACCGGTGCGAGGTGCTGTTCCTCGAGGAGACGCAGGCCAGCGCCGCCCAGGCCACGGCGCTTAACGTCAAAGAGGGGACGCGCATTTTTCACTCCCTGATGCTGCATTACGAAAACGACATCCCGGTGCAGATTGAGGATCGCAGCGTTAACGCTGCCCTGGTGCCGGAGTATCTGCAGCAGGATTACACCACCACCACGCCTCATGCTTATCTGTCGCTGATCGCCCCGCTGACCGAAGGGGAGCACATCGTTGAGGCGGTGCGCGCCACGCCGAAGGAGTGCGAGCTGCTGCGCATCAAAGAGCACGATCCCTGCCTGCTGATCCACCGTCGGACCTGGTCAACGTCGCACATCGTCTCCCATGCCCGGCTGCTGTTCCCCGGCAACCGCTACCGGCTGCAGGGCCATTTCATGTCATAGGCCGAAAAGCGTGATTGCTGACGCAATATAATAAAAATGTATCGTAATTGTTAAAACCGGCCTTGTGCGCACTTGTCTATACAAGTATATCTTAGTGTATATTCTGTCCCCAACGAGGAGCACACAATGTCGTCAGGTAAGTATCGCCAGCAAGAGATCCGCGCCCCACGTGGCACCCGGCTGAATGCCAAAAGCTGGCTCACCGAAGCCCCGCTGCGCATGTTAATGAACAATCTCGATCCTGAGGTGGCGGAAAATCCTCACGAGCTGGTGGTGTACGGCGGTATTGGCCGCGCCGCGCGCAACTGGGAGTGTTACGACGCCATTGTCGCCGCGCTCACCGAACTGGAAAACGACGAAACCCTGCTGGTGCAATCCGGCAAACCGGTCGGCGTATTCAAAACCCACAAAAACGCCCCGCGCGTGCTGATCGCCAACTCCAACCTGGTGCCGCACTGGGCTACCTGGGAACACTTCAACGAGCTGGATGCGAAAGGGCTGGCGATGTATGGCCAGATGACCGCCGGGAGCTGGATCTACATCGGCAGCCAGGGCATTGTCCAGGGCACCTACGAGACCTTCGCTGAAGCGGGTCGCCAGCACTACAACGGCTCCCTGAAAGGGCGCTGGGTACTGACGGCAGGCTTAGGCGGCATGGGCGGTGCACAGCCGCTGGCGGCGACCCTCGCCGGTGCCTGCTCCCTGAACATCGAGTGCCAGCAGAGCCGCATCGATTTCCGTCTGCGCACCCGTTACGTTGACGAGCAGGCTGAGTCGCTGGATGACGCCCTGGCGCGGATCAAAAAATACACCGACGAAGGCCGGGCGGTCTCTATCGCCCTGTGCGGCAACGCCGCCGATATCGTGCCGGAACTGGTGGCGCGCGGCGTGCGTCCGGACCTGGTTACCGACCAGACCAGCGCTCACGATCCCCTCCACGGCTACCTGCCGAAAGGCTGGAGCTGGGAAGAGTATCAGCAGAAAGCGCAGCAGGATCCCGAAGGCACCGTGCTGGCGGCGAAGCGCTCCATGGCCGACCACGTCAACGCGATGCTGGCCTTCAGCCAGCAGGGCGTGCCGACGTTCGACTACGGCAACAACATTCGCCAGATGGCGAAAGAGATGGGCGTGACCAACGCCTTTGACTTCCCTGGCTTCGTCCCGGCCTACATCCGTCCGCTGTTCTGCCGCGGCATCGGCCCGTTCCGCTGGGTAGCGCTCTCTGGCGACCCGGAAGACATCTACAAAACCGACGCCAAAGTGAAAGAGATCGTCGCCGACGATGAGCACCTTCATCACTGGCTGGATATGGCCCGGGAGCGCATTAACTTCCAGGGCCTGCCGGCGCGTATCTGCTGGGTAGGGCTGGAGTGGCGCCAGAAGCTGGGCCTGGCCTTTAACGAAATGGTCCGCAGCGGAGAAGTCTCTGCGCCCATCGTCATTGGCCGCGACCATCTCGACTCCGGCTCGGTCGCCAGCCCGAACCGCGAAACCGAAGCGATGCAGGACGGCTCCGACGCGGTCTCCGACTGGCCGCTGCTGAACGCGCTGCTCAATACCGCCAGCGGCGCGACCTGGGTCTCGCTGCACCACGGCGGCGGCGTGGGCATGGGCTTCTCCCAGCATGCCGGGATGGTCATCGTCTGCGACGGCACCGATGAAGCCGCGGCGCGTATTGCCCGCGTCCTGCACAACGACCCGGCAACCGGCGTTATGCGCCATGCGGATGCCGGATATGACATTGCCATTGCCTGTGCGAAAGAGCAGGGGCTGAACCTGCCGATGATCGCTGCCAATCAAGGAAAGCACTGATGAATGCCTTAACACTGACGCCCGGCTCTCTGACCCTGGCGCAACTTCGCCAGGTCTGGCAGCAGCCGCTCCAGCTGACCCTCGACGACGCCGCCCATCAGGCGATTAACGACAGCGTCGCCTGCGTGGAAGCCATTGTCGCCGAAGGTCGCACCGCCTACGGCATCAATACCGGCTTTGGCCTGCTGGCCCAGACGCGCATCGCCACGCACGATCTGGAAAACCTGCAGCGTTCGCTGGTGCTCTCCCACGCCGCGGGCGTCGGCGAGCCGCTGGACGACGACATTGTGCGTCTGATGATGGTGCTGAAAATCAACAGCCTGGCGCGCGGTTTTTCCGGCATCCGCCTGAGCGTGATCCAGGCGCTGATTGCGCTGGTCAATGCGGGTGTGTATCCGTGGATCCCGGCTAAGGGTTCGGTGGGGGCATCCGGGGATTTAGCCCCGCTGGCGCACATGTCACTGACCCTGCTTGGCGAGGGTAAAGCCCGCTACCGTGGCGAGTGGTTACCGGCCGCAACCGCCCTGCAAAAAGCGGGGCTGGCCCCGGTGACGCTGGCGGCAAAAGAGGGACTGGCGCTGCTGAACGGCACTCAGGCCTCCACCGCCTTTGCCCTGCGCGGCCTGTTTGAAGCTGAAGATCTCTTTGCCTCGGCGGTGGTCTGCGGAGCGCTGACCACCGAAGCGGTGCTTGGCTCCCGTCGTCCGTTCGATGCCCGTATCCACGAGGTACGAGGCCAGCGCGGGCAGATCGACGCCGCCGCGCTGTTCCGCCACGTTCTCACCGACACCAGCGCCATTGCCGATTCGCATCACAACTGCGAGAAGGTGCAGGATCCGTACTCCCTGCGCTGTCAGCCGCAGGTGATGGGAGCCTGCCTGACCCAGCTGCGCCAGGCGGCCGAGGTGCTGCTGGTGGAATCCAACGCGGTTTCCGATAACCCGCTGGTCTTCGCAGCGCAAAACGAGGTGGTCTCTGGCGGTAACTTCCACGCCGAACCGGTGGCGATGGCGGCAGATAATCTGGCGCTGGCGATTGCCGAGATCGGCGCGCTCTCCGAGCGCCGCATTGCCCTGATGATGGATAAACACATGTCCCAGCTGCCGCCATTCCTGGTGCGCAACGGTGGGGTGAACTCCGGGTTTATGATTGCCCAGGTGACCGCCGCCGCGCTGGCGAGCGAGAACAAGGCGCTGTCGCACCCGCACAGCGTCGACAGCCTGCCGACCTCGGCCAACCAGGAAGACCATGTTTCGATGGCGCCAGCGGCAGGTCGTCGTCTGTGGGAGATGACCGGCAATACCCGCGGCGTGCTGGCGGTGGAGTGGCTGGCGGCCGCTCAGGGTTGCGATCTGCGTGATGGCCTCACCTCCAGCCCGCTGCTGGAGCAGGCGCGTCATATTCTGCGGGAGAAGGTGGCGCACTATGATGATGACCGCTTCTTTGCCCCGGATATTGATGCGGCGATTGAATTGCTGAGCAAAGGGAGCCTGGTGGGGTTGTTGCCGGGATTCCTGTAAAAACACCTATGCAAAACCGTAGGCCGGGTTAGGCGAAGCCGCCACCCGGCAAATGCCCGGCGGCGCTGCGCTTGCACGGGCCTACGGTTTCACCCGGCTATTTTTACGAATACATCGCCGTAATCGACGCGCTGCCCAGGCTGTGGAAATGGACGTTAAAGCCCACCATCGCTCCGCTCGCCTCTTCATCCACCTCGATTTTTTCCACGTTCAGGGCATGCACCGTAAAGATATAGCGGTGGGTTTCGCCTTTTGGCGGTGCCGCGCCGCCGTAGCCCGCTTTGCCAAAATCGGTGCGGGTCTGCACCGCGCCGTCCGGCAGGGCGACCAGCGAAGAGCCGGAACCCTGCGGCAGCACGCGGGTGTCGGCCGGGAGATTGGCGACAACCCAGTGCCACCAGCCGGAGCCGGTCGGGGCGTCCGGGTCATAACAGGTGACGACAAAGCTTTTGGTGCCCGACGGCACCTCGTCCCAGGCCAGATGCGGAGAGATATTATCCCCCTCATAACCCATGCCGTTAAACACGTGGCGCAGGGGGAGTTTATCCCCGTCGCGCAGATCCTGACTGATAAGTTTCATGCTGTTCCTCCGTATTAAGCTCTGCCAGAAGTGTAACGCATAAACTAAACAGTAAAGTGCGCAGGCTCCTGAACGGCATCCACCACGGCGCGGGTCAGCTTGCTGAGTTGGGCGCGGCTTATCACATACGGCGGCATCAGATAGATCAATTTCCCGAACGGACGCACCCAGACCCCGCGCGCCACAAAGAAGCGCTGCAGCGCCGCCATATTCACCGGATGGGTGGTTTCGACGACGCCAATCGCCCCTAATACCCGCACGTCGGCCACATACTCAGACTCCCGCGCTGCCGCCAGCTCCTCGTTGAGCTGGGTTTCGATGGCGGCGACCTGGGTCTGCCACTCGCCGCTCTCCAGCAGGGCCAGGCTTTCGCTGGCGACGGCGCAGGCCAGCGGGTTACCCATAAAGGTCGGGCCGTGCATAAAGCAGCCCGCTTCGCCGTTGCTGATGGTCTCGGCCACCTGGCGGGTGGTGAGGGTGGCGGAGAGGGTCATGGTGCCCCCGGTCAGGGCTTTGCCGAGGCACAGGATGTCCGGGGTAATGCCCGCGTGCTCGCAGGCAAACAGCTTGCCGGTACGCCCGAAGCCGGTAGCGATCTCATCGGCAATCAGCAGAATGCCTTCCCGGTCGCACATCCTGCGAATGCGCTTCAGCCACTCGGGATGGTACATGCGCATCCCGCCCGCGCCCTGCACGATGGGCTCGAGGATCACCGCCGCAATCTCGTGGCGATGGGCGGCCATCAGGCGGGCGAAGCCGACCATATCCATTTCGTCCCACTCGCCGTCGAAGCGGCTCTGAGGTGCCGGGGCAAACAGGTTTTCCGGCAGATAGCCCTTCCACAGGCTGTGCATCGAGTTGTCGGGGTCGCAGGCCGACATCGCCCCGAAGGTGTCGCCGTGGTAACCGTTGCGGAAGGTGAGGAACCGCTGGCGGGATTCGCCCCTGGCGTGCCAGTACTGCAGCGCCATCTTCATCGCCACTTCCACCGCCACCGAGCCTGAATCGGCAAGGAATACGCACTCCAGCGCGTCGGGGGTCATCGCCACCAGTCGACGACAGAGGTCCACCGCGGGCGGATGGGTGATCCCGCCGAACATCACGTGCGACATGCGGTCAATCTGCGCCTTCATCGCCGCATTCAGCCGGCGATGGTTGTAGCCGTGAATGGCCGCCCACCAGGAAGACATCCCGTCTACCAGCTGCTCGCCGCTGGCCAGGGTCAGCTCGCAGCCATGGGCTTCCGTCACCGGATAAACCGGCAGGGGCTGGGTCATGGAGGTGTAGGGATGCCAGATGTGGCGCTGATCGAATGCGAGATCGTCCGTTGTCATAATCGACTTGTAAACCATTTTGAAAACATTTAGGTTTACAAGCATAAACCGAAACCATCCTGAACTAAACCCCTTTGGAGATGCCCCATGGCTCACCAGACTCGCTGGACAATGTCGCAAGTCACTGCTTTATTTGAAAAACCCCTTCTTGAACTGCTGTTTGAAGCGCAGCAGATCCACCGTCAGCACTTCGATCCGCAGCAGGTTCAGGTGAGCACGCTGCTGTCGATCAAAACCGGTGCCTGCCCGGAAGACTGCAAATACTGCCCGCAAAGTGCGCGCTACAAAACCGGCCTCGAATCCGAGCGGCTGATGGAGGTGGAGCAGGTGCTGGAGTCTGCCCGCCAGGCGAAAAATGCCGGTTCAACCCGTTTCTGCATGGGCGCGGCGTGGAAAAACCCCCACGAGCGCGACATGCCCTATCTCGAGCAGATGGTGCAGGGCGTGAAGGCGATGGGCCTCGAAGCCTGCATGACGCTCGGCACCCTGGACGACACCCAGGCGCAGCGCCTGGCCTCGGCGGGGCTGGATTACTACAACCACAACCTCGACACCTCCCCGGAGTTCTACGGCAATATCATCACCACCCGCACCTACCAGGAGCGCCTGGACACCCTGGACAAAGTGCGTGATGCGGGCATTAAGGTCTGCTCGGGCGGGATCGTGGGCCTGGGTGAAACGGTGACCGACCGTGCCGGTCTGCTGCTGCAGCTGGCCAATCTGCCGACCCCGCCGGAGAGCGTGCCGATCAACATGCTGGTGAAGGTGAAGGGCACCCCGCTGGCGGACAACGACGACGTCGACGCCTTTGACTTCATCCGCACCATTGCGGTGGCGCGCGTGATGATGCCAACCTCGTACGTGCGTCTCTCTGCCGGTCGCGAGCAGATGAACGAGCAGACCCAGGCGATGTGCTTTATGGCCGGGGCCAACTCCATTTTCTACGGCTGCAAGCTGTTGACCACGCCGAACCCGGAAGAGGACAAAGACGTCCAGCTGTTCCGCAAGCTGGGGCTGAACCCGCAGCAGACCGCCGTTCTTACAGGCGATAACGAGCAGCAGCACCAGCTGGAACAGCAGCTTTTCAACGCCGATACCGACCAGTTCTACAACGCGGCGACGGTATGACCTGGCAACAACGTATTGATGCCGCCCTCGACGCCCGTCGGGCGGCAGACGCGCTGCGCGTGCGCACAACGGTGGAGAACGGCGCAGGCCGTTTTCTCACCCGCGACCAGCGGCGCTACTGCAATTTTTCCAGCAACGACTATCTCGGCCTGAGCCAGCACCCGGCCATTATCCGCGCCTGGCAGCAGGGGGCGGAGCAGTACGGGGTAGGCAGCGGCGGCTCCGGCCACGTCAGCGGCTATACCACCGCGCATCAGGCGCTGGAGGAGCATCTTGCCGACTGGCTTGGCTATCCCCGCGCGCTGCTGTTTATCTCCGGCTTTGCCGCCAATCAGGCGCTGATTGCTGCCCTCACCGATAAAACCGACCGTATTGTCGCCGACCGCCTGAGCCATGCCTCCCTGCTGGAGGCGGCCAGCCACAGCCCGGCGCAGCTTCGCCGTTTTGCCCATAACGATGTCGCCCAGCTGGCCTCCCTGCTGGATAAACCCTGCGACGGCCAGCAGCTGGTGGTGACCGAAGGGATTTTCAGTATGGACGGCGACAGCGCTCCGCTGGCCGATATCCATGCTGCGGCCCAGCGTCACGGCAGCTGGCTGCTGGTGGACGATGCCCACGGGATTGGCGTCACAGGCCCGCAAGGGCGGGGCAGTGCGGCCAGCCAGGGCATCAAACCCGAGCTGCTGGTGGTGACCTTTGGCAAAGGCGTCGGGGTGAGCGGCGCGGCGGTGCTGTGCAGCGATTCTGTCGCCAACTATCTGCTGCAGTTTGCCCGGCATCTGATCTACAGCACCAGCATGCCGCCTGCCCAGGCGGTGGTGCTGCGGGCGGCGTTTGACCTTATTCGCAGCGACGAAGGGGAGGCGCGTCGGCAGCGACTGGCGGCCCATATCCACCAGTTCCGCGCAGGCGTGCGTGACCTCCCGGTGGAGGTCACCGCTTCCCAAAGCGCCATTCAGCCGCTGATTGTGGGTGAAAATGACCGCGCCCTGCACCTGGCGCAGACCCTCAGAGATAAGGGGATCTGGGTGACGGCTATCCGTCCGCCCACCGTCCCGGCGGGAACGGCACGCCTGCGCCTGACCCTGACGGCGGCGCATGAAGCGTCCGACATCACCGCGTTACTGGAGGCGCTGCATGGCGCAAGTGAATAAACAGGCGATTGCCGCTGCTTTTGGCCGGGCGGCGCAGAGCTACTCCCGTCACGACGCGCTTCAGCGGCAAAGCGCCGACGGGCTGCGGGCGCTGCTGGCAGACACCACCTTTGCCAGCGTGCTGGACGCAGGTTGCGGGCCGGGCAGCAACAGCCTGGCCTGGCGCAGCGCCGGAAGCCTGGTGACGGCGATGGATCTCAGCGCCCCGATGCTGGACGAAGCGCGGCGCAACCAGGCGGCCGACTGCTATCTGCAGGCCGATATCGAAGCCATCCCCCTGGCGGACGGGCAGTTTAGCCTCGTCTGGAGCCATCTTGCGGTGCAGTGGTGCACCAGCCTGCCGCAGGCGCTGGCCGAGCTCTGGCGGGTGGCGAAACCCGGGGGCAAGGTGGCCTTTACCACCCTGCTGAAGGACTCGCTGCCGGAGCTGAATCAGGCCTGGCTGGCGGTGGACACGCAGCCGCACGCCAACCGTTTTCTGACCGGGGAACAGGTTGCCGGGGCGTTGTCCGGCTGGCGGCACCGCTGTGCGATCCAGACCGTCACCCTGCTGTTTGACGATGCCCTCAGCGCCATGCAATCCCTGAAGGGGATCGGCGCCACCCATCTGCATGCCGGGCGGGCCGGGAAGCCCTTAACCCGCGGGCAATTGCAGACGCTGGCGCAGGCGTGGCCGCAGCGTGAAGGCAAATTCCCGCTCTCTTATCAACTTTTTCATGGAATTATCGAACGTGACTGAACGCTATTTCGTTACCGGCACCGACACCGAGGTCGGTAAAACCGTGGCCAGCACCGCACTGCTGCAGGCGGCGCGGGCGCTGGGCCGCAATACCGCAGGATACAAGCCGGTCGCCTCGGGGAGCGAGATGACCCCCGAGGGGCTGCGTAACAGCGACGCGCTGGCGCTGCAGCACAACAGCAGCGTGGCGCTCAGCTATCAGGCGGTAAACCCTTACACCTTCGCGGAGCCCACCTCGCCGCATATCATCAGCGCCGACGAGCAGCGCCCCATCGAATTCAGCGCGCTCACTGCCGGGCTACGTGCGCTGGAGAGCCAGGCCGACTGGGTGCTGGTGGAAGGGGCTGGCGGCTGGTTTACGCCGCTTTCAGACGAGCAGACCTTTGCCGACTGGGCGATTGCCGAGCGGCTGCCGGTGATCCTGGTGGTGGGGGTGAAGCTGGGCTGCATCAACCACGCGATGCTCACCGCCCAGGCGATCCGCCAGGCGGGGCTGCATTTTGCGGGCTGGGTGGCCAACGTGGTAGTGGCCCCCGGCAAACGCCACGGGGAATACATGGCGACGCTTAAACGCGTGCTGCCCGCACCGCTGCTGGGGGAGATCCCCTGGCTTGGCGACGAGGCCGACACCGCGGACATCGGGCGTTATCTCTCTCTTAACGCGCTGACGCCGTCGGCCCCATCCAGTGGGCGATAAGCGGGGCATCCAGCTCGCTGACCCGGCCCTGGGCCACGTTGCGCCCGCGATACAGCAAGCAAAAGCGATCTGCCACCCGGCGGATCAGCGACAGGTGCTGCTCGGCCAGCAGCACCGATAATCCCAGCTCGCGGCTAAGCCTGAGCAGCAGCTGCGCCAGCTTGACGCTAAACTGCTGGCTGGCGCCGCGGCTGGGCTCGTCGAGGATCAGCAGGCGAGGGCGGGTCACCAGCGCGTTCGCCAGCGCCAGCTGATACTGTTGGTCGTCGTTAAGCCCTGACGCCCGCAGCTGGCGTAGCGGGTAAAGCTCCGGGAAGAACTCAAAAATATCGCTGCTCACCGGCCCGCCTTCGTTCCCTTTCGCCATCCGCGCGATATGCAGATTCTCCTCTACCGTCAGCTGCGAAAAGATCCGCCGTTCCTGCGGGACAAAGCTAATGCCTGCGCCCGGGCTTAATTCGCAGGGGGAGGCCCCGGCGTCATGCCAGACCATCGAGCCGCTGGCGATGGGCAGCAGGCCAGCGATACAGCTTACAAGGGTTGTTTTCCCCATTCCGGGCAGCCCGACCACCCCGGTACAGACGCCGGGGGGCAGGTCGAGATCAACGTTCCACAGGGTGTGGCGATCCCCGTAATACTGATTCACGGCACGCAGGCTCAACATGGTGTTTCTCCTTAACAGACGTTGATGACCTCAGAAACACTGCAAGACTCTTGCCACCGCCCGTAAAAAGGCGATTAAACATCTCTTTTTCGGAATCCACTCAGAAAGCAGCCTCAGCGGGGAGGGAACCTGCACTACGTCGGTGCCACGAAGGGTGCGCCTGGTGCAGCCACCATTTGAACGAAATGTGAGCAATCTCTCATCAATTCGTTATCTGATTTTCGGCATCAGATCGCCAAAATTGGGCGATAAAAATTTTTACCGTCGCGCTGTGGGCAAAAACCGGGAATTAGCTGAGTCACGCTCCGTATGGCCTGGAAGCAGTTATCCACTATTCCTGTGGATAACCATGTGCATTAGAGTTAGAAAACACAAGGTAAGCGAGAGAATACGCGGCCTGCGCCTGAATTGATGCGAAACGCGTCTTTTTGAAAATTTGAAATTGAATCAAAGCGTTAAATAAAATCAATCTCTGTCATTAAACTGTCAACGTAATGCGCTAAAGTCCGGCGTCTCGCCTTGACAAATGTTAAAAATTAAAAAGTTCTGGGGATAACCCTGCATTGATGGAATTTTATCCCGTCGCAGCCTAAATTTTGTTCAGCTTTGTTTGATTCCTGACCTGAGTGGCACAAAACAACGTGGTTGCCACTGGCTTTATATCCAGTATAATTTACTGGCAAAAATAGCCATCCAGAGTAAAATTACTCACCTGCCGTATCAACCATCATCAGGTCGCCGTTCATGAGTAAACCGTTCAAACTGAATTCCGCTTTCCGTCCTTCCGGCGATCAGCCTGAAGCGATTCGCCGTCTGAAAGAGGGGCTGGAGGATGGGCTTGCGCACCAGACGCTGCTGGGGGTGACCGGGTCGGGTAAAACCTTCACCGTCGCCAACGTGATCGCCGATCTGCAGCGCCCGACCATGGTGCTGGCACCTAATAAAACCCTGGCGGCGCAGCTCTACGGCGAGATGAAGGAGTTCTTCCCCGATAATGCGGTGGAGTACTTCGTCTCTTACTACGACTATTACCAGCCGGAAGCCTACGTTCCGAGCTCCGATACCTTTATCGAAAAAGATGCCTCGGTGAACGAACACATCGAGCAGATGCGTCTCTCCGCCACCAAAGCGCTGCTTGAGCGCCGTGACGTGGTGGTGGTTGCCTCGGTGTCGGCGATCTACGGCCTGGGCGATCCGGATCTCTATCTGAAGATGATGCTGCACCTGACCGTGGGGATGATCATCGATCAGCGCGCCATCCTGCGCCGCCTGGCCGAGCTGCAGTACACCCGTAACGATCAGGCGTTCCAGCGCGGCACCTTCCGCGTGCGCGGCGAAGTGATCGACATCTTCCCGGCGGAGTCGGACGACTTTGCGCTGCGCGTGGAGCTTTTCGATGAAGAGGTGGAGCGGCTGTCGCTGTTCGACCCGCTGACCGGGCATGTTGAATCCACCATTCAGCGCTTCACCGTCTATCCGAAAACCCACTACGTCACCCCGCGCGAGCGCATCGTGCAGGCGATGGAGGACATCAAGGTTGAGCTGGCGGATCGCCGTAAAACGCTGCTGGAGAGCAATAAGCTGCTGGAAGAGCAGCGTATCAGCCAGCGTACCCAGTTCGATCTCGAGATGATGAACGAGCTGGGCTACTGCTCCGGTATCGAAAACTACTCCCGCTATCTCTCCGGTCGCGGGCCGGGCGAAGCGCCGCCAACCCTGTTTGATTACCTGCCGGCGGATGGTCTGCTGGTGGTGGACGAATCCCACGTCACCATTCCGCAGATTGGCGGGATGTATCGCGGCGACCGGGCGCGTAAAGAGACGCTGGTGGAGTACGGCTTCCGCCTGCCGTCGGCGCTGGATAACCGCCCAATGAAGTTTGAAGAGTTCGAGGCGCTGGCCCCGCAAACCATCTACGTGTCGGCAACGCCGGGCAACTACGAGCTGGAGAAATCGGGCGACGAAGTGGTGGATCAGGTGGTGCGTCCGACCGGCCTGCTGGATCCGATTATCGAAGTGCGTCCGGTTGCTACCCAGGTGGACGATCTGTTGTCTGAGATCCGCGCCAGGGCGGCCATCAACGAGCGCGTGCTGGTCACCACCCTGACCAAGCGCATGGCGGAAGACCTGACCGAATACCTCGAAGAGCACGGCGAGAAGGTGCGCTATCTGCACTCGGATATCGACACCGTGGAGCGTATGGAGATCATCCGCGATCTGCGCCTGGGCGAGTTCGACGTGCTGGTAGGGATCAACCTGCTGCGTGAAGGGCTGGATATGCCGGAAGTGTCGCTGGTGGCGATTCTGGACGCCGATAAAGAGGGCTTCCTGCGCTCCGAGCGATCGCTCATCCAGACCATTGGCCGTGCGGCGCGAAACGTCAACGGCAAAGCGATTCTGTACGGGGATAAGATCACCCCGTCGATGGCCAAAGCGATTAGTGAAACCGAACGCCGTCGCGAGAAACAGCAGCGCTACAACGAAGAGCACGGCATTACCCCGCAGGGGCTGAACAAGAAAGTAGTGGATATCCTGCAGCTCGGCCAGAACATCGCTAAGACCAAAACCAAGGGCCGCGGCAAGTCGCGCTCGCCGGTTGAGGCCGATACCGTGGCGCTGACGCCGAAAGCGCTGCAGCAGAAAATTCACGAGCTGGAAGGGCAGATGATGCAGCACGCCCAGAACCTCGAGTTCGAGGAGGCCGCGCAGATCCGCGACCAACTGCATCAGCTGCGGGATTTATTCATCGCCGCATCGTAAATACGACCCCTCACCCCACAGGGGAGAAGGTGTAATCGTTCCCTCTCCCCTATGGGGAGAGGGTTAGGGTGAGGGGCAATACAAACCGCACTCAACCCAACGCCTGTACCGCCTTCTCCAGCGCCACGCGCAGCAGATGCCGGTCATGGCGATACTTAATATCGCTGGCCTCAAGCGGCTCTTGCACCACCACCCGGCCTTCCATACCTGAGACATCCTCTTTCGGCCCGACCACCACCGCATCGATAATCTTTTTCCCCACGTACTGCTCCATCAGCGCCAGCTTGTCGGCCAGCGAAAGCCCCGCGGCAGCCGGGCTGAGCTCGCGGCCCAGATTGCCGATATAGACCACCGGGGCGGGCGTGCGCCGCATTGCCTGTGCCAGCTCTTTAATCAGCAGCAGCGGCATCAGGCTGGTGTAAAAACTGCCGGGGCCGATAAGGATCAAATCCGCTTCGCCAATTGCCTCCACCGCTTCGCGGGTCGCCGGAACGGAGGGATAAAGCATCAGCTCTTTTGGCGGCGTGGGAAGCTGATCGATATTCACCTCGCCATACACTTCATGGTCGTTGCAGTCGATTGCCATCAGATCGACCGGAAGTTCGGACATTGGGATAAGAAACGCATCCACTTTAAGCAGGTTGCGAATTAAATTGATCGCCTCCAGAGGCCGCACGCTGAGGTGATCCAGCGCCTTTAACATCAGGTTTCCGAGGTTATGCCCGGAAAGTTCGCCATTTCCGCCAAAACGATACTCAAACATCGCCGAAGCCACGCTCTGTTCGGTGATAAGCTGATTCAGACAGTTGCGCATATCCCCCCAGGCGATACCGCCTTCGGAGCGCCGGATGCGTCCGGTTGAGCCGCCGTTATCGGTAGTGGTGACGATCCCGGTCAGGCGGGAGCCAAGCGACGACAACGAGGACATGACCCGGCCCAGTCCGTGGCCTCCGCCGAGAGCGACCACCCGGTCAAGATCCGCAAAAGTGCGATTGCGCATAAAAATTCCTTAATAAGACCAACGCGTAAACAGTAACTCAACTACTCCTAAATGACGATGCTGCGACCGGCTCAAAATGACGTATATCAATGCAAAAATATGATAATTGAGTATTCTAATTCGAAATTGCATGATTAGCTCGCTATATACAAGTTTATATAGCGAAAGCCGACGATAGCGAAACTCTGTTTAACAAGCTAATATCGGCATAACCACGTTTTCATTACTGAAAACATACACTCTAGCCCTGGCACCTGTGTCGACAGATATGGTGCCCTGGCCGTGGCGGTTTCGCCACCAGGGTACAGGAAGAAATGACTGTGCCTCCCGTATCAGGAAAGGTGTACATGGCTTCACAACTTACCGATTCATTCGCGCGTAAGTTTTTTACCTGCGTTTGTCGATTACCGATGTGTGCAACTTCCGTTGCACCTACTGCCTGCCGGATGGCTACAAACCCGGCGGCGTCACCAATAACGGCTTTCTCTCCGTGGATGAAGTGCGCCGCGTCACGCGCGCGTTTGCCGCCATGGGAACCGAGAAGGTCCGTCTTACCGGCGGCGAACCCTCGCTGCGCCGGGACTTCACCGATATCATCGCGGCGGTGCGTGAAAATGACGCCATCCGCCAGATAGCGGTCACCACCAATGGCTATCGTCTGGCGCGCGACGTCGCCGAATGGCGCGATGCGGGCCTGACGGCGATTAACGTCAGCGTCGACAGCCTCGATGCCCGTCAGTTTCATGCCATCACCGGCCAGGATAAATTCCACCAGGTGATGGACGGCATCGATGCGGCATTTGCTGCTGGCTTCGAGAAGGTGAAGGTCAACACCGTGCTGATGCGCGATGTGAACCATCATCAGCTGGACACCTTCCTGGCGTGGATCAAACCCCGCCGCATTCAACTGCGCTTTATCGAGCTGATGGAGACGGGTGAGGGCAGCGATCTCTTCTCCCGCCACCACATCTCCGGCATGGTGCTGCGCGATGAACTGCTCAAGCGCGGCTGGATCCACCAGCTTCGCCAGCGCAGCGACGGCCCGGCGCAGGTCTTCTGCCACCCCGACTACGAAGGGGAGATCGGGCTTATCATGCCGTATGAAAAAGACTTCTGCGCCAGCTGTAACCGCCTGCGCGTCTCGTCGGTAGGTAAACTGCACCTGTGCCTGTTTGGCGACGGCGGCGTCGATCTGCGCGATCTGCTGGCCGATGACGCGCAGCAGGCGGCGCTGGAAGGCCGCATTTCTGACGCGCTGATGCACAAAAAACAGACCCACTTCCTGCATCAGGGCAACACCGGGATCACCCAGAACCTGTCATATATTGGCGGGTAATCGCTACAAGGAACCAGAAGATGAGTCAGGTAAGCGCTGAATTTATCCCGACGCGTATTGCTATTCTTACCGTTTCCGAACGCCGCGGCGAAGAGGATGACACCTCCGGGCACTGGCTGCGCGATGCGGCCCACGAGGCGGGGCATCACATTGTCGACAAGGCGATCGTGAAAGAGAACCGCTACGCCATTCGCGCGGAAGTGTCGCGCTGGGTAGCCAGTGACGACGTCCAGGTAGTGCTGATCACCGGCGGGACCGGTTTTACCCCGGGCGATCAGGCCCCGGAAGCGCTGCTCCCGCTGTTCGATCGCGAAATCGAAGGCTTTGGCGAAGTGTTCCGCATGCTCTCTTTTGAAGAGATCGGCACCTCAACCCTGCAGTCGCGCGCCGTCGCGGGGATCGCCAACAACACGGTGATTTTTGCCATGCCGGGTTCAACCAAAGCGTGCCGCACCGCCTGGGAAAACATCATCGCCCCGCAGCTGGATGCCCGCACGCGTCCCTGTAATTTCCATCCTCATCTGAAGAAGTAAGCTATGTCGCAACTGACCCACATTAACGCCGCTGGCGAAGCGCATATGGTGGATGTCTCCGCCAAGGCCGAGACCGTGCGCGAAGCGCGCGCGGAAGCGTTCGTCACCATGCTCCCGGAAACCCTGGCCATGATCGTTGACGGCAGCCACCACAAAGGGGATGTCTTCGCCACCGCGCGCATCGCCGGGATCCAGGCGGCAAAACGCACCTGGGAACTGATCCCGCTGTGCCATCCGCTGATGCTCAGCAAAGTGGAGGTCAACCTGCGGGCAGAGCAGGAGCATAACCGCGTGCGCATTGAGTCGCTGTGCCGCCTGACCGGGAAAACCGGGGTGGAGATGGAAGCCTTAACCGCGGCCTCCGTGGCGGCGCTGACCATCTACGACATGTGCAAAGCGGTGCAGAAGGATATGGTTATCGGCCCGGTTCGCCTGCTGGCGAAAAGCGGCGGTAAATCGGGTGATTTCAGGGCACAAGAGAATGATTAAAGTACTGTTTTTTGCGCAGGTGCGTGAGCTGGTGAACACCGACAGCCTGACGCTGGATATTCAGGTCGATACCGTAGAAGCGCTGCGGGCGCATCTGGCGGCGCAAAGCGACCGCTGGGCGCTGGCGCTGGACGCAGAAAAACTGCTGGCGGCGGTAAACCAGACGCTGGTGGAGTTCACCCATCCGGTGAAGCCTGGCGATGAGGTGGCCTTCTTTCCACCGGTTACCGGGGGCTAAGATGGCAGAGACCAAAATTGTTGTCGAACCGGCGCGTTTTAATGTCGGCAGCGAATACAGCTGGCTGGCGGAGCGTGACGAAGACGGGGCGGTGGTCACCTTCACCGGCAAAGTGCGCAACCACAATCTGGGCGACAGCGTGAAGGCGCTGACCCTTGAGCACTATCCCGGCATGACCGAAAAGGCGCTGGCGGAGATCGTCGACCAGGCGCGCGAGCGCTGGCCGCTCGGCCGCGTCACCGTGATCCACCGCATCGGCGAGATGTGGCCGGGCGAAGAGATCGTCTTTGTCGGCGTGACCAGCGCCCATCGCGGCAGCGCCTTTGCGGCGGGCGAGTTCATTATGGATTATCTGAAAACCCGCGCCCCGTTCTGGAAGCGCGAAGCCACCCCAGAGGGCGATCGCTGGGTCGAGTCCCGCGACAGCGACAAGGAAGCCGCCAGCCGCTGGTAGCCGGATTGCCGGGATGTGTTAGGCTTTAACTGTGTGTCCACTTAAAAAGGAGTGCGTTATGGACAGATTTCCCCGTTCCGATTCCATCGTTCAGCAGAGCCGTACCGGGCTGCAAACCTACATGGCCCAGGTCTACGGCTGGATGACCTGCGGTTTGCTGCTCACCGCGTTTGTCGCATGGTTTTCCGCGAACACCCCTGCGGTGATGATGTTTGTCTTCTCCAGCAAGATCACCTTTTTTGGCCTGATTATCGCCCAGCTGGCGCTGGTGTTTGTCCTCTCGGGGCTGGTGCATAAGCTCAGCGCAGGGATAGCCACCACGCTGTTTATGCTCTATTCGGCCCTGACCGGCCTGACGCTCTCCAGTATCTTCATCGTCTACACCTACTCCTCGATTGCCAGCACTTTTGTGGTCGCGGGCGGGATGTTCGGCGCGATGAGTCTTTACGGCTACACCACCAAACGCGACCTGAGCGGGTTTGGCAATATGCTGTTTATGGCGCTGATTGGGATTGTGCTGGCGTCGCTGGTGAATTTCTGGCTGAAGAGTGAAGCGCTGATGTGGGCGGTGACCTATATCGGGGTGATTGTCTTTGTCGGCCTGACGGCGTATGACACGCAAAAGCTGAAAAACATCGGTGAGCAGATCGACGTGCGCGACAGTTCAAACCTGCGCAAGTACTCGATTCTTGGAGCGTTAACCCTCTATCTGGACTTCATCAACCTGTTCCTGATGCTGCTGCGTATTTTCGGCAACCGTCGTTGATTGTGGTGCCCGGCGGCGCGTTGCTTGCCGGGCCTACAGAACCCGTAGGCCGGGTAAGCGCAGCGCCACCCGGCATAGCCCGCACTTACTTCACCATCTCTCTCTCGTTTTTGGCGCGTAATTTCTTCGCCCGGCTCTCCAGCACCAGATAACAGACCGTTGCCAGCCCCAGCGGCAGGAAGTAATAGAGCATGCGGTAGGCCAGCAGGGCGGCGATGATGGTGCCGTGAGAAACGTGCTCCCCCGCTAAAAGGGCAATAAACACCGCTTCCAGCACGCCGATCCCGGCCGGGATATGAACAATCACCCCGGCGATACTGCTCACCAGCAGCACCCCCAGCACGAAGAAGTAGTTCACGTCTTCGCCCATCAACAGCCAGATAATCGCCCCCATCGCCATCCAGTTGGCGGCGGAAATCCCCATCTGCGCCAGCGCGAAACGCCATGAAGGAAGCACCAGCTTCTGCCCCTTGATGGTCATATGACGCCGCTTAGCGAAGGCGCAGGCCCACAGGTAGAAAGCGATTACCAGCAGCAGCACGATGCCGAGAATGCGCAGCGTCGACTGATCGATATACCAGTGATCGGGCAACTGCACCACGCCCGCGGTGAAGATCACCCCGCCCAGCAGGATGTAGCCCAGCCAGTTGGTGGTGATACTCAGGGAGAAAATGCGGGTGATGGTGCCGCTGGGCAGCCCCAGGCGGGAGTAAAGCCGGTAGCGCATGCCGATGCCGCCAACCCAGGTACTCAGGGTCAGGTTAAAGGCGTAGCAGATAAACGACACCAGCATGACCTGACGCTTTGCCAGCTTATGCCCGCAGTAGACCCGCCCCAGCAGATCGTAACAGCCATACAGCAGGAAGCTCAGCACCACCAAAGCCACTGCGCCCATCAGCGACAGGCGGTCGTAGTCGCGGATAACCTTCCATACTTCGGCCCAGTCGACCTTTTTGGCGTAAACCACCAGCAGCACCGCAACGGCAATGAAGAACACCCAGGTGAGGATCTTCTTTGCCAGATGCCAGCGCGAATGTTTTTTGCTCATCAGGGTTTTACCCCCGTATTGCCTGCCTCGACGCGATCCTGCGTCTCCATCTCAGGCTGTACCGGCGGCGGCACCTGCGCCAGCTTCGGCGTATGGGCCGGCAACCAGCCGACCAGCGCCGGGAAGTGGCGCAGGAAGTGGAACACCACCACGCTCTTGCCCAGATTCCACCAGGTGCGTTTCGGCACCATCGACTCATCCACCCGCACGCAGTCTTCGGCGATGATGGCGGTGAGGTTGTCGCGCAGGGTCTGGTTAAATTCGCGATCGTGAATGATCAGGTTGGCCTCCAGATTCAGCGACAGGCTGAGGGGATCAAGGTTGCTGGAGCCGACGGTCACCCAGTGATCGTCCATCAGCGCCACTTTGCCGTGCAGGGGACGGCGGCGATATTCGTAAATCTCGACGCCACCTTTCACCAGATAGTTGTAGAGCAGACGCGCGCCCACCGTGACAATCGGCATATCCGGCTCGCCCTGCACAATCAGCCTGACCCGCACGCCGCGCCGCGCCGCGTTGCGCATGGCGTGCAGCAGGCGATAGCCCGGGAAGAAGTAGGCGTTGGCGATGATCACTTCGCGCCGGGCGTTGGCCAGCATCTTCAGATAGTGGCGCTCAATATCGTCCCGGTGCTCTTCGTTATCGCGCCAGATAAACAGCGCCTGGGCTTCGCCCGGTTTGGTGTTCTCTTCCGCGCGGTGACGCCGTTTCCACCAGCGACGAACCGCCGCTTTGCCGGGGAGATTTTCCACGACAAATTGCAAAATATCCTGCACCACCGGCCCTTCGACCTGGACGGCATAATCCTGCTTGGCCTCCGGACCATAGTCCGACATATGTTCTGCGGAGTAGTTAATCCCGCCGACAAACGCCACCTGCTCATCCACCACCACAATTTTACGGTGCATGCGACGGAAGACGTTGGTGCGCATACCAAAAAGTGGCGGGCGCGGATCGTAGTAGCGGAATACCACCCCTGCCGAGGTCAGTTCCCCGACGAACTCGTCGCTGAGGTCGGGAGAGCCGTAGCCGTCGAGCAGCACTTCGATATGCACCCCGCGCTGGGCGGCGCGCAGAAGAACCGCATGCAGCTTTCGCCCTACGTTGTCTTCAAACCAGATAAAGGTTTCCAGCAGCACCCGGCTCTGGGCTTGCTCAATGGCGGCAAATACCGCCGGGTAATATTGATCGCCATTCTCCAGCAGCTTTATCCGGTTGCCGCTTTGCCATGAACATTTCATAGATGAATCTCCGCACTTAACGGCGCATGGTCGGAAAGGTGACGCCAGTTGCTCAGGGCCAGCGCGGTGGGGCTGCTGGCATGAGCGTTTTTGACATAGATCCTGTCCAGACGCAGCAGCGGGAACCTCACCGGGAAGGTGCGGGCAGGCCTGCCGTGGGCGAGGGTGAAGATCTCCTCCAGCCCGGCCTCCGCTTTTAGCGGATGGTTGGCGCGCTGGCGCCAGTCGTTAAAATCGCCCGCCACCACCACCGGCTCCCCTTCGGGCAGGCCGTTGACCCACTCGGACATCATCTGCAGCTGCGCCTGGCGATGCGCTTCGCGCAGGCCAAGGTGAACCGAAGCCACGTGCAGCGGCCTGTTCAGCTCGGGTATGCCAATCCGGCAGTAGAGCAGCCCGCGCTTTTCGCTCTCGCCCACCGACACATCATGATTTTCATAGTGTTCGATCGGGTAGCGGGAGAGAACGGCATTGCCGTGATGCCCCTCGGGATAGACGGCGTTGCGCCCGTAGGCATAATCGCTCCACATGGTGTCAGCGAGAAATTCGTAGTGGCTGGTATCGGGCCAGTTTTCCACATGCAGGGGATGCACTTCGTGCGCGCCCATCACTTCCTGCAGGCAGACAATATCCGCGCTGACGGTGCGCACGGCGTCACGCAGTTCGGGCAGAATGAAACGGCGGTTAAACGCCGCGAATCCTTTATGAATGTTGATCGTTAACACTTTAAGCGAAAAATGCCGGGTTTGTTGGGCCATACACTCCTTCCCGCGTCACTATCCTGATGAAAATAAAGTGTAGTCGTCGTCACAAAAAGGTGCTGTGTTACGGAATTTTCCGTAAAGTGCGATAGTCTGAACATGCAGAGTAAAATCCTTCAGGAGAGTGCCATGAAGTGGCAACAACGCATACGCGTCGCAACCGGCCTGAGTTGCTGGCAGATTATGTTGCATTTATTGGTCGTGGCCGTACTGGTAATGGCCTGGATGAGCGGGACCCTGGTGCGGGTCGGCTTAGGATTATGCGTGCTGTACGGCGTGACCGTCCTGTTGATGCTCTTTTTACAGCGTCACCATGAGGAGCGCTGGCGCGAAGTGGCGGATGTGCTCGAAGAGCTCACCACCACCTGGTATTTCGGAGCGGCACTGATTGTGCTGTGGCTGCTCTCCCGCGTGCTGCAAAACAACCTGCTGCTGGCCCTGGCTGGCCTGGCTATCCTCGCAGGACCGGCGGTCGTTTCCCTGTTAGCGAAAGACAAAAAGCTACGCGATATTGCGTCTAAACATCGCGTACGCCACTGAGCCCGTCACGGCCGCTATCACCAGTAGCGGCCACAAACTCCCCCACACAATATCCAGACTCGCATCCTTCAGATAGATCTGCTTGGTGATATCGGTAAAGTGCCGGATCGGGTTCACCCAGGTTAAATTCTGCAGCCACACCGGCATGTTCTCTACCGGCGAGACATAGCCCGAGAGCAAAATGGCGGGCATCATAAAGACGAACACCCCGATAAACGCCTGCTGCTGGGTCGAGCAGAGCGCCGAGATCAGCAGCCCAAACCCCACCAGCGACAGCCCGTAGATCACCATCGTGAAGTAGAACAGCAGCAGCGATCCGGCAAAGGGAATGTGATAGGCCCAGATGCCAATCGCCAGCACTATGCTTGCCTGGAAGGTAGCGACAATCAGAGCCGGAACCGCCTTGCCGACGAAGATTTGCCAGGTGGACAGCGGGGAGACCAGCAGCTGATCGAAGGTGCCCTGTTCGCGCTCGCGGGCCACCGACAGCGAGGTGACGATCATCACCCCGATGGTGGTGATCATGGCGATCAGCGATGGCACCACAAACCATTTGTAATCAAGGTTCGGGTTATACCAGTTGCGCACTACCAGCTCGCTGTTATTCGGTTTCGGTTTGCCCTCCATCAGCTCCTGCTGATAATCCTTCACCACCTGTTGCAGGTAGTTGGCGGCAATCTGCGCGCTGTTGGAGTTACGCCCGTCGAGGATCAGCTGCATCGGCGCCGTCTGCAGGGTGTCGAGATTGCGCGAGAAATCGGCCGGGAAGCGCACCAGCAGCAGCGCCTTTTGCGTGTCGATGGTGGGCTGGATCTCCTGCGGGCTCTTGAGGAGCAGCACATGGGTAAAGGCTTTGGCGCGGGCAAAGCGCTGGGTCAGCTCCACCGAATGTTTGCCGTTATCTTCGTTATAGATGGCGATGGTGGCGTTCGTCACCTCCAGCGTCGCCGCCCACGGAAACAGCAGCACCTGGATCAGCACCGGCAGAATCAAAATCGCCCGGGTCTGCGGTTCGCGCAGCAGCGACTGCAGCTCTTTGCGGATCAATGTCCATAAACGGTGAAACATAATAGCTCCTCAAAACGCCACAAAATCAACAGGCCCCGTAGGCCCGGTAAGCGCAGCGCCACCGGGCACAACCAATGCAGGACGGCTAATCCAGCCGCCGTTTGGTTTTCATCCACGTCAGCCCAATAAACATCACCGCTGACGCTATCAAAAACAGCAGGTTCACAATCAACACCACCGGGATATTGCCCGCCAGGAACAGGCTTTGCAGGGTGCTGACGAAATAGCGCGCCGGGATGATGTAGGTCACCGCGCGGATCACCGCCGGCATACTGTCGATCTGGAAAATAAACCCGGACAGCATAATCGACGGCAGAAACGCGGCGTTCAGCGCCACCTGGGCGGCATTAAACTGGTTGCGGGTGATGGTGGAGATAAGCAGCCCCATCCCCAGGGTGCTGAGTAAAAACAGGCTGGTGATGACGAACAGTATGAGCAGCGAGCCGCGATAAGGTACGCCGAGAATAAAGACTGACACTAGCATGCAGAGCAGCATCGCCAGCATCCCGAGGAAGTAATAGGGGATCAGCTTGCATAGCAGCAGCTCGGTGCGCGTCACTTCGGTGGAGAGCAGCGCCTCCATGGTGCCGCGCTCCCACTCGCGGGCGATCACCAGCGAGGTCAGAATAGCGCCGATCACCGTCATGATAATGGTCACCGCGCCGGGGATAATAAAGTGCTGGCTGATGGCCGCCGGGTTAAACCAGTACCGGGTCTGGACGTCGATTAATGGCTCGAATTTTTCGCCGCGATCTTCCGCCCGCTGCATCTGCCACAGCTGCCAGATCCCTTCCGTATAGCCCTGCACAAAGTTGGCGGTGTTGGGCTCGCTGCCGTCGGTGATTACCTGGATGGGAGCGGTTTCGTTCGCCTGCGCCATGCGGGCCGCGAAATCCACCGGGATGACAATCAGGCCGCGAATGCGCCCGGCCTGCATCATCTGGGTTAACTGCTGGCGATCGTCGCTGATGGTGGCGTCGATATAGGGCGAGCCGGTCAGAGTATGGGTAAAGTCGAGCGCCTCTTCGCTGTGCTGCTCCAGCAGAATACCCACCCGCAGCTTGCTGGAGTCGAGGTTAATCCCGTAGCCAAAGATAAACAGCAGCAGCAGGGGGATCACCACAGCAATCAGCCAGCTGCTGGGGTCGCGGACGATCTGCCGCGTCTCTTTGATGCACAGGGCGCGGACCCGACGCCAGGAGAGGGCGGTATCAGACATGGCCGTGCTCCTTATCCCAGTCGTTGATGAGCGTAATAAACGCCTGTTCCATGGTGGGGTCGGGCTGCTGCTCGTCCGCCACCTGAGCCTTAAGATCGTCCGGCGTGCCGTGGGCAATCAGCTTGCCGCGATAGACCAGCCCAATCCGGTCACAGTACTCCGCCTCATCCATAAAGTGGGTGGTGACCATCACTGTGACCCCTTTTTCCACCATGCTGTTGATATGCAGCCAGAACTCCCGGCGGGTGAGGGGATCGACGCCGGAGGTGGGTTCGTCGAGAAACAGAATGTCCGGCTCATGCATCAGGGAGCAGGCCAGCGCCAGCCGCTGCTTGAACCCGAGTGGCAGCGCGTCGGTGGCCTGGCTGGCCACCTGGCGCAGGCCAAAGGCCTCGCTCATGCGGCTGATTTTTTCACTCTGCGCCCGCCCGCGCAGCCCGTAGACGCCGGAGAAAAAGCGCAGGTTCTGCTCCACGGTCAGGTTGCCGTAGAGGGAGAATTTTTGCGCCATATAGCCCAGATGCTGGCGCGCCTTGCCGGAGCTGACCTTCAAATCCATGTCCAGCACCAGCGCTTTACCGGCAGTAGGCACCAGCAGGCCGCACATCATTTTAAAGGTGGTGGATTTGCCCGCGCCGTTGGGGCCCAGCAGGCCGAAAATTTCGCCGCGTTTCACCGCAAAGTTCACATCATCGGTGGCGGCAAAATCACCGAACTTTTTGGTCAGGGATTTCGCCTCAATCACCGTCTCGCCGGGCGTGCCCTCCACGGTATGCAGAATGGCCCCCAGCGGCGATTCGGCGGTGCCTGCGCCGCCGAGCAGATCGATAAAGGCATCTTCGAAGCGCGGGGCGGTCTCTTCGATAGCCAGATCCGGCAGATCCGCGTTATGGCGCAGATCGTCAGTGCTGGCCTCTTTTTTGAGGATCACCCGCACCGATTTCCCTTGGATCATGCCGTCGCTCACCTGGGGCAGCTTCAGCACCCGCTGCAGCAGGCGTCGGTTGTTCTCATGAGGGGAGTGCAGCAGCACGCTGCGCCCGGTCATGCTCTGTGTGAGTCTGGTAGGGTCGCCCTGATAGAGCAGCTCCCCTTCGTTCATCAGCAGCACGTCCCGGCACTGCTCCGCTTCGTCGAGATAGGAGGTGCTCCAGAGGATCAACATCCCGTCGCCCGCCAGCTCGTGCACCATCTGCCACAGCTCGCGGCGGGAGATGGGGTCGACGCCGACGCCGGGTTCGTCCAGCAGCAGCACCTTCGGTTCCCCCACCAGGGTGCAGGCCAGCCCCAGCTTCTGCTTCATGCCGCCGGAGAGCTTGCCTGCCAGCCGCCCGGTGAAGGGGCCCAGCGAGGTAAACTCAAGCAGGCGCTGAAAGGTTTTCTCCCGCGTTTCACCGGTGACGCTGCGCAGGTCGGCGTAGAGGGTCAGGTTCTCCATCACCGTCAGATCTTCATACAGGCCGAACTTCTGCGGCATATAGCCCAGCATGGCGTGCAGGGCGCGATCGTCCTGGACCGGATCCAGCCCCAGCACGCTGGCGCTACCTTCGTCGGGCTTCAGCAGTCCGGCCAGCATGCGCATCAGGGTGGTTTTGCCCGCGCCGTCCGGGCCCACCAGCCCGGTGACGTAGCCCTTCTGCAGCGTGCAGTCGAGGGGCGCAACGGCGGGTTTGTCCATCCCGGCAAAGCGTTTCACCAGGCCGGTAAGCTGGATCACCGCATCACTCATGGGTTTGCCCGTTGTCGAAGCTGACGGTCACCGGCATCCCCTGGCGCAGGGCGTCGTCGGCATCGGTGACGACAATGCGCAGGCGATAGACCAGGTCGGTGCGCAGGTCCGGGGTTTCAACGGTTTTTGGCGTAAATTCGGCGGTGGGGGAGACAAAGCCGATTTTCCCGCGATACGGCTTGTCCGGGCGACCGTCGGTATAGAGCAGCACCTCGCGCCCCGGTTTAGCCTCTCCGAGGCTGGCTTCGTTCACATAGGCCCGCACCCACACCGGGCGGGTGAGCGACAGGGTCAGCACCGTGCTGCCTGCGTTGAGCATGCTGCCGGGCTCCACGGCGCGGGTCATCAGCGTGCCGTTGGCCGGGGCGACCAGCGTGGTGTCGTGCAGATCCAGCTCGGCCTGTGCCAGCTGGGCCTGAGCCTGTTCGAGGCTGGCTTTGGCCTGGGCGATATCCTGCTCGCGGTTACCGGAGCGATACTGACGCAGCTTGTCCTGAGAAGATTTCAGGGTCGCCAGAGCCTGATCCCGCGAGGAGCGGGCGTTCTCCAGATCGTTGGCCGATACGGTGCGGCTTTTCCACAGCCCCTGCTGGCGATTGAAGAAGTTCTGCGCGTAGTCATAGGCGGCCTGCGCCTGCTTAACGGCGGCGGCGGCCTGGGCCACCTCTTCGTCACGGTAGCCCGCCTGCATTAAGTCGTACTGCGCCTGGGCCACGGCTACGCCCGCTTTGGCCTGCAGCAGAGCGTTCTGGTACGGAGCTTTATCCAGCTCGCCGAGCGTCTGCCCGGCGGTGATGGCATCGCCTTCATCCACGCTCAGATCCGCCAGCCGTCCGCCAACCCGGAAGCTCATATTCACGGTGCGGATATCGACGTTCCCGTACAGGGTCAGCGTTTTATCCTGCTGGCTCTGATACCACAGCCAGCCGCCGATACCGGCTGCCAGCACAACCACCACGGCCACAATAATGGCGACAGGTTTCTTCATGACTCCAGGCTCCTTTGCGTTAAGCCCTGCAGGATCAAATCCACATGACAGGTGATGACCTGACTAATCTGCAGCGCTTTATCCTCATCAAATTCGGTCCAGCCGGTGCGTAACAGAATGGTCTCCCGCCCGAGACGAAAGGCGAGCACTTCCCCCAGCAGGGCATGGGTGTGCAAAATGGTCTGCGTATCCTGCGCATCGCGGCCGGTATAGGCCGCCACCAGCCGGGTCAGGTGGGTGTGCATCGGGGCGATAACCTGAGCATGCACCAGCTGATAGGCGGCAGAAGGGGAGAGCTGCTCCCGTGAGATAAACTTGCTCAGGTTCAGCGTATCGTCATGGGTCAGCAGCTGAATCATGTTGTTGCAGGCGTTAAGGATCAGCCCGCGAATGGCGGCGCGATCCGGTGAAGGCTCTGCCAGCAGCGCGGTGGCCTCCTCGACGTGCGGGCGAAAGTGAGTGCCAATGAAGTCGGCGATCCACTGGGCGCAGGCGAGGTAGAGATCCTCTTTCGATCCAAAATAGTAGGTAATGGCGGCGATATTCTGCCCGGCCTGGGCGGCGATATCGCGGGTGGTGGCATGCAGCCCATATTCGCCAAACTGCGCCAGCGCTGCGGCGATTAACTGGCTTTTGGCCTGCTCGCCTTTGGTGGTGGACGGGATCGGATTCATAGCGGCACACAAAATTAATCAATCGATTGATTAATATTATGACTGTTTTTTGACCTTGTCCAGTTTTGTTGCCTGGGGAAATCGCCTCCGACGGGATAATTTATGCGCCATGTCACAAAAGCTGCTACACTCCGCTGCTTCGCGACACCGTGGTTTTTGTCCTTCTATTTGTCACTATCTCCCTGAAAACTACACCTGAAAATGGTCGGGGCGGTTCGGAGTTGTTATGTCTTTTGATACCCTTGGCCTGGACCCGGAAATTCTGCGCGCTGTAGAAGAGCAGGGCTACCGCGAACCTACCCCTATTCAGCAGCAGGCCATT
The DNA here is from genome assembly GCF_023736175.1 of Leclercia sp. LTM14. NCBI lineage: Bacteria > Pseudomonadati > Pseudomonadota > Gammaproteobacteria > Enterobacterales > Enterobacteriaceae > Leclercia > Leclercia sp. LTM14. The sequence continues at coordinate 217,396 of NZ_JAIKTT010000006.1, forward strand.
CCTGCCGTGCTGGCCGGTCGCGATCTGATGGCCAGCGCCCAGACCGGAACCGGTAAAACCGCCGGCTTCACCCTGCCGCTGCTGCAACGCCTGATCCAGAAAGAGCCGCACGCCAAAGGCCGTCGCCCGGTGCGCGCCCTCATCCTGACCCCGACCCGTGAACTGGCCGCCCAGGTGGGTGAGAACGTGCGTGAGTACAGCCGCTATCTCAACATCCGCTCGCTGGTGGTGTTCGGTGGGGTGAGCATCAACCCGCAGATGATGAAACTGCGCAGCGGCGTGGACGTGCTGGTGGCGACCCCGGGCCGTCTGCTCGACCTCGAACACCAGAACGCCGTGAAGCTCGACAGCGTGGAGATCCTGGTCCTCGATGAAGCCGACCGCATGCTCGACATGGGCTTTATCCACGATATTCGCCGCGTGCTGGCAAAACTGCCTGCCCGCCGCCAGAACCTGCTTTTCTCTGCCACCTTCTCCGATGAGATCAAAGGCCTGGCCGAAAAACTGCTGCACAACCCGCTGGAAGTGGAAGTGGCGCGTCGCAACACCGCCTCCGAGCAGGTGACCCAGCATGTGCACATGGTGGACAAAAAGCGCAAGCGCGAGCTGCTTTCCCAGATGATTGGCGAAGGCAACTGGCAGCAGGTGCTGGTCTTCACCCGTACCAAACACGGTGCGAACCACCTCGCAGAACAGCTGAACAAAGACGGGATCCGCAGCGCGGCCATCCACGGCAACAAGAGCCAGGGGGCACGTACCCGCGCGCTGGCCGACTTTAAATCCGGCGACATCCGTGTGCTGGTGGCAACCGACATCGCCGCCCGCGGCCTGGATATCGAAGAGCTGCCGCACGTGGTGAACTACGAGCTGCCGAACGTCCCGGAAGATTACGTCCACCGTATCGGCCGTACCGGTCGCGCGGCGGCCACGGGCGAAGCGCTGTCGCTGGTCTGTGTCGATGAACTCAAACTGCTGCGCGACATCGAACGCCTGCTGAAAAAAGAGATCCCGCGTATTGCCCTCGACGGCTACGACGTGGACCCGTCGATCAAAGCCGAGCCAATCCAGAACGGACGCCAGGGCGGTCGTGGTCAGGGCGGTGGACGCGGGCAGGGCGGCGGCGGTCGCGGTCAGCAGCCACGCCGTAGCGAAGGCGGCGCGCCGAAAGCGGCCAGCAAGCCACCGCGTCGCGACGGTGATGCGAAACCGGCAGGTGAAGGCCAGCGCCGACGCCGTCCGCGCAAACCTGCCAGCGCGCAGTAATCTGGAAGCCCGGTCGTAAAGCCGGGCTTTTCTTTTGCGGCTCGCTTAAGAAAGTGCCACAATAGTGGCTGTTTATACAGTATTTCAGGTTCATCATGGCTTTAACCGCCGCGCTGAAAGCGCAAATTGCCGCCTGGTATAAGGCGCTGCAACAGCAGATCCCCGACTTTATTCCCCGCGCTCCGCAACGGCAGATGATTGCCGATGTGGCAAAAACACTCGCCGGTGACGAGGGTCGACATCTGGCAATTGAAGCCCCGACCGGGGTCGGTAAAACCCTCTCCTACCTGATCCCCGGCATCGCCATTGCCCGGGAAGAGCAAAAGACGCTGGTGGTGAGCACCGCCAACGTCGCCCTGCAGGATCAGATCTACAGCAAAGACCTGCCCCTGCTGCGCAAAATTATCCCCGAGCTGCGCTTTACCGCGGCCTTCGGGCGCGGGCGCTATGTCTGCCCGCGCAACTTAGCGGCGCTGGCCAGCACCGAACCCACCCAGCAGGATCTGCTGGCGTTTCTCGATGACGAGCTGACCCCCAACAACAAGGCCGAGCAGGAGCAGTGCGCGAAGCTGAAAACCGATCTGGACGGTTACAAATGGGATGGCCTTCGGGATCACACCGATCAGGCCATCAGCGACGATCTGTGGCGCAGGCTCAGCACCGACAAGGCCAGCTGCCTGAACCGCAACTGCCACTACTATCGCGAATGCCCGTTCTTTGTCGCCCGCCGGGAGATCCAGGAGGCCGAAGTGGTGGTCGCCAACCACGCCCTGGTGATGGCGGCGATGGAGAGCGAAGCCGTCCTGCCGGACCCGAAAAACCTGCTGCTGGTGCTGGATGAAGGCCATCACCTGCCGGACGTCGCCCGCGATGCGCTGGAGATGAGCGCCGAAATCACCGCCCCGTGGTTCCGCCTGCAGCTGGATCTGTTCTGCAAGCTGGTGGCGACCTGCATGGATCAGTTCCGCCCGAAGACCATTCCGCCGCTGGCGATCCCGGAGCGCCTCAGCGAGCACTGCGAAACGATTTACACCCACATCGCCTCGCTGAATAACATCCTCAATCTCTATCTTCCTGCCGGTCAGGAGGCAGAGCACCGCTTTGAGATGGGTGAACTGCCGGATGAAATCATGTCTCTTTGCCGCGAACTGGCGCAGCTTATCGAAAAACTGCGCGGGCTGGCGGAGCTGTTTTTAAACGATCTGAGTGAGAAAACCGGCACTCACGACGTGGTGCGTGTCCACCGGGTGCTGCTGCAGATGAACCGCGCCCTGGGCATGTTTGAAGGGCAGAGCAAGCTGTGGCGGCTGGCGTCGATGGCCCAGGCCTCCGGCGCCCCGGTCACCAAGTGGGTGACGCGGGAAGTCAGAGAGGGGCAGGTGCACCTCTTCTTCCACTGCGCGGGGATCCGCGTCAGCGATCAGCTGGAAAAGCTGCTCTGGCGCAGCGTCCCGCACGTGGTGGTCACCTCCGCCACGCTGCGCTCCCTGAACAGTTTCTCGCGGTTGCAGGAGATGAGCGGCCTGAAGGAGAAAGCGGGGGATCGCTTTGTGGCGCTTGATTCGCCGTTCAACCACTGCGAGCAGGGCAAAATCGTCATTCCGCGCATGCAGTATGAGCCGCTGATCGACAACGAAGAGCAGCACCTGGCCGAGATGGCGGCCTACTTCCGCGAACAGCTGGAGAGCAAAAAGTACCCCGGCATGCTGGTGCTGTTCGCCAGCGCCCGGGCGATGAATCTGTTTTTAACCTTTGTTACCGACCTGCGCCTGCTCCTGCTGGTGCAGGGGGATCAGCCCCGCTACCGGCTGGTGGAGCTACACCGCAAGCGCATTGAGGCCGGGGAGCGCAGCGTGCTGGTGGGGCTCCAGTCCTTTGCCGAAGGGCTGGATCTGAAAGGGGATTACCTGACCCAGGTCCATATTCACAAGATTGCCTTTCCGCCTATCGACAGCCCGGTGGTGCTCACCGAGGGCGAGTGGCTGAAAAGCCTGAACCGCTTCCCGTTTGAGGTGCAGAGCCTGCCCGCGGCGTCGTTCAACCTGATCCAGCAGGTCGGGCGTCTGATCCGCAGCCACAGCTGCTGGGGCGAAGTGGTGATCTACGATAAACGTCTGCTGACCAAAAACTACGGCAAGCGGCTGTTGAACGCTCTGCCAGTCTTCCCTATCGAGCAGCCAGAAGTGCCTGAGGTAAAAAAACGCCCGGCAAAACTGGCCGCCGGGCGGAAGAAAAGCGTCCATGCTAAGAGGCGCGGTCCTACTGGTAAGTGAAGGTAATCAGCACCACGCTGGTGAACTGTCCGGCGGTGACGGGGGTTTGCGAGGTGTAATAGCGCGCCGCCATCGGAAAATCAGCGCTGTGGGTGACCGGGTCGATCACCGCATTAAATCTCGCTTGCGGGGCCAGAATGATGGAGTCGGTGCGATCTGCCAGCTCCAGCGCCAGTCCTGTTGCCGTACCGGTGTTGGCAAACTTGAACGGGTGGTGTTGATCACGCTGCCCGTCGACGCTGATGGTCGCCAGCGCCAGGTTTGGCGGGCAGTTCGACAGGGTAATATCAAAATTCTTCCACTCTCCGACATCACCGATGGCCTTAAAATCACTGGCGATGGCCTGACCCAGGTCAACCACCTTGTTCTGGCTGGTGCTGTCCAACTGACAGGCGGTGTCGTAAATATTGCCCTGGATGCTGAGAGACACATCGGTGGCCTGCGCGCAGGCGCTGGCAAGCAGGACTAAAAGGGCGACGTATTTCATCGGAGTCCTCTTCATCGGTATTCAATGTCGATGGTGGCGACGACGTTGGCTTTGCCTGCCGTCACCGTATCGCTGAGCTGGTAATACTGTGCCTGGAAGGGCAGGCTGAACGGCTGGCCCGGCACCGTCTGGCTGCCAAACGGGACCGGGTAGTCGTAGCGCATCCCCGCGCCGCCCACCAACAGTCTTACGCCCACGCCGGTGGCGCTGTCGCTGCCCGGGACGAGGTTCAGCACATCGTCACCCGGGTCAATGTTTGTCGCCCCGTTGGGGCTGGTGATTTGAGCGGTCATCGTCTCTACTGCGTTACAGGTGGCGTTCAGGCTGAACGTTTTCCAGCCGGTGTAACTTCCTACCCGGGTGAACTGGGTTACCGGGAAATCCCCCAGATTAACGATCAGGCTGGATTGATCCACCGAGCAGGTTGTCGCCTTCAGCGCCAGATTACCGCCATAGCGCACGGCATTCAGATGCCCCAGCTGTTCATCGGGATAGATCCCAAGCGACCAGATGCCGTTGCGTATGGTCATCGTCTGCTGGCTGCTGGTGTTCGCCGTTTTAACCAGTTGCAGGGTCAGCGGCACATTAAAGCTGCCGGAGCCATCATTGCTGACGTAGCCCAGCGGCGTACTTCTGCTGTCGCAGTGGGCGGCGCGGCCGCGCACCGGCTGCCCGGCGCTGTTCAGCAGTTCAATACCAATCCCCTCCACGCCGGTGCGGTACACCCCCGGCATGCCCGGCACCTCTTCCCCTTCACCGAGATGGCAGGCGGTAATGGGTTTTCCGCTGTCGGCAGCGTCGCAACTGCCTTTCACCGTATGCGAGCGGGCAGAGCCGGGAATGACGCTACCGACGGTCAGGGTGTCAGACACCGTCAGCGTGCCCGGCGTACCGTTCCAGGGCAGATCCGCCGTGGTACAGGCCGCTTTCGCCTGGGGCATAAACAGCCACAGGGCGGCAAACAGGGCCAGCACGCCGCTAAATCGCAGTGGTTTCATCTTCTCTCCTCGCCGTTCAGACGCATTGCGCGGTGGCGTTGATCACCGGATCGCTTGAGTGGGACGGCAACTGATAGTGGGCGGAGCAGTGGGCGCTGGCGCCTCTGCCCCAGCTGACGTTGACCGTGCCGCGCTCATGCATCCCGGTCAGGTAGACCTGTCCGCCGTCGCCAACAATAAACTCGCCATTCTCATGGGCCGGGGCGGCGGTGGCGCCAAACGGCACCGGATGCCCGTCGGACCGGGTGAGGGTCAGCAGCACCCGGCTGCCAACGCGGGTATCAAAGCTGGCGCGCACCACCGCCCCCCGGGTCGGGGTAATCACTTTCGTTGCCTGACCGACGTCCGCCCCTGAAGGCAGGCTTTCGGTATCCAGGGTGACGGTGTTGTGATGGTAGGGCGTGACGTAGGGCACGATGGCGTAGCCGCGATAGTCGGTTTTGACCCCGGTCTGGTTGTCGATCCCAGTTCCGCTGGCGCCGGGCGCCTCGACCAGCGCGACGGTATCGCCCATCGGCTGGCCGAAGGTGACGCCGTGAGCATGGGCAATCACGCTGCCCTGCACCCCGACATTGAGCTGGTGCTGCTGGTTATCCTGGGAATACCCGGCCGTCATCTCGCCGTAGGTCGCTTTGTAATCGGTGTTCAGGTTGCTGCTGTAACCCGAGTCGTGGCTGTGGCCCTGCTGCACGCCCCAGCTGAGATTGTTGCCGGCAAGGGCGGTGCCGCTCAGGCCGACGCTCTGGGTAGTGTCATGTTTGCTGTTGTTGAGGGTGTAGTTCACCCAGGTATTTTTCAGCCAGTGATCCAGCGGCACCGAGACGTTCAGGCCGATGGTCTGTTCGTTTTTCTGCTCATCATCGTCCTCGTTATCCTGGGTATTTTTGCTCAGGCCGTAGTTGAGGCCGTAGCTGATGCCGTTCCAGCTGCCGTTGTAGCCCACGCTAAGCGAGGTCATGCTCTGGTCGCTGTGCCAGTAGTTTTCTTTCACCAGACTCAGGGTCAGCGAGCCCAGCGAACCGCCCAGCGACTGATCGACAGTAGCCTCCTGACGGTCGCGGCGCCCGTCGGGGGGCGTCCAGTCGTCATCTTTGGTGTAAGAGTTCATCACATCCGACATCGTGGCGTATCCGTCGCTGTTATAGCGATAACCGGCCAGCGAAAAGTGGGTGCCGGTGGTGGCGAAGTCTTTGCTGTAACGCACCCGCCAGGCGCGGCCCTGGGTGGATTTTTCCCCCTGCATGCGCGATTTCGCTGCGGTCACATCCACCGAAAACGCCCCGAGGTCGCCGATGTTTTTCCCGGTGCCGAGCGCCAGGGCATCGTAATACTGACTGGTCTGCATGCCGCCATAGAGGGTGATATCGTACGGCAGGCCGTAGATCCCGGTGCCCTGCAGGAACGGCGTTTTCTCCACGCTGTCGTCATAGCTGCGATAGCGTCCGCCGGTCAGGCTGTATTTGAATCGTCCTTCACGCTGCAACACCGGCACCGAGGCGTAAGGCACCACAAAGTGCTGCTCGCTGCCGTCGGTCTCTTTCACGGTGACGTTCAGATCTCCGCTGCCCCCGGTGGGGTAGAGATCGTTAATCTCGAACGCCCCCGGGGCGACATAGTTCTGATAGATCACATACCCGTTCTGGCGAACCACCACCTGGGCATTGCTGTGCGCCACGCCACGAATGCGCGGCGCGAAGCCTTTCATGCTGTCCGGCAGCATATCGTCATCCGAGGCGATCTGCGCCCCGGTGAACGACAGGCTGTCAAACACGTCCGACGGGGTCGAGCTTTGCCCGAAGGTGACGACGCTGCCCAGCGACAGGATGTTGCGCTGGGCATAGCTGTACACCGAGGAGAAATCGTGCTGCGTCGAGTCATCGTCCCGGGTCTGGCTCCAGGTGGTGTAGTTGCGAAAACGCCAGGCACCCAGATTCACCCCCGGACGCAGGTTCAGGTATTCGTTGCGCTGATGACTTCCGTCATCCCCCCGGCTGTGGGTATCCCCGGCGGAGTAGCTGTAGTTCAGCAGAAACGCGTTGATGCCGTTGTCCATCTCTTCCGGCGGCACATACCCGTGCGGAACCGGGATGATGGCCGCCTGCGGGATGCTCAGCAGCAGCTGCTGCTGGCCGGGTCGGAAGGTGGCGCTGGCGTCTGGTAACCCAGAGAGATCGACACAGTCATCACCCTTTGTGACGCTGAATTTATCGCTCTGGATACCCAGGCTTTTGAGGTTCTCCACGGACAGGCAGGGCTGGAGGATGCTCTCTCCTTTTGCCGATTTTTGCAGCTCAAAGGTGATTTTCTTGTTGGCGATTTTGTTGTTATTCACATAGACATCCACCTGATACTCCCCCGGCGCGATGCCCGGGCCCGACTCGTACAGCGAGAGGTCGGGTTTGCCCTGGTCGGGGGCGTCGATATCAAGCATTGCCGGGTTGAAGTAGTCCTCCGCCAGCACCTGCTGCACGCCAAGGCCCAGCGCCGCACAGCCCAGCGCAATGCGCAGGGTGCGGGCATGGTTACGTGGCGCTTTGGTTGTATAGTCCCAGGGCATGGCGGTTCCGGCAGTTACTGGAGGCTGGCAGACCAGGCGTGGCTCACCGCGCCATAGTCGTTGATGATTTTCCAGCTGACGCGGGTAGCGCTGATCCCACCCGGCACGGCGAAATGCGCGTCGCTGTCGGGGGCGACCCAGCTGATGTTGTCGACTTTTTTGCCGCCCAGCGTGATCTCCTGGAAATTCATGTAAAACGGCGTCGGGTTGCTGACGATGAGATTGTTGCCCTGTTTATGCCAACGCAGTTTATCCGCCACCTCGTCCGGTTTACCGGCGATCCCCTCCGGGCGGTAGATCAGCTTAATGCGCGTTTTGATGGCAATTTGCAGGGTGTTGGTGTTCTCGTGATGCGCGGTGGACGGAATCGATTTGATGTTCAGCCAGTAGAGCGATTCGCGATCGGTGGGCAGATTGCCGCCGGTATGCACCACGCGCAGGACATTGTCCTGGTGGCCATCCAGACGGAACAGCGGCGGTGTGATCAGGAACGGCGCTTTTTCCCGGGCGTGATCCTGGCTCTCTACCCAGGATTGCACCAGGTAGTCGAGGTTATCGGGGTTAGAAATTCCCAGCGACGCTTCTTTTTTATCTCCCTGATAAATTAAGCGGGTCCCTTCAATAATGACCCCGGCGTGCGCGGCGGTTGTCATTAATAACAGGGAGGCGATCAAAACAGATTTACGCATGACGGGACTCTGAATCAAAAAGAACGGCGCCCGGTCGCATAACCAGGCGCCGCCTTATTAGTTGTACATAACGGTAAAGGTGGAGACGGCATTAGCCGGGCCAGCGGTGATGGTGCTGCCGGTCTGGATATAGCGTGCGCCAAAGACCAGGTCGTTGGTGGTAGTGCCCGACTGCAGCGTGTAGCTGGTGGACGGGCTGTATAAGCTCAGTGGATTCTCGGTTTTGTCCAGCAGCTGGATACCGACACCGGTCGCCGCGCCGGTACCCGGCGTGACGGCCAGTACGTTGGCATTGGTGCTGTCAGCAGAGCCGCCGAAGGTGATGGCGGCGCTGGTGATGGTTTCCGGGCAGTCTTTCAGCTGAATGTCGAAACGGGTGGCCGACGTGGTGGAGCCCGAGCCGGTAAAGGCCGTTTGCGACACTTTGCCCAGGGAAACATCCAGCGGGCTGCTGACGCCGTTGACCACCTGACAGGCGGAATCGATGATTTCGCCGGTGAAGTTAATTTGCCCCTCGCCGCTGTTTGCAGCCCAGGCAGAGACAGAACAACATAACGCAGTGGCAATAAAAGTGCCGGTAAGGATTTTACGCATAATAATTCCTGAATAAATGCCGGTGTTAATAACATCCGTTGTGATTAATTGATAAATAAAGGGGCGAAACTTTATTGGCGCTAATTTACGTAAGTTTTGGTTGGCTATTAACTACTGCCCTGGCCACTAATGATTTGAATTGGGGTTGTATTATTATTTTTTCTTTAATTACAGAATGATGGCTTGAGATGGAGGGGAAAGGGGGCGCAAAATCGATAAGAGAAATGTCTGTCCGCCGTCACCTTATCGACGCTATAGTGTTAATAAGATGTCGCAAGGAGAGTTGTCGTGGATTATCGCAAAATTATCAAAGAGGTTGGGCGAGGCAAAAATCACGCCCGCGACCTGGATCAGGATACCGCCCGGGGTCTTTACACCCGGATGCTGAACGGCGAGGTGCCGGACCTGGAGATGGGCGGCATTTTGATCGCGCTGCGCATTAAGGGCGAAGGCGAAGCCGAGATGCGCGGCTTTTATGAAGCCATGCAGGCGCAAACCCTGCGCCTGACGCCCCCGGTTGCTAAGCCGATGCCGGTAGTGATCCCCAGCTACAACGGCGCGCGCAAGCAGGCCAACCTGACGCCGCTGCTGGCGATCCTGCTGCACAAGCTCGGGTTCCCGGTGGTGGTGCACGGCGTGAGCGAAGATCCGACCCGCGTGCTGAGCGAAACCATCTTCACCCTGCTGGGCATTGAGCCGACCCGTCACGGCGGCCAGGCGCAGGCGAAGCTGGACGGGCATCACCCGGTCTATATTCCGGTGAGCACCCTCTGTCCGCCGCTGGAAAAACAGCTGGCGATGCGCTGGCGCATGGGGGTGCGGAACAGCGCCCACACCCTGGCGAAGCTGGCGACGCCCTTTGCCGAAGATGCCGCGCTGCGCCTTTCCAGCGTCTCGCACCCGGAATATGTCACCCGCGTGGCGACCTTCTTTGCCGATATCGGTGGCAGAGGGCTGCTGATGCACGGCACGGAAGGCGAAGTGTATGCCAACCCGCAGCGCTGCCCGCAGCAAACGCTGATTGATGCGGCGGGTACCCGGGTGGTGCTGGAGCGTGGGGAAGAGAACAGTAATGTCTCTCTGCCGCAGGCGAAAGATGCCGAAACCACCGCGCGCTGGATAGAGAGTTGCCTTGCCGGGCGCGAAGCGGTGCCGCACTCCCTGAAGCTGCAGATGGCCTGCTGCCTGCTGGCCAGCGGCCAGGTGGAGACGGTCGATGCCGGGCTGGCGCGGGTTAACCAGAGTTTTTAAATAAAAAAAGCCCGTCCAGCGATGGACGGGCCAAAAAACAACAAAGGGTCAATGAGGGTTGGAGCAGCCCGCCAGCGGACCGGCGAGCGGGGCAGAGATAAGGGTCAGGTTATTTGTAGATAACCGCAGTGCCGCTCAGTTTGTTGTTAGTGTTAGCGGAGGTAATGGTGTAACCAGTCGCGCCAGCTGCTTCTGCTTTCGCCGCCAGGCGTGCTTCCAGACCGTCCAGGGTGGTCGCGCCTTCCGCACTGACCACACCGATTTTGTTCATGCCGCTTGCCTGGGCCGCAGTCACAGATTCCGCAGCGAAAGCACCGAAAGACAGCGTGGTCAGGGCAAGAGCAGCAACAGCATATTTGATGGTTTTCATGGTTAATATCTCGCAGGTTATTCTGTTAAGGGGACGTTGTTCCGTCGATGTGATAAGTATCACGCTTTTTTGCGAGAGATAAAATCGAAGAGAATTGACGTCATCCTTCGAAAAATTTGAATGACAAATAAGTTATTGAATATTAATAAATTCAATGAATGGATTTACGTTTCTTGCCGTTGCGCTTTACAGAAGAGGCGATGAGGGCACGTTTCGACAAACCAGGGGCTAAAATTCGTGCGCAAGCAAGTAATCGCTTGCGTGGCCCCGCAGCCGTCATGCCAGTCATCGCAGCTGGCTGTCTTTGGATCCTCTGCGATTATATCCTGCGTGGGATGCATTATGTGAATCTTTCTCCTGCTGACAGGCGATGCACAGCCGCACGCCGGGCACGGCTTTACGCCGCGCTTCGGGGATCGGCTCCTCACACTCTTCGCAGAATTTCAGGCTCTCGCCTCGCGGAATTTCGCCCCGCGCCCGGGCCACTGCGTCTTCAATGGTACTGTTGATCTGTTCGTTAACGGCGTCATCATTCGCCCAACCGGAAGCCATAAACCCCTCCTGACAGGTTATTGCGCTGTACAGTAACTATGGGGTCAAAAAACGTACAATCAAGGCAGGTGCCTAGATTTCAGACCATTCGCGCAGCAGGTTGTGATAGAGATTCAGCAGGGAGAGCACTTCGTCACTTTCGCCGTGGCGGGCGCGCAGGGTCTGGATGTTGCGGTCGAGGTCGAACAGCATGGCGCGCTTTTTGTCGTCACGGATCATCGACTGGATCCACATAAAGGAGGCCACCCGCACACCTGCGGTCACCGGGGTCACGCAGTGCAGGCTGCTGGAGGGATAGAGCACCAGATCCCCCGCCGGGAGCTTCACGCTGTGCTGGCCGTAGGTGTCGTTCACCACGAGCTCGCCGCCCTCGTAGCTGTCGGGGTCGCTTAAAAAGAGGGTGGCGGAGAGATCGGTCCGCATCCAGCCGATTTGCGGGTGGCTACGCACGGCACCGTCAACGTGAAAGCCGTAGGTCTCCTGCTGCTGGTAGCGGTTAAACAGCGGGCTGGAGATCTGGCGCGGCAGGGCGGCGGCAAAAAAGAGCGGGTGCTGATTCACCGCCTGCAACACGCTGGCCTGCAAGGTGGCGTACAGCGGGCTTTGGGTGTCGACCTGCTGGTTGTTTTTACCTGTGCGCCCTGGTTGCCCACCGTGGCGCGCCCGTCGATCCACGGGGCTTGCTCCAGCTGGGCGCGGAACTGCGCTACCTCATCGGCGTTCAGCACGCCCGGAATGTGATACATCATAAAGATTCTCCGTAGCGTGGGGCTAACGCCCCACGCGCTAACAGAAGTGCACTGAAACGTGGGGGGCACCCCCCCACGAATGATCAGAAGTGCATGTTCGCCGTTAACATAAAGGTACGCGGTTCGCCCGGATGGTAGCGGTAGCCGCTCTTGTTGATGGAGGCGACATAGTCCTCATCAAACAGGTTGTAGACGTTGAGCTGCATATCGAGGTTGCGGTTGACGCGATAGCCCAGTTTGGCATCGGCCACCCAGTAACCTTCGGTAAACGACGGGGTACCCACCGCGCCGTCAGAGCCGCGGTGCATGCTGCCAATATAGCGGGCACCTGCGCCAACGGAGATGTCATCCGTTGCCTGGTACTGGCTCCACAGCGTGAAGGCGTGTTCCGGGGTATACGGCAGGGAAGAGGTGCCATCCTGCGCCACGTTGTTGCCGGTGCGCACGCTGGCGCGCTGCTGGGTATAACCGCCGATCACCTGCCAGGCCGGGGTGATGTTACCCGCTGCCGACAGTTCATAACCCTCGACGCGCTTTTTACCGTACTGCGAGTAAGTGCCGTCATCGTTCTGCTCAACTTCGTTTTCGATGTCGGTGCGGAACACCGCCGCGGTCAGCAGGAGACGTTTATCCAGCACTTCCCACTTGGTGCCCAGCTCGCTGGTTTTGGCCTTCTGCGGCTTAAAGTCGGTGCGGTTGGCGCTGCTGCCGGTGCCACCCTGCGCCAGGGCGAAGTTATTACCACCCGGCGGCTGCTGAGAGATGGCGTAGTTCACGTAGATGTTGCCGTGCTCGGTCAGATGATAAAGCGCCCCGGCTTTCCAGTTCACCAGATTGCCCGAGGTGGCCGTATCCACGGTAGTCACCGGGGAACCTTTCGGGGTCCCGGCCGGGCAGGCGACCGCCCCGCGACCGGTGCCGCCGCAGACGCTGGCGCTGTCATATTCGGTGTGGTACGTATCGAGACGAATGCCGCCGTTGAGCTCAACATCACGGGTGATCTGCAGCGTATCAAAGGCGTAAATCCCGAAGGTATCGGTCTGGCCATTGGCATTGGCGCCGTTGTTGTTCAGGCCGCCAATATCGACGTTGCTGTTCGGGTGATAGATATTGACCGGCGGCGGGGTGATGGCATCCACGCCGTAGTTGGTCTGGTTTTCACGGGTGAACTCCACCCCGGTGCTGATATCGTGGCCGACGCTGCCGGTATAGAATTTGGTCGTCAGGTTGGTCTGGTTGGTGAGGATCTTGTTGCTGACATCTTTGGTATTGGCGAGACGCGACCAGGTCCAGGTGTCCACGTTGTTGCGGTCAGGCTGGGCGATGTTGCTGGCGCCACCCATCACGGCGGTCATCAGATAATCCTGCTTCACCCGGGACCAGCGCGTGGTGTTACGCAGGGTGGTGTTGTCGTTGAAGTCGTGCTCAAAGCGCATCGTGGCGGTGTCGGACGTGGAATCGTCGTAATCGGAATCGGTGCCGTAAAAGTTGCTGGTGTCCACCTTGCCTGAGTGATTCAGCGCCGCAGTGCCCGCAGAGGGTGCAGAGTAGCCCGGCAGCCCGATGGTCGGAATGCCGCCGTCCGGGGTGTTGTGCTGGGTCACATGCAGGTAGTTCAGATAGAGACGGTTTTCCGTTCCCAGGCCAAAGGCGAGGGAAGGGGCCACGCCGTAGCGTTCGTTCTTGACGTTATCGCGGCCTTCATCGTGGGTCTTTTCACCCATCAGGTTCAGACGAAACGCCGAGGTATCACCCATCACCTGGTTGATATCGACCGTACCGCGGCGCATCCAGGCGCTGCCGATGCTGGCGGAGGCATCAATGCCTGAATCCAGACGCGGCTGTTTGCTGATCATATTGATCGAGCCGCTCGGGGCGCTACGTCCGTAATCGCTGCCGGATGGCCCTTTAATCACTTCCACCTGTTCGGTGTTGAAGGTGTCGCGCGTCGTGGTGCTGATATCGCGAATACCGTCAACGTAGATGCTGTTCGAGGTGTCCACGCCGCGCATGTAAACCGCATCGCCGGTGGTGGAGTTGCCGTTTTCACCGGCGAAGAACGCGCCCACGCCCGGGACGTTTTTCAGGGCATCGGTCAGGTTAGTGGTGCCCTGATCTTTGAGCACCTGCTCGGAGATTACGGTCATTGTGCGGGTGGTATCGGCCACCGGACGGCTGAATTTGGCGTCGGCGGACTTCTGCGGGGCATACAGCGAAGGCTGTGCCGCTTCGACTATCAGGGTGTCGTCAGCTTTATCGTTATTCTCCGCCGCAACTACAGAAGCCACGGGAGTAAGACCGATACACAGACCCGCGAAAAAGGTCAGCGAGTTAAAGCTGTTCGGAACGTTGCGATTTTTATCCATATTGTTTAGCGACTTATAATTTTTAGTATTGAGTTTTCATTACGCTGTCAGGCAGGTCTGGGCCTGTTCCTGTGCCACGTGAATAACCGTAATGAACCTACAAATGATAATAATTGTGATAAACATTATCATTTGGCGTGACTTTTTATCACTGTCGCCAACAAAAGGAAATACGTAAATTTACATTGGCTACTAAAAATCTTCACAAAGTGGAGTTTGGGCAAAAAATGAACTGCACCCCGGGGGATGCAGTATGCAGTGCAGAGAGGGGAACTATTTGTAGATGGTGGCGGTACCAAACATGGTGTTGTCGCCGCTGGCAGAGTTCACAACATAGCCTTTAGCACCCTGTTCACGCGCTTTTTCAGCCAGTTTATCCTGCAGGTCATCGAGATTTCTTGCGCCAGAAGCCTGCACGGTTCCGGCGGGTCTCAGTTGACTGGTATCGCCGCTGCTGAGTGATTCGATCGACCATGCAGCAAACGACGCACCTGCCAGTGAAGCGGCAGCCAGCATTACCAGGTATTTTTTCATAATCACTTCCTCTGATTGACAACGGGTGATGCACACTAAGTGTAGAACGGGTCAGAGTGTGATTTAGTGCAAAAAATTGATGATGATCTGCTTATTTTTTGAACAACATATTTTGACAATTCCATGACAAATCAGATACATACAGGTGACTGATTTTTGGTGGTTTATTCTGTCGCGCAGAGAAATATTTACCGTTGCGCCCGCAACGGGTATCTTACGCCGCTGTTTACAGGAGAACGCCATGACACCCGAAAAGCCGGGGTTGCACCCACGCAACCGCCACCGTAGCCGTTACGACATGAATGCCTTATGCGAAAGCTGTCCGGCGCTGCGCGAATTTATCACCCGGACGCCAGCAGGCGAGCCCACGGTGAACTTCGCCGATCCGCAGGCGGTAAAGACGCTGAACAAAGCGCTGCTGATGCATTTCTACGGTGTGGCCCAGTGGGACATTCCGGACGGCTATCTCTGCCCGCCGGTGCCGGGGCGTGCCGACTACATTCACCATCTCGCCGATCTGCTGGCGGAAGGCAATAACGGTGAGGTGCCCGCTCAGGCGACGATCCTCGATATCGGCACTGGCTCGAATCTGATCTATCCGCTGATTGGCGCGCATGAGTACGGCTGGCGCTTTACCGGCAGCGAAGTGGACACCCAGGCCTTCGCCAACGCCACCGCCATCATTAACGCGAATCCCGGCATGAGCCGCGCCATTCGTCTGCGTCGTCAGAAAGAGGCTTCGGCGATCTTCACGGGCGTGATCCACAAAAACGAACAGTACGATGCTACCCTGTGCAACCCGCCGTTCCATGATTCAGCGGAAACCGCCCGGGCTGGCAGCGAGCGTAAGCGCCGTAACCTTGGCCAGGCGGCCGACGGCGCGCTGAACTTTGGCGGCCAGCAGCAGGAGCTGTGGTGCGAAGGGGGGGAAGTGGCCTTTATCACGAAGATGATTGCCGAGAGCGCCCAGTTTGCCCGCCAGGTGAAGTGGTTTACCACTCTGGTCTCCCGCAGCGAAAACCTGCCGCCGCTCTACCGCGCCCTGACCGACGTCGGCGCGGTTAAAGTGGTGAAAAAAGAGATGGCCCAGGGTCAGAAGCAGAGCCGCTTTATCGCCTGGACCTTTATGGATAACGCCAAACGCCGCCAGCGTTAAGCGTCTTTCCCCTCACCCTAACCCTCTCCCCACAGGGGAGAGGGAACAGTCAGGTGCGGTTCTGGATCTGGGTGTTCTCCCCCGTCGGCGACGGCAGGAGCTGATACATCTGCACCGGCATCCGCACGTTAGCCAGGTCGAAGTGCTTTTTCACCATGCTGTCGAGGGCGAAGCGCACCGTCCACTGCTTTAGCGGCTGGGTGGTAAAGGACACGCGCAGGGTAAAGGCGGTGCTGGTCAGGCCCACAATCCCGGCAAATGAGGGCTCACCGATAATCAGCCCGCGAATATCCTCTCTTTCCAGCAGCTCATCCACCGCCGCTTTCAGCGCGCCCTGCGCTTTTTCGGCATCTTCATGCCTGTCCACATCGTAGTTCGCCACCACCGACCCGATGCCGCGCACGAAGTTGGCGAAGGTGGTGATTGAGGACCACGGGATGATGTGGTACGCCCCGGTATCTTGCCGCACCCCCACCGAACGAATCGACATCCGTTCCACCGTGCCGGTGAGCGGCCCGATGGTTACCAGATCCCCGGTATTCATCCCGTTTTCAAACTGGATAAAGATCCCGGTGATGATGTCCTTCACCAGCGTCTGGGAGCCAAAGGAGATCGCCAGCCCAAGTGCACCGGCACCCGCCAGCAGCGGGGCGATATTGACGCCAATTTCCGACAGCACAATCATGATGGTAATGGTGCTGATGATCACCGCCAGCGCGTTGCGAAACAGTGTCAGCAGGGTGCGGGCGCGGGCGCTGGGCAGCGGGCGGCCATGAATATCCGAGGAGAGCCGGTTCTCGATCAGGCTCGCCAGGATGGTCCAGCCGATGGCGGAGAAGAAGAGGATCAGCGCGATGCGGATCAGAATATCCACCGTCTTTTCACCCGCGCCGTTGTGCAGCCAGTTCCAGAAGTCGAACAGTCCCCAGGCGCTGAGCAGCAGCATGATGGCGATGCAGACCGTCAGGATCCGCGCCACCTTCAGCGAGACGCCGATCCAGCCGTTAAGCCGCTTCTGCAGCTCGGGGTAACTGCGCTGCACGTGCGGCGACAGGGTGATGGTTTTCGCCAGCCAGCGCGAAAGCAGCCCCGAGACGAACGCGGCAACGCCGACGATCGCCAGGCTGCGGAAGGTAGCCCCCATCATAAACTTCAGGCTGTTGCCGGGATCGAACAGGGAGAAGAAACAGAGCACGATAAAATAGGCGCTCGCCAGCCAGTGCCACACCAGGGCGAAGGCGCGAATAAACAGGCTGAAGAAGGCGAGAGAGCGGTCGGCGAGATGAAGCAACCCCTCGGTGATGGCGCGCTTGTTGTGAAAGATCAGGTACAGCGCCCAGACGGTGATGCAGAGCATAATCAGCACGTTTGCCAGGGCGCCAATCTGCACGTTGACCTGATTAGAGATAATCGGCACCGCCACCAGCAGGCCATAGCCGATGATGCCGCTCAGAAGGCTAAGGCGCAGCGACCAGTAATGCGCGGCGCTGTCGTTAATGGCGAAGGGACGCAGGTCGGGTACCCGGGGGCAAAATATCAGGCGCAGGATCGCCTTAAAGAATTCAATTAGCGCGAAGGCATTGAGGAACAGCGCCTGCTGGAAGGCAATGGTGGGATTGCCTGTATTGAGGGACTCGCTCAGGATCTGGCCGATAAACAGGGTCAGGGCCAGCAGCAGCAGATCGATAATAAAGGCCCCGGCGATGGTCAGCGGCAGGTGAATCCAGCTGCTCGTTTCCCGGTTCTTTTTGCGCCCCCAGCTGCCCATTCTGCGGTACAGCGGCCAGGCGCAGAGCCTCACCAGCCAGTAAAAAGCAAAGACCAACCCGGCCAGGATCAGAAACTGCTCCGCGGCAGCGGTGAAGGTTTGCGGGTTAAAGGCTTTATGCGGGGAGCCAATCAGGTTGCGGTAGAGCTGGGCGAAGCGGGTGGCGAGGGCGTCGCCATAATGGCGGCTGATATCGGTGACGTTCTCCAGCACCGTTTTCTCGTCGGCTATCTCCGGCGGGGTGATTTTGGGCACCGGCTCCTGGGGCGGCGTGGCGGCGACGCTGCGCAGCTGGCTTATCAGCTCCTGGCGTGAGGCGTCGTTTTCCAGCACGTCGGCAAGCGCAGAGTAAGCCGCCTTTTTCTGCTCAACGTCCGGTTCAGCCGGTGGGGGTGTTTGCGCCGTTGCGGCAGGCACGCCCGGCAGGCTGACGGCCTGGGCAGGCAGGCAAAACAGGCTTATCAAAAGCAGCAGGATCCAGGGCACGGTGTCCTCCGGTGACAAAAATGTGCAAAGTGATAAGTATAGAAGGCGGGCGGAAGCGGGGGGCTTTTGGGAGAATTCCGGGGGAAATCGTTGGAACCGTAGGCCGGGCAAGCGCAGCGCCGCCCGGCGTAACATTACGAAACGTGCTGGAGGAACTCCTGCAAACGCTGGCTCGGCGGATTCTCAATCAACGTCTGCGGATTGCCATCTTCGGCAATACGCCCTTTGTCGATAAAGATCAGACGCGAGGCCACTTTCTCGGCAAAGCCGATTTCGTGGGTCACGATCACCATCGTCATGCCTTCTTCTGCCAGGTCCTGCATAACCTTCAGCACTTCGTGGCGCAGCTCCGGATCGAGGGCAGAAGTTGGTTCATCGAACAACATCATTTTCGGCTTAACCGCCAGCGCACGGGCAATCGCTACGCGCTGCTGCTGACCGCCGGAGAGCTCGGACGGATAGTGATGCCCGCGCTCTGCCAGACCGACCTTCGCCAGCAGCTCTTTTGCAAGCCGCTCGGCTGCCGCTTTGTCGGCGCCGCGCACGCGCAGGGGGCCAAACATCACGTTTTCCAGCGCCGTCAGGTGCGGGAAGAGGTAAAACTGCTGGAACACCATGCCCGCTTCCTGCCGGATCAGGCGCTCGTCCACTTTCGGGTCGTTAACCTTCAGGCCATCGACAATCAGATCGCCGCTGGTGATCTCTTCCAGTTTGTTGATGCAGCGCAGCAGGGTGGATTTACCGGAGCCGGACGGCCCGATAATCACCACCACTTCCCCGGTCTGGATAGTCAGGTCGATATTGTGCAGCACCTGGGTCTGACCGAAGTGCTTGGAGACGTTTTTAAATTCAATCACAGGATTTTCATCCTTCTTTCAAGACGACGCAGCACGAAGCTCAGCGCCAGCGTAATAATCAGATAAACCACGGCCACGGCGCTCCAGATCTCCAGCGCGCGGAAGTTACCGGCAATGATCTCCTGGCCCTGACGGGTCAGCTCAGCCACGCCGATAACGATGAACAGCGAGGTGTCTTTGATACTGATGATCCACTGGTTACCCAGCGGTGGCAGCATGCGGCGCAGGGCCAGGGGCAGGATCACGTGGCGGATGGTTTCGCGACGGGAGAGACCCAGCGCCAGACCGGCCTCGCTGAAGCCTTTGTGGATCGACAGTACCGCACCGCGGGTGATCTCGGCGATATAGGCGCCGGAGTTGATCATGATGGTGACCACCGCCGCGCTGAACGGATCGATGCGCAGGTCGGTAAAGGCCATCGGCAGGGCGAAGTAGATAAACATTACCTGCACCACAATCGGCGTGCCGCGAATGACTTCGATGAAGACCAGTGCTACGTGGTTGGCTATCCAGCCGCCGTAGGTGCGGGCAAAACCGGCGACGAGGCCGATAATCAACCCGCCAACCAGACCGAGGACCGAAATCCACAGGGTCATTTTGGCGCCTTCAAGCAAGAGAGGAATGGCAGGCCAGATGGCGCTCCAGTCAAACTGCATGATGTATTCCTGTATACCGTGGTGAAAACAAAAAATGAGTCAGGGAGATGACTCAAATTGTAGGCCCGGTAAGCGCAAGCGCCACCGGGCGGTACAGTTCCTGTTTAACAGGCTGTTTTATTTAGGTTCAGTGCCGAACCATTTTTTATAGATTTCGTTGTAAGTGCCGTTCTCTTTCAGGGTTTTCAGCGCGCCGTTAACCTTAGTACGCAGCTCGTCGCTGCCTTTCGGGAAGGCGATACCGTATTCCTGAGCTTCCAGAGACTCACCGACCGCTTTGAACTTGCCGTTACCTGCGGTTTTAATGAAGTAGAGGATGTTTGGCGTGTCGTGCAGAACCGCGTCAGCACGGTTGGTGCCCAGTTCCATATAAGCGTTGTCGATGTTCGGGAACTGGCGCAGGTCTTTGGTTTTGATGTTTGCTTTCGCGTAATCAACAGAACCGGTACCGCTCTTCACCGCGACCACTTTGCCGTCGAGATCTTTCGCGCTCTTCACGTCGTTGTTGTCGGCTTTAACCATCACCAGCAGGCCGCTTTTGTAGTAGCCGTCAGAGAAGTCGATGGCTTTTTTACGTGCGTCAGTAATGGTGATACCGGCCAGCGCCAGGTCAACGTTTTTGGTTTGCAGTGCCGGAACGATACCGCTGAAGTCCATTGGCTTCAGGGTGTAATCCAGTTTCAGCTCTTTGGCGATAGCCGCCCACAGATCCACGTCAAAACCAACGTACTGGTCGCCCTGTTTAAATTCGAACGGTACGAAGGCGGTGTCGGTAGCAACAATCAGTTTCTTATCAGCAGCCTGCGAAGAGACCGCAAAAGCCAGGGTAAGTGCAGCCAGTGAAACTTTTAATACAGACTTCATAGCATTTCCTTTTATATCCACGGGGCGATCCCCTGCGAGAACGAACGGCTCTATGAAAAAATCGTGCCAACTTTACAAGGTGTTGTTTTTGCAAGGACGGTACGGATTTCATTGCACAAAAAAGGTAGCAAAGGCAGCAAATTGCACCATAAAGAAGCACTGTTTTGGTGCATCGAAATGCCATCACTAACGGTTATGCTATTTAGCGC
Source organism: Leclercia sp. LTM14 (assembly GCF_023736175.1). Classification (NCBI taxonomy): domain Bacteria; kingdom Pseudomonadati; phylum Pseudomonadota; class Gammaproteobacteria; order Enterobacterales; family Enterobacteriaceae; genus Leclercia; species Leclercia sp. LTM14. The sequence continues at coordinate 238,075 of NZ_JAIKTT010000006.1, forward strand.
AAATATTGACGAGAAAACAATCTTTCGTTAACGATTGTGTGAGGTGATTATTACAAACACTTTACTTTTGCGGTGGGGGAGGAGAAATGTCTGCACCATGAAAGTGCAAAACCCCCGCCGAAGGCGAGGGTCTGATAGCAAAATGCTATGGATTACTCGATGTTAGACTCGATGAACCACAGGAACTGATCCAGGTCGCGGGAGGCCGCGGTCAGGATATCGGCGGTATCTTCGTCTTTAGCGTCGCCAATGGCTTTACGCACGTCGTTCGCGACCACGGCATAACGATCCGCCAGCTCTTTCAGGTGATCCTGAACGCTGTGGATATCCAGCGGGTAGCTTTTCAGTGGGGTTTTGCTGTTAATAACCTGGGTGGTACCCAGCGCCACGCCGCCCAGCTGTACGGCACGCTCAGCCATGGTGTCCAGGTGAGTAGTCAGTGCGGTGCGGAAGCCATCCAGCATCTCATGCACAGCAATAAAGTTGGCACCGCGCATATTCCAGTGGGCCTGTTTAGTAATCAGGGACAGGTCAATAAACTGGATCACCTGGCGATTCAGCAACTCAATCGTCGCTTTCTTCTCGCTGTCTGACACATCGTTACGGGTATACAGCAGATTAGGTGCTTTTGTTTTTACCAGTTTAGCGGTAGGCATAATCTCATTTCCTCTTGATGTTGGCGTCCAAAGTTATTTCGAAATCAAGTATAGCACCGGCTATAGATAGCGCGACCGGGTGCTGCCTATCGGTTTAATAGTGAAAGCGTGGTTGTGATATGTAATTCATTGAAAAATAGAAAATAGTTATATTTATGCGTAAATTAATCTTATTTTTTAACGAGCTGGCGGGGAGTAAGACGATATTTCAGAATAATGACGGCCATTGCGAATAAGAATATTTCGCCGGAAACCGTTTCCCGGCGAAATAACACCTGCTAGCGGATATCCACCTCTTCGACTTTACTCTCCCGGCGCAGGGTGAGGGTCGAACCCATCGAGGCGGCAATGATGGAGCAGAGCGCCAGCGTCTGGGTAAAGGTCAGGGATTCGCCGAGGAACACCATCCCGGACATCGCCGCCAGGGCAGGCTCCATGCTCATCAGCGTGCCGAAAATGCGCGTTGGCAGACGCGTCAGGGCAATCATCTCCAGCGAGTAGGGAAGGGCGGTGGAGAGTACCGCTACCGCCAGCCCCACCGGCAGGATCGACCACTGCCAGATGGACTCGGTGGCCTGGGCCATGCCCAGCGGAACGAAAATGATGGCGGCAATGAGCGAACCCAGCGCCACGGTGGCCGGGCCATGCTCCTCGCCGGCACGCTGTCCGGTGAGAATATAGATAGCCCAGCAGGCACCGGCCCCCAGCGCCAGCGCCGCGCCGGTGAGATCAACGTGCGAGACGTCCTGGCCCAGCGGCAGCAGGAACCACAGGCCAAGCACCGCCAGCACCACCCAGATAAAGTCCACCGGACGGCGGGAGGAGAACAGGGCCACCGCCAGCGGACCGGTAAACTCCAGCGCCACGGCGATCCCCAGCGGCACCGTCTGAATCGACAGGTAGAAGAGGTAGTTCATCGCCCCCAGGGAGAGCCCGTAAAACAGCAGAGGCAGGCGCTGCTCTTTTTTGAAGCGCAACCGCCAGGGTTTAAAAATGACAACCAGGATCAGGGTGCCGAGCGCAATACGCAGCGCAGTCACGCCAGGGGCGCCTACCACCGGGAAGAGCGATTTTGCCAGCGAAGCGCCGCTCTGTATGGAGAGCATGGCGATGAGAATGACGATTACGGGCAACCAGACTGGCGCCCTGCGAGACAACCCAGGCATCCTTTCTCCTGTCAATTTCTGTCAAAGGAAGTAAAGAGAGGGAGTGTAAAGGAAATAACGCCGCGCGGTTGAGACTTCGTTGAAAAAAAGTCGTCGTAAATCCGTAAAATGGCGGTCATACGACAGGCTGATTTCTGTAACAGATTAGGAATTGTCTGGATGAATGTATTGTGACTGGCGCGCACTATTAGTGAAATGAAACACAAATGTGGTGTTTTTTGAATAAGATAGCTGCTGGTGGAAATGTTTAGTTACATGAAAACCCGCGTTAGACATCACGAATCACAAAGAGTTTCACAAGTTTTTTTGATATATTTAAAACTTACGGATTTACTTGAAGCACATTTGAGGTGGTTATGAAAAAAATTGCATGTCTTTCAGCACTGGCAGCTGTTCTGGCTGTTTCCGCAGGTTCCGCAGTCGCAGCGACCTCTACCGTAACTGGCGGTTACGCTCAGAGCGATATGCAGGGCGTGATGAATAAAACCAACGGTTTCAACCTGAAATATCGCTACGAGCAAGATAACGACCCACTGGGTGTTATCGGTTCCTTCACCTACACTGAGAAAGATCGTAACGATAACGGTGCTTACAATAAAGCTCAGTACTACGGCATCACTGCAGGTCCAGCTTTACGTCTGAACGACTGGGCAAGCATCTACGGTGTTGTGGGTGTTGGCTACGGTAAATTCCAGCAGACTGAAAACCAGGGCTTCAACCGCTCTGCAACCAACAGCGACTACGGCTTCTCCTATGGCGCAGGTATGCAGTTCAACCCAATGGAAAACGTTGCACTGGATGTCTCCTATGAGCAGAGCCGCATCCGTAACGTTGACGTTGGCACCTGGATCGCGGGCGTCGGTTACCGCTTCTAATCACTTCGGTGAGCCAGTAAAAAAACCCGCTTCGGCGGGTTTTTTTGTTTTTCTCCCTCTCCCTGTGGGCTGAGGGATCCCCACCAAAAAAGTGGCACGATCTGCTCCCTCTCCATTCAGGGAGAGGGCTGGGGTGAGGGGGAATATGCGACTGTGGTGGTGGTTCCGTTCACTGTATGTTTTGCGCTCCTCTGTCAGCCGCGTCACCTGTGAACGTGCTAAGTGGGCTTGCCGCCGCCCCCTTAGCAATCCCGGCTCCCGGCAAAGAAAATCGCCGCTTCGCGGTACCCTCAGCTTATTCCTTTCGGCTATCGGGTCGGGCGTGATCCTACATCCCTGTAGGTCACGCCCTCTCGGCGCGTCCCTGCGCCTCGCCCCGGCCTGCGGTCAACGCTTCGGCGATTTTCAGCCGGACCAGGGAGTCGCTGTAAGTCGTTTATTATTCTGTGGTTATGTTATTGCTTTGAGAGCAAAAATTTACCGACTCTTCGTCTCAAACACATCCGTCCCCAGATGGTTGTAGTCCACTTTCTGCAGCTTAAAGTTGGTCACATACACCGGCGGTGCCTTGTCGTTCGACAGGAAGCGGTACTTGTTGTCGATCTCTCTGGCGCTGATCCCCGTCCACTGCGAGAAGAAGCTTAAGAAATCATTCGCCGAGCGGCGCGCTTTGATAATGCGATGGGCCTTATCATCACTCGACAGCACCATAAACGGCACCTGGAAGTTCTGCTGGAAGGCATCGTCGTGCGCCAGATACTGCACCTCTTTTCCGCGCTCTTTGAACGCCAGCCCGTGATCGGAGAAATAGACCATCGAGAAACTCTCACCGGTATTTTGCAGCTGGGCATAAAGCTTGCTGAGCAGGTCGTCGGTTTGCGTCATGGTATAGAGGTAGCACGAGGTCTCTTTCGACTGCACGAACTCGGCGTATTTCCCCTGGGTGCGATCGCAGGCCTGCGGGTGCGAACCCATCAGATGCAGCACGATCAGCTGCGGCTGGGTACGATGGCTGCTGAAGACCTGTTCGGTCATCTTCAGTAACGCCTCATCCCGGGTGTTTTTATCCGCCTCAAAATCCCCGCTTTTCAGGAAATGCACTTCGTCCGCGCGTTTGGCGATGCTGGCGATGGCCGTATCGTACTCGCCAATCTGCCCCTGGTTGGAGAACCACCAGCTCTGGAAGCCCGCGCGGTTCGCCAGGGTGACGAAGTTATCCTGATACTGCGGCTTATTGTCCACCACCCGGTTAAGGGTCAGCCCGAGCGACTTCTGGGTTGAACCGCTGGCGGCGATGTAGTCGGTAAACAGGGTGCCGTTAACCTTGCTGGCAAACGGGGTGTTATCCCAGTGGCCGCCAAAGGCACCCAGCGCGTCGCGACGGGCGCTTTCACCGATCACCACCATATAGATGTGATACTTCGGCTTCACCGCCAGCACGTTCCAGGTGTCCTTCATCTGCGACAGCTCGGCCATCCGGGTCTGCTCTTCAACCACTTCCTGGTTGTTCACCACCACGTCTTTGACAAAGCGAAACACCGGATAGCCAGTATCTTTCAGCTTGAAGACACCGCCCCAGGCCAGGTTCTGCACCGGGGCGACAAAAAAGGCCACCACGCTGAACACCAGGCACAGGCTGTCGATCTTGCCCCACGCGTTTTTAGGCTGCGGTTTACGCCGCACGGCAATCACGCCCAGCGCAAAAATAAACAGGGCGACGATATAGCTGTACCACGGGAAGATGGTGAGGATCTCCGTCGACTCTTCCATGTTGGTGGAGTGCATCGCCAACAGGGTATTAAAGTTTGGCGCGCCGTAGGCCTGACCAAAGGGGAAATACATCGCCGCCACCAGGGAGCAGATCCCGACCACGCCTTTTTGCAGGCGCGGGGCGCAGAGCCACAGCAGATGCAGGACACAGGTGAAGGCGACGGCATACAGCAGGCTGAATTCGTAGCCCAGGGCAAAGTTAATCAGCAGCGACTGTAAAAAATAGAATCCCGTCCACGGGCTTAAGGCCCGGCTGCGGGTAATGAGCGTGTCTTTCAGGGTTAAATTCATAGGTCACTATCGTGAAAACGCCATGTGCTCACCCTGGCGCCAAGGGTCAAAACCTGCCTGAGAATGCGTAGAAGGGGGATTGAGGTCCGCATCTGCGAGCCGCAAAAAGTGCAGGGCTGCAAGAAGATAGAGCCAGCGAGGTATAACGTCAACAGATATAAAGGGGATGTTTTGCGAAGGGGGCTGCAATTCCGTAAAAAAATCGGGGAATAACCTTCCGCCGGAAAGTATAGCGGCGATAAATGACAGAAAAATGAAGCGGCGTACCGCGACGCCGCTTAGTGGGTGGGTTTGTTCTGCTCTGGCTTGCCGTTAATGATGTCGCAAATCATATTCAGCAGCATTAAGCGTACTTTAAAGGGAGAGTGGCTAAACACGCGCATACACCTCTTGAATTCGTTCATGATGACCTCCTGCGGGTTGATCCCTTCGATCCGTGAAAGGTGACTGCATTACATACAGATATAGCACAGGCTATATTATATGGCTATGGCTATATCGTTAATTTTTTGTGCTTGTCTACCGATGGTTTACAATGTCCGCTTATGCATTGATACGCTTGATGTGTCATCGGATTGAGGAAGCACAATGAACCGCCGTGCAGGTAAACCAACAACAAAAAAAATGACGCAACTGGTCAATGTAGAAGAGCATGTCGAAGGGTTTCGCCAGGTTCGCGAGGCGCATCGTCGCGAACTGATTGATGACTATGTGGAGCTGATCTCAGATCTGATCCGCGAGGTAGGGGAGGCCCGTCAGGTGGATATGGCCGCGCGTCTTGGCGTCTCCCAGCCAACGGTGGCAAAAATGCTCAAGCGCCTGGCAACGGTAGGCCTGATCGAAATGATCCCCTGGCGCGGCGTGTTTCTGACCCCGGAAGGGGAAAAGCTGGCGCAGGCGAGCCGCGAGCGCCACCAGATTGTCGAAAACTTCCTGCTGGTGCTCGGCGTCAGCCCTGAGATTGCCCGCCGGGATGCCGAAGGGATGGAACATCACGTCAGCGAAGAGACGCTGCAGCAGTTCCAGGCCTTTACGCTGAAATATGGATCCTCCCCAGAATGACCCTGCCTGGCCTGCGGGCGCTGGCCCGCGATCGTTTCTTTCATTTACTGCTGATTGTTGGGGCTGGGCTCAGTTTTCTGGTGCCCTTCGCCCCGGAGCGCTGGCCTGCCGCCATCGACTGGCACACCATTATTACTCTCGCCGGGCTGATGATGCTGACCAAAGGGGTCGAGCAGAGCGGCTTTTTTGACGTGCTGGGGCGCAAGATGGTGCGCCGTTTCGCCACCGAGCGGCGGCTGGCGCTCTTTATGGTCTTCTCTGCCGCGCTGCTGTCGACCTTTCTGACCAATGATGTGGCGCTGTTTATCGTGGTGCCGCTCACCCTTACGCTGCGCAAGCTGTGCGAGATCCCGGTCAACCGGCTGATCATCTTTGAAGCCCTGGCGGTGAATGCCGGGTCGCTGCTGACCCCGATTGGTAACCCGCAAAACATCCTCCTGTGGGGGCGCTCCGGACTGTCGTTCGCCGCCTTCACCTGGCAGATGGCGCCCCTGGCGCTGGTGATGATGCTGACCCTGGCGCTGCTGTGCTGGTTTGCATTTCCGGCAACGGCGCTGCGCTATCACAGCGGCAGCGCCTTAGCGCAGTCGAAACCACGGCTGGCGTGGAGCTGTCTGGCGCTCTACCTGGTGTTTCTGGTGGCGCTCGATCTGAAGCAGGAGCTGTGGGGCGTGCTGCTGGTGGCGGGGGGCTTCCTGCTGCTGGCGCGTCGGGTGCTTATCAGCGTCGACTGGACGCTGCTGCTGGTGTTCATGGCGATGTTTATCGACGTGCATCTGCTGATTCAGGTTCCGGCCCTGCACGGCGTGCTGCAGAACGTTACCCATCTGTCGCAGCCGGGGCTGTGGCTGACCGCCATCGGGCTGTCGCAGTTTATCAGCAACGTGCCTTCCACCATTCTGCTGCTTAACTATGTGCCGCCGACGGCGCTGCTGGCCTGGGCGGTGAACGTTGGGGGCTTTGGCCTGCTGCCGGGATCTCTCGCCAACCTCATCGCCCTGCGGATGGCAAACGATCGCCGGATCTGGTGGCGCTTCCATCTCTGGTCCCTGCCGATGCTGGTCTGGGCAGCCCTTGTCGGTTTCGGATTATTCCTTCTCATATAGTGCCATATTTGTCAGTTTTTCCTGGCAAATGTATAGCAACGTCCTAACTTTAGTGAGCGGTATAAATTGTGATACCGCTCACTAACAGGACGGATGCTGTTCTATGGCAGAAGAAAATCACTCCTCTGAAAACACCGATAATAAAGAGACTGAACGTAAACGCCCCGGCAAAAAGCCGCTGATTATTCTGGGTATTGTGGTGATCGTGATGGTCATCGTGGCGCTGGTGTGGTGGTTTATGACCCGTAACCAGGAGACCACCGACGACGCCTTCACCGAAGGTGACGCTGTCACAATTGCCCCAAAAACCGCAGGCTATGTCACAGAACTGCGGGTGCGGGATAACCAGCGGGTGAAAAAAGGCGATTTGCTGGTGACTATCGATCCCCGGGACACGGCTGCCCAGCGCGATCAGGCCAAAGCCCAGCTTGGTCTCGCCGAAGCCCAGCTGCATCAGGCTCAGGCGCAGCTCGCCCTCTCGAAGGTGCAATATCCCGCCCAGCGCGATGAAGCCAGCGCCCAGGTGATCAAAGCCCAGGCCGATCTCGCTAATGCCCAGGCGGAATACCGCCGCCAGCGCGGCGTCGATCCCCGCGCCACCACGCAACAGAGTATCGACGCGGCCAACGCCCAGCTGCGCAGCGCCCAGGCTCAGCTTGCCAGCGCCAAAGCCCAGCTTGAGGTGGCCTCCCAGGTGCAGCTGCAAATCCGCCAGCAGGAGACCAACGTCGAAGCCCGGGAGCGTCAGGTCGAGCAGGCGCGCGCCCAGCTTGAGACCGCCGAGCTGAACCTCTCCTACACCGAGGTCCGCGCCCCCTTTGACGGTTACGTCACCAAACGCAACGTCCAGACCGGCACCCTGGTGCAGGCGGGCACCGCGCTCTTCTCGCTGGTTTCGACCGATATCTGGGTGGTCGCCAACTTTAAAGAGTCCCAGCTGGAGCGGATGCGCCCTGGCAACAAGGTGACGCTGAGCGTTGACGCCTGGCCGGATCTGGAGCTGGAAGGGCATATCGACTCCATCCAGCAGGGGAGCGGCTCGCGCTTTGCCGCCTTCCCGTCGGAGAACGCCACCGGTAATTTCGTGAAGATCGTCCAGCGCGTGCCGGTGAAAATCGTTATCGATAAAGGACTGGATCCCAACATGCCGCTGCCGCTCGGTCTGTCGGTTGAACCGAAGGTCACCGTGGAATGACCGACCACAGCCACGAAAACTGGCGGCCCGCCAGCAACCCGTGGGCGGTGGCGATTGTCGTCACCCTCGCGGTGTTTATGGAGATCCTCGACACCACCATCGTCAACGTGGCCTTGCCCCACGTGGCGGGGTCGCTTTCGGCCAGCTACGACGAATCCACCTGGGTGCTCACCAGCTATCTGGTGGCCAACGGCATCGTGCTGCCCATCTCGGCGTTTCTGAGCCGGGTCTTTGGCCGCAAGCAGTTCTTCCTGATCTGCATCGTGATGTTCACCGTCTGCTCCTTCCTGTGCGGGATCGCCACCGAGCTGTGGCAGATCATTCTTTTCCGCATCATGCAGGGCTTCTTCGGCGGCGGGCTCCAGCCCACCCAGCAGTCGGTGCTGCTCGACTACTTCAAGCCGGAAGATCGCGGTAAAGCCTTTGGCCTGTCGTCCATCGCCATCATCGTTGCCCCGGTGCTCGGGCCAACGCTCGGGGGCTGGATCACCGATAACTACTCCTGGCGCTGGGTGTTCTTTATCAACATCCCGGTGGGGATCGTGACGGTGCTGGCCATCTACCAGCTGCTGGAGGATCCGCCCTGGGAGAGCAAATCAAAAGAGAAGATCCCCATCGACTGGACGGGGATCGGGCTTATCGCGCTTGGGCTGGGCTGCCTGCAGGTGATGCTCGACCGGGGTGAGGACGAAGACTGGTTTAACTCGAACTTTACCCGCACCTTCGCCGTGCTGACGCTGATAGGCATTATCGGGGCCATCTACTGGCTGCTGTACGCCAAAAAACCGGTGGTGGATCTGCACTGCATGAAGGATAAAAACTTCGCCGTCTCCAGCCTGCTGATGGCCGGTATGGCGATGATCCTTTACGGCAGTTCGGTGGTGATCCCCCAGCTGGCGCAGCAGGATCTGGGCTATACCGCCACCTGGTCGGGGCTGGTGCTCTCGCCCGGCGCGATCCTCATCGTTCTGACCATTCCGCTGGTGCTGAAGCTGATGCCAATCGTGCAGACGCGCTGGATCATCGCCTTCGGCTTTACCTGCCTGGCGGTGTCATTCTTCTGGTCGCGCACGCTGACGCCGGACATCGACTTCGAGACGCTGGTGCTGTTCCGCAGCGCCCAGTCGATTGGGCTGGGGTTCCTGTTTGTGCCCCTGACCACCATCGCCTTTATCTCGATCCCCCGACAGTTGAACGCCGACGCCGCGGCGCTCTTTACCATGTTCCGCAACGTGGCGGGGTCGGTGGGTATTTCGCTCTCGACGGCGGCCATCACCGAGCGCTCGCAGGCCCACAGCGCCCATCTGGCGACGCACACCTCGGCGTTTGACGAGCCGTTCCAGCAGACGCTGCGTGAGATGGCGCAGGCGGTGCAGAACTTCACCACCCAGGTGGGCGATCCCGCCGGTATCGCCACCGGGCGCATGTACCAGGTGATGATCGAACAGTCGCGTTTCCTGGCCTACGTGGACGTCTTCACCATTCTGAGCGTCGTGGCCCTTTTACTGATCCCGTTTTGTTTGTTGCTCTCGCCGGTTAAGAGCGAGGGGAGTGCAGGAGCACACTGATGATTCGACGTTTAAGTCCCCTGATGTTAATGCTGATGCTGGCGGGCTGCGCCGTGGGGCCTGATTATCAGCAGCCCGTACCGCAGACCCCGACCCACTGGAACGATCCGGGGGACCGGGGCGTGAAATCGCAAGCCGCATCAAGCGCGACCAACCCTCGCTGGTGGAAAACCTTCGCCGATCCGCAGCTCGACAGCCTGATTGAGCGCGCCATCGCCGGTAACCTGTCGCTGCAGCAAACCGTGCTGCGCATCGCCGGCGCGAGGGAGCAGATCAACCAGGCGGGCGGAGCTTTCTTCCCGGCGGTGAACGGCAACCTGCAGGCCACCCGGCAGCAGCTGGGGCTGGAAGGGGAGCTGAAATCCCACGGCGTCTACGACCAGCTGGACGATGTCGATCCTGAACTGCGCGGCGCGCTGGGGCCGCTGACCCAGCCGATTAACCTTTATCAGGGCAGCTTTGACGCCCAGTGGGAGCTGGATCTATGGGGCAAAGTGCGCCGTCAGGTGGAGGCCGCCAACGCCCAGCAGCAGGCGGCCATCGAGCAGCGCAACGACGCCCTGGTGTCGCTGGAGGCGGAAGTCGCCCGCGCCTGGCTCCAGCTGCGCGGGGCCCAGAGTTCTATCGCCACCCTCAACACCCAGATCGAGAGCGCCCGGCAGACGCTGGAGCTCACCGACAGCCGCCAGCGCGGCGGCCTGTCGCCGCAGATGGACGTGGAGAACGCCCGCGCCCAGCTCGGCAACCTGGAGGCGCAGCTTCCGCAATATGAAGCCCAGGCGCGACAGGCGATGAACGGCCTGGCGATCCTGCTTGGCAAACCGCCGGGCGCGCTGGACGGCGAGCTGCAGGCCAGCAAACCGCTGCCCGCGCTGCCGGAGATTGTTCCCACCGGCATTCCTTCCACCCTGGCGCGACGCCGTCCGGACGTGCGGGAAGCCGAAGCCAGGCTTCATGCCGCCACCGCGCAGATCGGCGTCTCGGTGGCGCAGCTGTTCCCCAGCGTCTCGCTCAGCGGCCAGTTTGGCCTGCGTAACAGCGAAGCCAGCTGGCTGACCGACTGGAGCAGCCACTTCTACAGCGTCGGGCCGCAGGTCTCCATCCCCATCTTCCAGGGCGGTCGGCTGGTTTCCAGCGTGAAGGTGGCCCGCGCCCAGCAGGGCGCTGCCGTGCTGGATTACCGCCAGACGGTGCTCACCGCGCTGGGGGATGTGGAAAACGCGCTGGTCAGCTACCGCACCGACCAGAAGCGGGAAGCAGGATTAAGCAAAACCATCGATGCGCTGCAAAACGCCTTCGATCTGGCGAGCAGCAGCTACCGGCAGGGGATCGCCACCTTTATCGACGTGCTGGATGCCCAGCGCCAGCTGGCGCAGGCGCAGCAGCAGCGCGATCAGGCCCGGGTGCAAAGTGCGCTGGATCTGGTGGCGCTGTATAAAGCGCTCGGCGGCGGATGGGAGCCGTATCAGGAAGTGCAGCTGCCGGACTATGCGGTGTTTGGGGATGCGGTGAGGGGATGATTTCGCCCCGTAGGCCCGGCAAGCGTAGCGCCGCCGGGCATTGCCGCACGCAGCACTAACAGACAATAAAAAAGCGGGCTTCGAAGCCCGCTTTTTTGATTTTACATTCCGCAATCAGTTCAAACGAACCGGCATCCCGGAACGATTCTGAATCGCCTGATCCACAATAGTGGCATCCACATCCGGCTGACCGGTGATGGCCTGCACGTTGCTGGTCAGGGTCACTGGCACCGTCACGTTGTTATTGATCTGGTCTTCGCTGGTAGACAGCGGGTTATGCACTTCGAGGTAACGGCTGCCATCCGGCTCGGTGGTGGCTTTTACCGGCTCGTTAATGAACTGCACGCGAGTCCCAACCGGCACGTTTTCGAACAGGAATTTGATGTCGTCGTTACGCAGACGCACGCAGCCGTGGCTCACGCGCAGACCGATACCGAAGTTGGCGTTGGTACCGTGGATCGCATACAGACGGCCAATGTACAGCGCATACAGACCCATCGGGTTATCCGGGCCAGCAGGAACAACGGCTGGCAGCGGCTCGCCCGCGGCGATGTATTCCGCGTGCATTTTCGCGGTTGGGGTCCAGGTTGGACCTGCTTTCTTACGCTCAACTTTGGTGGTCCAGTTCATCGGGGTATCTTTACCCAGCTGGCCGATACCGATAGGCAGCACGATCACGGTGTTGGTGCCTTTCGGGTAGTAGTACAGACGCATTTCGGCGCTGTTGATAACGATACCTTCATGCACAGTATCCGGCAGGATCAATTGCTGAGGAATGTTCAGCACGGTACCGCCTTTCGGCAGGTAAGGGTCAACACCCGGGTTGGCTTCCATCATGTTGGAGAGGCCGAGCTGATATTCTGCTGCGAAATATTCCAGCGGCTGGGTGTTGCCTTCTTCAATGGTCACAACCTGGTTCTGACCCACCAGACGGCTACCGTCGGTTGGCAGTGGATAGGTGACAGCAGAAGCGGTCTTGCAAAACCCTACTACGGCAAACGCCGCTGCAAAAAGCGAAGTTAATTTCATATTCATGGTGTGCGAGGTATCTGTGCCACTTGGCAGGTTATTAAAAGTCAGAACGGTTCAGGGAGCGCATTATATGTGCATTCCCCCCCGCATGGAATTCGGATGTGTACTAAATCACACTTTTTTCCGTTTCGTTAAAGTTTAGCGGCATGTTGTTACACGGGATCTCATTTCGGAATTGTGGCATAATGCCGGGTTTATCACACTTCTCGCAGGAATCTCCCGTGTTAGTTACCAGCAACGTCACTATGCAGTTTGGCAGTAAGCCGCTGTTCGAAAACATTTCCGTCAAATTTGGCGGCGGCAACCGTTACGGCCTGATTGGTGCCAACGGTAGCGGAAAATCCACCTTCATGAAGATCCTCGGCGGCGATTTAGAGCCGACGCTGGGTAACGTTTCTCTCGATCCGAACGAGCGCATCGGTAAGCTGCGTCAGGATCAGTTCGCCTTCGAAGCGTTCACCGTTCTTGACACGGTGATCATGGGACACGTTGAGCTGTGGGAAGTGAAGCAGGAGCGCGACCGCATCTACTCACTTGCCGAAATGAGCGAAGAAGACGGCTATAAAGTGGCCGATCTCGAAACCCTCTACGGCGAAATGGACGGCTACTCTGCCGAATCCCGCGCCGGTGAACTGCTGCTCGGCGTCGGTATTCCGGTTGAACAGCATTACGGTCTGATGAGCGAAGTTGCGCCAGGCTGGAAGCTGCGTGTTCTGCTGGCACAGGCGCTGTTCTCTAACCCGGACATCCTGCTGCTCGACGAACCAACGAACAACCTGGACATCGACACTATTCGCTGGCTGGAGCAGACGCTGAACGAGCGTAACAGCACCATGATCATCATCTCGCACGACCGTCACTTCCTGAACATGGTCTGCACCCACATGGCCGATCTGGACTACGGCGAGCTGCGCGTTTATGCGGGCAACTACGACGAGTACATGACTGCCGCGACCCAGGCACGTGAGCGTCTGCTGGCCGATAACGCCAAGAAAAAGGCGCAGATTGCGGACCTGCAATCCTTCGTCAGCCGCTTTAGCGCCAACGCCTCTAAATCGCGTCAGGCCACCTCGCGTGCCCGTCAGATCGATAAAATCAAGCTGGATGAGGTTAAAGCCTCCAGCCGCCAGAACCCGTTCATCCGCTTCGAGCAGGACAAGAAACTGTTCCGTAACGCGCTGGAAGTGGAAGCCCTCACCAAAGGCTTTGACGATGGTCCGCTGTTTAAAAACTTCAACCTGCTGCTGGAAGTGGGCGAGAAGATTGCGATCATCGGCGCCAACGGCGTGGGTAAATCCACCATGCTGAAAACCCTGGTGGGTGAACTTCAGCCTGACAACGGCACCGTGAAATGGTCTGAGAATGCGCAGATTGGTTACTACGCGCAGGATCACGCCGAAGATTTCGACAACGACCTGACCGTTTTCGACTGGATGAGCCAGTGGAAATCCGAAGGCGACGACGAGCAGGTGGTACGCAGCTTCCTGGGGCGTCTGCTTTTCAGCCAGGACGACATCAAAAAGCCGGCGAAGGTGCTCTCCGGTGGTGAGAAGGGCCGTATGCTGTTCGGCAAGCTAATGATGCAGAAACCGAACATTCTGGTGATGGACGAACCGACCAACCACCTGGATATGGAATCGATCGAATCGCTGAACATGGCGCTGGAGATGTATCAGGGCACCCTGATCTTCGTCTCTCACGACCGTGAGTTCGTGAGCTCGCTGGCGACCCGCGTGATTGAAATTACGCCGGAGCGCGTGGTGGACTTCAGCGGTAATTATGAAGATTATCTGCGCAGCAAAGGCATCGACAATTAAGATACACCCCTCACCCTAACCCTCTCCCCACAGGGGAGAGGGGACTGTTCGGTGCGGTTTTCACCCTCTCCCCTATGGGGAGAGGGCCGGGGTGAGGGGCTGT